>NZ_LPVX01000008.1:0-70211 GCF_001613785.1 Thalassospira sp. MCCC 1A02491 | reverse complement strand
AGCGGGTCGGGGCGGCGCTGTGCCACGGCAGCGGCACCACCGCCGCCATTGACCACCTGCATGCGCGGTCCGGGGCCGCCATTACCGCCGCCGCCACCTTGTGGTCCGGCACCGCTTGCCGCGTTGGCCATGTCCTGGCGCAGTTTTTTGATCAGATCGCCGGGCGGCGGCATTTCTGCTGCATAGGCCAGACGGATCAGGATCATTTCAGCGGCCTGAATGGGGGATGGCGCAATGCGCGTTTCTTCAAGCCCCTTAAGCAGCATCTGCCAGGCGCGGGTCAATTGCGGCATGGCAAGTTTGGCGGCAATTTCCTTGCCACGTTCACGTTCGATCTGTGACACGCCGGGGTCATTGGCGGCATCGGGTGACAATTTCACACGAGTCAGCCAATGGGTCAGGTCCAGCATATCCTGCAACATCACGGCGGGATCGCCGCCCAGTGCATATTGCGCAGACAACAGTTCAAGCGCCTCGTTGATTTCGCCCTTCATGGTGAAATCAAACAGATCGAAAATGCGCGACCGGTCCGAAAGACCCAGCATGTCACGGACTTGCTGGGTGGTGACTTTGCCAGCGCCATGGGAAATCGCCTGATCGAGCAAACTCATGCCGTCACGGACAGATCCGTCGGCGGCACGGGCGATCAGGGTGACGGCTTCTTCTTCGATTTCGGCATTTTCCAGCCCGGCGATGCGGGTGTAATGGGCAGCCAGTTCTTCGGTCTGAACGCGGCGAAGATCAAAGCGCTGACAACGCGACAGAACCGTGATCGGAATTTTGCGGATTTCGGTGGTCGCGAAGATGAATTTCACATGTTCCGGCGGCTCTTCAAGCGTTTTGAGAAGCGCGTTAAACGCACTTTTGGAAAGCATGTGCACTTCGTCGATGATGTAGATCTTGTAACGGGCCGAGGTCGGGCGATAGCGCACGCCTTCGATCAGTTCGCGAATGTCATCCACACCGGTACGGGACGCGGCATCCATTTCCAGAACATCGACATGGCGGTCTTCGGCAATGGCGCGGCAATGTTCGCAGACGCCACACGGTTCAATAGTCGCCCCGCCTTTGCCATCCGCACCGATGCAGTTCAGCGCACGTGCAATGATACGGGCCGTTGTGGTTTTACCAATACCGCGCACCCCGGTCAGAACAAAGGCATGGGCCAGACGCCCGCTTTCAAGGGCGTTGGACAGGGTCTTGACCATCGGGCCATGACCAATCAGCTCTTCGAAGGTTTTCGGACGGTATTTTCGCGCAAGAACCTGATATTCGCTTTTGGGTGCGGTGTTGCTGTCTGCGGCGGCCGGTGCAGCGCTGCTTGATTGGGGTGCAGCGGCTTGTTCGGGCGCAGGTGCGTCACTTTCGGGCATATCTTGGCTGGCGGTCTCGATCTGATCGCTCATTCATCCGGTCCGGCATGTTGAAAGTCAGTTTGGTTTTAGCAGCTTCCATCGGGGATGGGAAAGGCCAAGTGGGAAATTTCCCATACAAAAAACCACATGCCCGAAGATGTAAGGCACATGACAAAAAACAAGGGGATGTTTGGGGAATGATAAGGGTGAGAGACTGAACAGCGACCCGGAAAAACTCGTTACGGCTGCTACCTTCCGGTCCTGACCGGGTTGGCGAGCGGTCCGTCCACTGCCAGCCTCTCGCCCCCTATATCGCCCAACAGCTGCCAAAACGCAAGGGTTGGCTTGGATTTTTTTGAAATGACGCAATCGTGGCTTTTGGCACGGGAATGTCCGCGTTAATGTCGTTGCCGATCCCCACGGAAAAACCGGGAACCTCAAGAAGTTGACTGCCCGTGATCCCGCAAGAAGCATTCAAGGAAACGCACCACCATGAACAGGCAGTTCTATGAATCCATTGATCTTGATCGCGATGCCGTATTGCGCAAAACCGCAGACTGGCAGCAGATTCTTCTGGCCGAGGAGTCGTTGCGGATTCTGATTTGTCATGCCGGTGATCCGCTATTTGCCTGGCCCGAGGATATGGATGCGCATGAACTGGTGGTGCTTGGTGGTCCGGCGATCCCGCATCTGGATGTGGATTTGAATGGCGGGCACTGGATTTATATCGGTCGGGATCAAAACGGGCCGGTCATTGCCGTGGATATTGCCCCGGTGGTTGCCGACCGGGATGAAGCGGTACGGGCATTGGGAGGCGGGTTTGGTGATATGCGCACCCGCATGGCGGCACTTTCAAGTGACGAGGCGGCATTGGCCGCCCAGGCGCGTGCCATTTTCAACTGGCATCGGGGTCATCGTTTTTGCGGCAATTGCGGGCATCCCAACCGGATCGAGGAAGCCGGTTATCGGTTGCAATGTACCAACCCCGATTGCGGCAAGGCCCATTTTCCAAGAACAGACCCGGCTGTGATCATGCTGATCCATCATCAGGATCATGTTTTGCTGGCAAGGTCGCCACAATTTTTGCCCGGGATGGTGTCGGTTCTGGCGGGGTTTGTGGAGCCGGGCGAAACGCTTGAACAGGCGGTGGCCCGCGAGGTTTATGAAGAAGTCGGCGTGCGGATCAAACGCCCGCAATATGTGGCGTCCCAGCCATGGCCGTTTCCCGGCTCATTGATGCTGGGCTTCATTGCCGAAGCAGAAACCACCGAACTTTTCCCCGATCAGGAAGAAATCGAATTCGCCATGTGGGTTCATCGCGATGACGTTCCGGGACTGCCGGAAAAGGGCATAAATCTTCCGCGTCCGATTTCTATTGCACGCTACCTTCTGGAAAACTGGTGCGCCCGACTCATATAAAAGGTGTCGTCGACGGCAAAACATGCCGCGACCGGCTTTGATACTTTTTGGTTTGGCAGCGACAGCGTTTTTTATCGGTGGCAAAAAAGTTCGGGAAAGAGATCGTGCGAAAGCATCATTCACATCATCACGCGGTTCGGGCCGTTTTGGCGCTGGGTGCGTTTTTGTTGTGGGTCTGGGCAGTTCCGGCCAAGGCCGGCGACCCTGTTCCCGTCAAGGTCGGGGCGTATGAATATGGCGTGGTATATTATTTTGAGGACGGATCACCGCGTGGCATCGTCCCGATGCTGATTGATCGGCTCAACGGGTTGCAGGACACCTATCGGTTCGAGCTGGCCGAAACGTCATCAAGACGACGATATCAGGCATTGATGAATGGCGAGCTTGATCTGATTTTGCTTGAAAGTGCCCAATGGGACTGGCCGGCGTTTGACGTGCTTTATTCCGATCCGATTGTCCGGGAAAAGGACATCTATCTGACTTTGGCAAGCCAGAGAGACGCCAAAAGCCTGTTTGCTGATGTTTCGGCCCATCCCATGCTTTGTGTTCTGGGCTTTCATTACGGTTTTGCCGATTTCAATGCCGATCCGGATTATTTACGCGAAAACTTCAATGTGGAGCTTCGCTATAACGAAAGCGAAGTTCTGAACGGGCTTCTGGCCGGAGAAGCGCCGATCGGCATCGTGTCGGCCGGATTTTTAGCCCGTCGTTTTGCAAGTGACCCCAGATTGCATGAACGCCTGATCATCGGGGACAAACCCGATGCGACCTATGATCTGGTGTCGGTACTGACCAGGGAATCGGCCATTCCGCTTGATGAGTTCAACGCACTGGTGGCCAGGTTGCTGGCCGGTGGCGACGTTGAAGAATTATGGCGTCAATTGCATGCCGGTGTATCTGGCTGACGCCCGGATATCGGTCAAATTATCCCGTTAATCGAGTGGCGGAATGCGCGCAATCACATTGCGCCGTAATGTTTCCGGACGTTCGCGCCAGGCAACAATACCATTTTCACTGTCGGCATATCGGGTGGCAAGATCCCGCAGATCATCAAGCATGGTGTCGGGATCGACATTGCCATAAACATATCCCCACTTGCCCGCACCATTCAGTGCAACAGAGCAGCCCGATTTGCAATTGGTCAGGCATTCCGCCGGATGCAGGTCAAATGGCAGGTCGTGGTCGGCGCAAAGTGCGGCCATGCGATCAAACAATTGCTTACCGTCACGCGGATCGGACGGGGCATCGGCATTCGATGCGGTACATGTAATGCAAATATTCAGGCGTGGTTTGGACGTCATCGGATCAACTTTGGTTGGCGTTTTTGGTCAGGTCGTTTGTCGCGGGCGCGCATCCAATCAGTTTGCACCGGCCATGGTCAAGCTTTCTTGACGATCAGCCGGGGTGTCATCAAGGTTCTGACTGACATAATCCTGAATCACACCAGCCAGTTTGCGGCTGACCAGCGGGTGGGAATCTTCTGCCAGCATGATGGCAACCCCGACAGCAGGCAGCGGCGGGAAACCATCGCGACTGTCCAGGATCTGGAATTCATCGGTGACACTAGCCGCAGCAAGGGCGGCAACACCCAACCCGTCGCGCACCAGATGCAAAAGCGATGCGGCCTGTCTTGTGGTGGCAAACAGATTAAAGGGGCGGCCGGATTTCGAAATGGCATCAATTGCCCAAGCATGGAATTTGCAGTCTTCGGCCGGAAGAACCAGCGGAAGCGGATCAATTTCATGTTGGCGATGGATCGGGGATGTTACCCAGACACCCGGTTCGTGACGCAAAAAATATCCTTCTTCACCCATGGCCGAACGGCTGACCAGCGAGATATCAAGTTCCCCCTGATCAAGCATGCGTTGCAAAAGAATGGTCGGATTGATCGAAATGAAGAATGTCACATCGGGAAGGATGCTGCGGATCGCACGCAGGACGACGGGCAGAATTTTCTGGGCATAGTCATCGGGGCAGCCGATCCGGATCGGGCGTGCGGCATCCTGATTGCGCAACTTGCCCATGGCTTCGTCCTGAAGGGACAGGATGCGCCGGGCATAGCCGACAAAGGTGATGCCATCATTGGTCAAAAGAACATTGCGGCCGTCCCGTTCAAACAGCTTGTTATCGACCAGTTCCTCAAGTCGTTTCATCTGCATGGAAAAGGCCGATGGCGTGCGCCCGATCCGGTCGGCTGCGCGGTTGAAACTGCCACATTCGGCAAAGGCGACGAAACTGCGCAACAGGTCGGAATCCATGGCCCATCCTTTTGATCAGAATTTATGATCAATTAATTTGAACAATTGGGTCAAAACTATTCGATTGTGTGAAAATCATCCAGCGGCAAATATCGGAGCTGGCCGGCCAATGCTTTGACGCGAATGCTTTTAACGCATGTGCCACAGGGAATTTCACAATGATATTAAACGACTATCTGATGTCGGGTAACGGCTATAAAGTCCGTTTGCTGCTGTCCATGTTGGGGCAATCCTTTGAATATGTCGAACGCGACATCATGAAGGGGGAAACCCGCACACCGGAATATCTTGAAAAGATCAATCCGAACGGCAAAATTCCGGCCCTTGTTCTTGATGACGGTCGGGTTCTGGCAGAAAGCAACGCCATTCTCGGCTATCTGGCAGAGGGTACCGACTTTATCCCCAAAGACCGCTTTGAACGGGCGGAGATGATGGGCTGGCTGTTCTTTGAACAGTATGATCATGAACCGAACGTGGCGGTTCTGATTTCCTGGTACGAGATCAAGGGGCTTCCGGCCAATGCCGACATCCTTGAACCGATGAAGCAGGCCGGTGCCAAGCGTGCGTTTGATCTGATGGAAAAACGTCTGTCTGCACATGACTGGCTGGTGGGTGAAACGGTAACGATTGCCGATATTTCGCTTTATGCCTATACGCACCGGGCCGAACTTGGGAAAATAAGTCTTGCGCCCTATCCGGGGGTACGTGCCTGGTTGGAACGGATTGAAATGCTTCGCGGCTATGTCCCGATCACCTGGACGCCCTGACCGGTATAAAAAAAGAGACCACCACAGACAGGAAACCCGCCATTCCGGGGGAAGGGGGAGGAAGACGCCCCCGTCTGTGGTGGCCAAAGACCCCGACAGGATTAAGGGAACCATCGGGGCCGGGCAAACGCCGTCATCAGGCCGATTTCAGAATTTGTTCCGGCAGAAGCGGGTCGGTTTGGGCAGCAGAACCGCGGGCCTTGAACCGGTCGTAAGCGGCCCTGACATTGGGGGCATCCGCCAGCATTTCCGGACCGCCGGGCATTGCATTTAGGTAATGCAGCATCGGCATGATCATCATGTCGGGAAGCGTGAAGCGATCTTCGAACAACCAGCCGTTGCCATAGGCATCATCAAGAACGGCCAGATCGCGACGGATCACGTCGGCAAGCTGGTTCATGTGGATGGCAAAGCCCGGATCGTGGCGTTTTTTATGATCGGCAAAGACCATCGGGATGACAAAGTTGCGGATGATGTTTTGATCAAGCCGTGTCATGGCAACACTGATCCATTGATTCATGCGCGCCACTTTGTCGGCACGGACCGGGCGCAATAGCGGACCGGCAAAATTATCATCGATATAGCGGCAAATTGCCGCAGTCTCATAAAGCGTGAAGGTGCCGTGGATCAGAACCGGGACCGTGCCAAACGGATTGCGTTCCAACAAGGCATTGGTGGGCGGGCGACCTGGTGTCTGAACATCGCGGCTGGTGAAATCAAAGCTGATTTCCTTTTCAAGGCAAGCAATGCGAACACTGCGCGTCAGGTTGCTGCGCGGCATTCCGACGATAATGAGTTCTGACATGGCAGGTTCCTTTGCTGCATGACGTGCGGTTTTGCCAACCGATCGGTGATCGGTGATGCGGTGCCTTGCAGACAGGATTGCCTTCCACATAATATGTTCAAGAACATATTATTGTTATATGTCATCGTGCGCCTGGATGAAAATCAGGATCGCAAGACGGAGGTCGCCATGCCCTATAGCGCTGCGCACAAGCCAAAGACCCGTATTCGCATTTTGAATGCGGCAACAGCCCAGTTCAAAAAGCACGGGTTTGAAAATGTGACGATTGATCAGGTCATGGCAGCAGCCGGACTGACGCGGGGCGGGTTTTACGCCCATTTCAAAAACAAGGAAGACCTGTTTGTGGCCTGTGTGGAAAACGGCATGTCACTTTTGTCATCGCCGGTACTGGCCAAATTGCGCAAGGCGGAAATGCGGGGGCATGACTGGGTAACCGCATTTGCCGAACTTTATCTGTCGCGGCTTCATATTGAAAACCCCGATATGGGATGTGCCTTGCCGACCTTGTCGACCGAAGTTTCGCGATCTGGTGACAAGGCACGCGCCGCATTTTCAAAACTGATCAATCAGGCGACAGAGAAACTGGCCTGGAAGCTGGCAAAAGAAGACGATGTGCCGGGCATTGACCAGCACATCAATATCGATTCCGACAAACGGGTCCGTAACCTGCCCCCCGAATATCAGCAGGAATCGACCACCATGCTGGCGATGATGGTGGGGGCGGTGGTTTTAAGCCGCGCGGTTGATGATCAGACTGCCGATCGCATTCTGACCGACACGCGCGACAGTATTCTGACATCGCGCGGCAAAATCCCGGCCGGGGAAACCAAACAGGCCGGATAATCAGTCAAAAAAGCCGCTGAGAACTTCGGCATAGATCGTGACAAGGTTTTCGATGTCATCGACCATGGCATGTTCATCGACCTTGTGCATGGATTGGCCGACCAGACCGAATTCAGCGACTTCGGTGTATTTCTGAATGAAGCGGGCATCGGATGTGCCGCCCGTGGTGCTCATTTCCGGGCGTTTGCCGGTGACTTTTTCCGAAGCATCGGCAATCAGGGTGGCGAGCTTGCCGGGGTTGGACAGGAATGCCTCGCCCGATATTTTGACCTTAAGTTCGTGCGCGCCGGCATGCTCGGCACAGGTATCTTCGATCCATTTTTTAAGATCGGCACCGGTATGCTGATCATTAAAGCGGATGTTGAATGCCGCACTGACTTTGGCCGGAACCACGTTGGTGGCGGCGTTTCCCGCATCGACGGTGGTGATTTCAAGATTGCTGGGCTGAAAATGGTCCGTGCCCTGATCCAGTTGGCGGGAATTAAGGGCATCCAGTGTTCTGATCATGCGCGGCACAGGGTTATCGGCCAGATGCGGATAGGCGACGTGACCTTGTGCGCCAAATACGGTCAGCCAACCGGTCACAGAGCCGCGGCGACCGACTTTCATCATTTCGCCCAGATATTTCGGGTTGGTCGGTTCGCCCACCAGACAGCAATCGAATTTTTCGCCCCGGTCATCGCACCATTCAACCAGTTTGACGGTGCCGTTGATGGCATCGGCCTCTTCGTCGCCGGTGATCAGGAAGGAAATCGATTCATCAAAATCCGGACGGGCCGCCAGAAAGGCATCAACAGCACCAACAAAGCAGGCAATACCGGTTTTCATATCAACAGCGCCCCGCCCGAACAAACGTCCATCGATGACTTCGCCGCCAAACGGATCAACGGTCCAGGCGCTGGTGTCGCCTGCCGGCACGACATCGGTGTGCCCGGCAAAGCAGAAATTGCGGCCCTTGGTGCCCAGCCGGGCATAAAGATTGTCGATCGTATCGCTGTCATCGCCGTCAAAGACCTTGCGCGTGCAATCAAATCCGCGCGCCTCAAGCGCCTTTTGCAGGACATCAAGTGCCCCGGCGTCAGCCGGTGTAACGGATGGGCAACGGATCAGGGACTGGGCAAGTTCAAGGGCGGCAGACATCGGGCAATCTCTTGTTGGTGTGATGCCGGTGGTTTGGTAGCCGGCATGCATGTGTGAGAAAGGGCAAAACGGACTGGCCGTTTTGCCCCTTATAAATCATCCATCCTGCGCGGGACAGAAATCAGTCGCGCAGCAATTCGTTGATCGAGGTTTTCGAACGGGTTTTTTCATCAACACGTTTGATGATGACCGCGCAATACAGGCTCGGCCCCGGGGTGCCATCGGCAAGCGGCTTGCCCGGAATGCTGCCCGGAACGACAACAGAATATGCCGGAACGCGACCGACAAAGGTTTCGCCGGTGGTGCGGTCAATGATCTTGGTCGATGCACCGATGAAGACACCCATGGAAATCACGGCACCTTCTTCGACAATCACGCCTTCGACGATTTCCGAACGTGCACCGATGAATGCGTTGTCTTCGATGATGACCGGACCGGCCTGAAGCGGTTCAAGAACGCCACCGATGCCCGCACCACCCGAAAGGTGAACGTTTTTACCGATCTGTGCGCAGGAACCTACAGTCGCCCAGGTATCAACCATCACGCCGGTATCAACATAGGCACCTAGGTTCACGAAGCTCGGCATCAGGACGGTGCCCGGTGCGACATAAGCCGAACGGCGCACGATGCTGCCCGGAACGGCACGGAAACCGGCTTCTTTGAATTCTGCTTCGCCCCAGCCTTCGAACTTGGACGGAACCTTGTCCCACCAGTTGGTGTTTTCGCCCGGGCCACCGGCAATCGTGGCCATGTCATTAAGACGGAAAGACAGCAGAACCGCCTTTTTGGCCCACTGATTGACAACCCACTTGCCATTGTTTTTTTCGGCAACGCGCAGTTCGCCGCGATCCATGGCATGAAGTGCCTGCTCAACAGCTTTGCGGATTTCACCCTGGGTGGCGGAGCTGATCTCGTCGCGGTTTTCCCAAGCGACGTTGATCACGCCTTCAAGTTCAGTTCTGTTCATATTACGAAGGTCCTTGCGGTCAGCCTAAATCTGTCGGGCGGAGAATGGTCAATGCAGCCCATGAAGTCAACTCCGCCAGTTTGCGTAGAAACGCCCTTTTTCGGGCAATTCTCCGTTCCTGATCCCTTTGGTCGATAGACATAGCGGATCACGCCGCGAAGCTCAATCTTAGAACCATGACAAATCGGCCGTCCGGCGACAAAACCGGGCACAGGTGGATGAACACGTGGATGATAAGCTGGCGGCAGCAGGCGCGCGTGATCCGATCGCGATCAGGAAGTGGCGGCAAGGTTGCGCAGGAAATCAACGATATCCGTGGTATGATGATCAATGCGCGGATCGTCGCTGCCGTTCTGGGCCCATTCGATGTCGGTATTTACCCAGACCGTGGTCATGCCCATATCCTTGGCCGGCAAAAGGTTTTTGGCCATGTCTTCGAAATAGATCGCACGTGTCGGGTCAACACCATCGCGTGCCAGCAAACGGTCATAGGGTTGCTGCTGTGGCTTGGGGATATAGTCGGCATCGACGATATCGAAAATGGTTTCGAACCGGTCAGCAATCCCCAAGCGGCCCATCACCCGTTCGGCGTGCCCGCGTGACGCATTGGTGAAAATCAGTTTGCGACCGGGCAGATCATCAAGTGCCTGTGCAAGATCGGGTGCCGGATCGACAACCGACAGATCAATGTCATGGACCTTGGCAAGATAGTCGGCCGGGTCAATGTCATGTTCGGTCATCAGGCCGCGGAGCGTGGTGCCATAGCGATGGAAATAGTCCTTTTGCACGCGATAGGCGGCATCCGGTTCGAGCTTAAGGGTGTCACGCACATATTGCCCGATCAGATCGGAGACCTGTGAAAACAGATCGCACGCGGCCGGATAAAGCGTGTTGTCGAGATCAAAAATCAGGACAGAGTCAGAAGTCAAACGCGGCAAACTGGCGGTGCGGGATGCTGAATTGGTCATTGTCAGGCGGCCTTAATGCGTGAATGGGGCATGTTCAGTAAATCTGCCCTTGTTGTATGGGGTTTCCGGCGGATTTCAAGTCACCAGGTATGGTTTCTGCGCATTTGATCGTAATTTCAATCGCATGCATAACAAGACAGGTGGTCAATCATACCCGTCAACTCGGGCGGGTGATCCGGCCAGGTCGGACTGCGTATGTGTGTATTTACCACAATAGCAAAAGTTGTGGTTGTAAAACCCTTGTTAAGCATAGGCGGTTGATCATGGCGAAAAGCCGGAATGGCAAAGGAGATGTTTTTCGAGTTCGGGGGAAGTGAAAAACATCGGGAGTGACGAGCAGCGTGAGAGGGCGCATTGGACAAACTTATAAAAGCTCGAACAACCGAATTACGGAAGGAACGCAACCGTTTTGCGGCTTTGGCCTTTGTGTGGGGCGATCTTCTTCTGGAACTGGATGGCGATTTTCGGATTGTATTTGCCTCCGGCGCGTCGGACGGCATTTTGGGGCGCCGTCCACAGGATCTTGCAGGTAAACTCTTTACGGGTTTGCTGGCCAAACAGTTCAGGCCGCTGGTTACGGAAATGCTGCATGTTGCCCGCAGACGCGGCCGCATGGACAATATTCAGGTCCGGTTTGCCCAGCGCAACGAATTGTTGAGCCCCCCTGTTTCCATGAGCGGATATTTCCTGCCTGATCTTGGGGATCATTTCTTTGTCGCGTTGCGTGTGGCGATCAATGCCCTGCCGCCCGAGGTGGTCGGATCCATCCAGCGCGATAATTCAACCGGGCTTCTTGATGAGGAAAGCCTGTCCAAGGTTGTGACCGAACGGCTGGTCGCCCAGCGCGAAACCGGAACGGAACATAAATTCACCCTGATGACGCTGAATGCCTTTGATCCGTTGTGCAAGCGCATGGAACAGATCGAACGCAACGAATTGATGGCAAGTGTCGGGGCATTTTTAAGGGCGCATTCAGTTGCCGGTGATACGGCCGGGCGTCTTGGGCCCGAACAATTTGGCATGTTGCACCGCCCGGATGTACCGATTGGCGATCTGGAAAAGCGGATCGAGGAATGTGTGCGCGATGCCGATCCCAAGGGGATTGGCGTTGAAGTCAGTTCGACCGTCACCGATTTTACCACCGACGTCATCCCGCCAGGGGATCTGGCGCGCGGGGTTTTATATTCGATCCGCCGTTTCTGTGACCATCAGGAGCATGGATTTACCTTTTCACGCCTGATGGGGCAGACAGGTAATCTGGTCAACAGTACCTTTTCGGCGATGCAGGATTTCGGCAAGCGGGTTGATCGACTGAAATTTGATGTTGTGTATCAACCGATCGTGCGGCTTCCGAACGGGGAAATTCATCATTTCGAAGCCTTGGTCAGATTCCATGACGATGATGGAAAACTGATCCCGACACAGGAACTGATCGCCTTTGCCGAACAGGTCAACATGATCCATCGGCTTGATCTTGCGATGTTGCGCCGAAGCCTGAAATGGATCAAATCGCAACTTGAAACCGGAATAACTGTTCGGGTGGCCGTGAATATTTCCGGTCATTCACTAAGTAATCCGGATTTTTGCCGGTCAGCAGTCGCGTTGTTCGAGCGAAATCACGAAACGTTGCAGCAATTGATGATCGAGATCACGGAAACTTCGGAAATCCGCGATATCGACAATGCTGCCAGATGGATTGCCCGGTTCCGGGAATTCGGCATTGAAATCTGTCTGGACGATTTCGGGACCGGGGCGTCGAACTTCCGGTATCTGAGTGCGATGGATGTCGATTATGTAAAGGTCGACGGGGAATCAATTCGGCAATCAATGAAGACCATCAAAGGGCAGGCTTTCATGCGCTCGCTCGTCGAGCTGTGCCACGATATTGATGTCGAGGTGGTCGGTGAAATGATTGAAACCGATCAGATGCGCGATCTGATTACCAAGGCCGGTTTTGATTTTGCCCAAGGCTATCTGTTTGGCAAACCCGAGGCCGATATCAGTCTTTACTGGCGTGATCGGGCAGAACGGCGTTCGTAATCACCAAAGGCGGTCCGGTCGAGCCACACCAAGACGGGATGCCCAAGGGATCATAAAGTTGATGTTGAACAGGGCTGCTTTCGGGCGGCCCTGCTGCATTTTGGGGTGCTGGTATGCGTGCCCGAACCCGATGCACATCCAGTGATGTGACCGGATCATTTGGCGGCCGTTGGAAAAAAGACCAAAAATCTGCGCCAGTTTTCCATGTGGTGATGCGTGTGCACTTGTATCGGCCCGAATGCGGGCCTTTTGGCAGGTAAGCCAAACGACACATCCATATAGGAGAGTTAGAAATGGCAAGCATCAATACAAACATGTCGGCCACCCTTGCGGTGTCGAACCTCAACAAGACTACTGACGAGATGACATCGGTTCTGACCGCGATGTCGAGCGGCAAGGCGATCAACTCGGCATCCGATGATGCGGCGGGTCTTGCGGTTTACACTGCGATGTCGGTTGACTATGCCGCCTGGGAACAGGCCGGTGACAATGCCGAGGTCGCAACAGCAATTCTTGAAACCGCTGATGGTGGTTTGTCGGAAATTGCCGATATTCTGGAACGGATGTACGAACTTGCATCCCAGGCATCGTCCGGTTCGGTGACCGATACCGAACGTGCCTATCTGGATGACGAATATAGTGAATTGATGGAACAGATTGATTCCATCGTTGAATCAACGACCTATTTCGATACGTCGCTTCTTGACGGCAATTACGATGAAAGCTTCACCGTGTCCGCGGATGCGGGTGCAACACCGATTTCGGTGACGCTTGATACCAACTATGCCACCACCGAAGACGTTGTTTATGTTGTTGGCAGTGGCACGACTGCCACCACTGCGACTGCGGCGTTCAATACGTCTTCTATATCGTCGGCGGCAAACGCAACCACGGCGCTTGCGATGATTGAAGCACAGATCGAAACCGTTTCGGCCGGTCGTGCATCGGTTGGTGCGATGATGTCGCGGTTCGACTATGCCGCAGGCAATATCGAAACCGCCCAGACCAACCTTGAATCCGCAATGAGTGTCTATATGGATGCCGACATTGCGCAACTAAGTGCGGATCAGACCGAACTTGGTGTGAAAATGGACTCAGCCATTCAGGCGCTGTCTGTTTCCAACGAAAACCTTGAAAAGCTTTCCAAGCTTCTGAGCTAAGGCACGGGCCTGTTCCATTTTGATTGGGACGGGTCAGGATTAACAACGCCCCCGACACTCTATGAAGGCAGCTTTTCATGGCTGCCTTTTTCTTTTTTGTGCGCGATTTCCCCAGGGTTCCGGCGGCTTGGCGGGTGTTTGAAAAATAAATCAAAAAAATCGTCATTTGGCGCGCCAGTTTTTTCGCGCCGCTGCGTGGACACCTATATCGGCCCGAAGTGGGTCGCGTTGGCAGGTAGGCCAAAACACATCCAAATAGGAGAAGCGCAATGGCGAGTATTAACACGAACATGTCGGCCACCCTTGCGGTGTCGAACCTGAACAAGACCACCGACGATATGACTTCTGTTCTGACAGCAATGTCGAGCGGCAAGGCAATCAACTCGGCATCTGATGATGCAGCAGGTCTTGCTGTGTATACCGCAATGTCGGTTGACTATGCGGCCTGGGAACAGGCCGGTGACAATGCCGAGGTTGCAACAGCCATTCTTGAAACTGCAGATGGCGGCCTTTCTGAAATCGCCGACATCCTTGAACGTATGTATGAACTGGCATCCCAGGCATCGTCCGGTTCGGTGACCGATACCGAACGTGCATATCTGGATGATGAATTCCAGGAACTGATCAGCCAGGTTGATTCCATTGTTGAATCAACGACCTATTTTGATACCTCGCTGCTTGACGGGACGTATGACGAAAACTTCACGGTTTCCGCAGACGCGTCAGCAACGGCCATTTCGGTCACGATCGGCACCGATTATGACTCAACCGGTCTTGGTATTGCCGCGGCTGACGTCACGACTTCGACCACTGCTGCTGCTGCTTTGACCCTGATCGAGACGGCGATTGAAACCGTTTCGGCAGGCCGTGCATCCGTCGGTGCGATGATGTCGCGTTTCGATTATGCCGCGGGCAACATCGAAACCGCGAAAACCAACCTTGAATCAGCAATGAGCGTCTATATGGACGCCGATATTGCGCAGCTCAGTGCGGATCAGACCGAACTGGGCGTGAAGATGGATTCTGCCATTCAGGCCTTGTCAGTTTCCAATGAGAATCTCGAGAAGCTCTCGCGACTGCTGAGCTAACTCGTGACAGGGCCATCCGGTGTTTGAGAGCCCCCGGATGGCCCTGAATTTTTTAACGGATGAGAAAGGGAGGAGCACATGTCGACCATCAATTCTGCATCGTCGTCGAGTTATGCCTCTTCATCCTATGTTTCAGGCCTGACCGATCTTGATACTGCCGAGCTGGTTCAGGATGCCTATGACGCCAAGATGGAGGTCGCCGACAATGTCGAGGCCGAAATCGATGAAGTCGAACTTGAGATTGCCGCCTTTGAAGATCTTCAGACCTTGCTTGAGGCGCTTGAAGATGCTGCCGAGGATCTGACAGCGGCAACCGAACTTGACAGTTCGCGTGATGATGTCTGGGTCGGAAAGTCGGCCTATCTTTCATCGTCGGATGCCAATACCGATGCATCCGATGTTGTCGGTGTACTGGTTGACGATACGGCTGAAACCGGCACCTACACACTTGAAATCACACAACTTGCCACCGCGCACAAGCTGGGCGGGGATACGACAACCGACAGTACGACGGCGATGTCGCTTACCGGGACAATCAGTCTTGTCGCCGGTGACGATTACGAGGCGGTCGATATCGAAATTACTGCCGATATGTCGCTTGATGACATTGCCGATGCCATCAATGACCAGAAATCGACAACCGGTGTCAGTGCAAGCGTTCTGCAGATTTCCGATGATGAATTCATGCTGGTTCTGTCAGCTGTTGATACCGGGCAGGAAATCACATTTGACAGCGATGGTGCCGATACAACCATGGCGCAGTCGCTTGGACTTTTGGCGGCAGACGGGTCCTATGCCAACGAACTTGTGGAAGCCGATCAGGCGATCTTTTCGATCGATGGCGTTGAAGTCACACGCAGCAGCAACACGGTTGATGATGTGATTGATGGTGTGACGCTTTATCTCTATGCCGAGGAAGAAGGCACGGAAATCACGCTTGAAATCGAAGAAGACGCCAGTTCTGCCTATAGCGCCATCGAGGCCTTTGTCGATGCCTATAACGAGCTGCGCAGCTTTGTCATTACCAACCAGGCCTATGAGGCCGGCGAAGGTGCGGACGAGGATGCGGTTCTGTTTGGTGACAGTCTTCTGAGTTCGGTTTCCTCGACCGTTTATGATGCCCTGTCCTTTACCAGTGACAGCGATACATATGCGTCATTGGCGTCAATCGGCATCACGCTTGATGACAGCAACTATCTGGTCATTGATTCAGAAGTGCTTGAAGAAGCACTGGTGTCGGACTTTGACGCGGTGGCCGATCTGTTTTCCTATTCCGGGTCAACGGATTCTGATGACCTTCTGGTGTCGGAAGCTGACGGATCATACACCGGGACCTTTACGGTCGACATTGTTACCGACGCTGATGGCAATATCACGTCCGCCAGTGTGAATGGTGATGACAGTCTGTTTACCATCAATGGCAACAAACTTGTCGGGGTCGAAGGTGGTGCCTATGAGGGTGTCACGCTGTTCTTTGGCGGGGACAGTTCACAAAGTGTCGAGGTGTCGATCACCAGCGGCCTTGCCTATGACCTGACCAATTCGCTCGACAAATATACCAACAGTTCCGATGGCCTGATTGCCAATCGCCTGGAACGGCTCGAAGAGCAGGTGGATGATCTTGAAGAAGAAGTCGAAGACATCACCGCCGATGCCGAAGAATATGCCGCCAAACTGACCGAACGATATTCCGCAATCGAAGCAGAGCTTTATCAGTTGCAGCTTTTGCGTGAACAACTTGATGCCTTGTGGGGTGATGATGACTAATAACAGTGCAACAGCCGCGCAGCAGGCATATCGTTATGCCGGGGCAAGTGCCCAGTATAACAACGCGTTGCGCACGACGTCACCGGTGGCAATGATGGCGATTGCCATCACGCGGACCCGTCAGCATTTGCGTCTGGCCGCGCAATATCGCAGCGAGAAGAAGTTTGATCTTGAAGGCCGCGAAAAGGCGGTGGTGGTGACCCGGCTCAAGGCGCTTCAGGCGTGTATCGCGCCAAAAAGTGCACCGGAACTGTCACGAGATCTCTTTGCCTTTTACGCAAGAATGATTAAATTGCTCGCACGTAATCGCAGGGACGCTTCCATGGAGGAACGTTACGAGGTCGTTGACCGCAACCTGCAAGAGCTTGCGCGCGAATGGGAAAAATTCTCGAAAGTCGATCCAAGTAGGACTGTTCAGGCCCAATCAGGGCAGACGATGATCGGAACAGTGTTGTGAGGGACATTTGAGTGTAGGTCTTCGCGGAGCAGTGCCGACAAGCTCTGATACGTCAGACATTCCAGCTGTCAGTGAGGTTCTGTCCGAACTTGATGACAACAGTCTTGTTGCCCGTATGGTTCAGGGCGACAAGCGGGCCTATCGCGTGGTGGTCGAACGGTATTACCGCGGGATTGTAGGCATCGCGCGTCGCATGGGCCTGACCGGCGGAGACGCCGAAGATGTGGCACAGGATGTCTTTGTACGTGTCTGGCTGCATCGGGAAAAGTGGCGGGCCGATGGCGGGGCGACTTTCAAGACCTGGCTTTACCGGGTTGCGGTGAACCGGGTTATCGACATCAAACGCAAACCACAGTTTGTCGATGGTGCCGAACTTGACGAGGTGCCCGATGAAGCCATGCCGGCGGTTGACCGGCTTGCCCAGCATCAGGAATTCAAGCGTCTGCGACTTGCAATCAAGAAATTGTCCGACCAACAACAAATTGCCATTAACTTGTTTTACGACCGTGAATTATCCAATCAGGAAGCCGCGTCGATTATGGGGGTCTCGGTCAATGCTATGGAATCTCTGTTGAAACGGGCGCGCAAGCGTTTACGTGAAGAGTTGAAAACGATCTGATATACGATTAGTTTTACGTTCTGTTCGAACAGGTAAGTTCGTCCTATGAAAAAGCGGTGTGCTGTGAAAATCGAGCGTTTCGAAGAATTACTGGATCAGTACGGTTGGGATTTGGCGTCCTGGCCAGACGCGTTGCGTCGTGAAGCAAACGTTCTGATCGCACAGGATGCGCAAGCGGCAGAAATGCTGAAATCGCTGCGCTCTGTCGAAGATTTGCTGTCTGATGATCCGTTGCCGCTGGGCAAACACAAGGCCATTGACGATATTTTTGCCGCCATTGAGGCCCAAGAAGCCAAAAGTGGCGATGCTCGCGACAATTCGGAAACCGATCCCGCCCAATCCTTTGCGACAATTGATGATCGCCCGCGTTCGCGCGCCCATCTGAGTGCAGCAAGTGCCGCGCCCACCGGAGAAAGCCCGGCGCGCAAAACCTATCCCGCCAAGTCCGCAACATCGCCGGTTAATCAGGCGATCACAGGTGACGGTGCGCATTATGGCGGCCGGGCCAAGGGTACGCTTTATCAATTGGGGCGTGGTGTGTTTTCGGGTGTCGGGATGGTTGTCTGTGTGCTGGCCGGATTTGCATTCGGGGTCGCGATGACCGTACAGGAAGGTCAACAGGTCACCGCACAGGCCGACGAGGTCGAGATGATCGATCTTCTGGAAAACCATCTTTATGTGATTGATCAGATGACCAACCCCGATGATCTTCAAAAGCCGGAAATGACAAAATCCGATCAAGCACAAGGAGTGCAGCCGCAATGAGCTTTGCATTCCGCCGCGTGTCATCCATGCGCAAAGTGATGTGGGCGTCACTGGCGATCAATCTGTTTTTGGCTGGTGCGCTTGCCGGAAACCTGGTTAGCGGGTTTTCGATGTTTCATTTCTTTATGCCACCACCGCCCCCGCCGGCCTTTGAAAATGAGCCGCCCGGTGTGCGTATGCTCAAGAATGTGCGCAATCGGCTTAGCCCGGAAGGCAAGGTTATTTTCGATGATGAATTTGATGGTGTGATCAACGACATCAAAGGCCGGTCAAGCCCGTTCCTTTTGACGGTGGAACTGCGCGAGACGCTCGATCGTCCCGATGCCACCGAGGCCGAGATCAGGGAAGCCTATGCCGGGTTGCGCGAGGCGATTGGCGATGATTTGAGCGCGATCCTTGGTCATATGGCCAATGCGGCGATCAAGCTGTCACCCAAAGATCGTCGGCAAATGATTTTGATGGGCCCTGGCGAATTGCCGCCGCCACCAAGACGGCAATAGAATACCGGTGAAAATCAAGGGATGCGATCGCATCCCTTTTTTATTTCGTTAAAACGGAAACTTTCTGCGCCAGTTTTCGCGCCACCCCCCGTGCAATGAACATAGACGCCTTAAACTGTTCTTGCCCGGAGTTGGTGATGAGTTTTCTCAGTGGCCTGACATATGACAGCCTGACTTCCTCGACGTCATCGTCGGGCAGCAGCACGTCCAGCACGACGACGAGCGATGACTCGACGTATGAAACCTATATGACCTTGCTGCTGACGACGTTGCAGAATCAGGATCCTACCGACCCGGAAGACGTGTCGGATATCACAGATCAGCTTGCAACATTCGAACAGCTTGAACTGGCTGAACAGAATAACGCGCTTCTTTCCAATCTTTCTGAATCGCTGACGGCACTTCAGGGGGTTGTCGATGACAGCGCGGCGCAGGCCTATCTCGGAACCGATGTTGTTGCCATTGGCGATACCGCCCCGCTCGAGGATGGCGAAGCCGAATGGTACTACGTCCTTGAAGATGACGCCCAAAGTGTCACGGTCACCGTGACCGACGAAGACGGCAATGTCGTCTATGAAACGACCGAAACCGGATCTGAAGGCAGCAACAACTTCATCTGGGATGGCACCACCGATGATGGCGCAACGCTGACATCGGGGACCTACACCCTGTCGGTCAGTGCCATCGATTCCAATGGCAATTCCGTTGATTCCGAAATCCTTATGACCGGTGTGGTGTCGGCACTCGACCTGACCGGTGACGAAGCCGTTCTGTACGTAAACGGGGTCGATGTTTCGATCTCGGATGTACAGGGCACGCAAACAGTTTCCTGAAACAAAGGATCAAAACCATGAGCCTCAATAGCGCCCTGAATTCCGCCGTTTTAGGTCTGAATGCACAATCGACATCGCTTGGCATCATTTCTGGCAATATCTCAAACAGTGAAACTGTCGGGTACAAAGACAGCAGCGCGTCATTTTCATCGCTGGTGACGACACCAGGATCGACCACCCAGGGGTATTCCAACGGTGTAACGACCACGACCCTGACCAATGTTTCGTCGCAGGGCCTGATTGAATCGGATTCCACTGCAACCAGTCTTGCAATTTCGGGTGACGGCTTCTTTGTCGTGACCGATGGTAACGGGGATACCTATTACACCCGTGCTGGTGATTTTTCCGCGGACTCAAACGGCGATCTTGTGAATAGCTCGGGCTATTACCTGATGGGGTATGCGCTCAATTCTGATGGCGAGCCCGCATCGGGGACGGTGCCGACCAGTACTTCTGCCCTGACCACCATCAATCTTGAAAATCTGACCGGCACCGCAGAGGCCACCACAGAAACATCAATTGTCGCCAACCTGCCTGCGGATGCGGAAGTCGGTGACAGTTTCTCGATCGATGTCGAAGTCTTTGACAGCCTGGGTACCAGCCACACCATTACCTATGAATATACCAAGACTGCCGCGAACGAGTGGGAACTTGATTATTCAGATCCGGTACTGACGTCAGACGGGACCACGGTTACGGGCACCACGTCTGGCGGGCCGCTGACCATTACGTTCAATTCCGATGGTGAACTGGAATCGATCGAAGACGGCGGTGGCAACGATGTGACCGAGAGCGCCACACTGACCGTGACCGGCTGGACGACCGGTGCATCTGACAGCACCATCGTTACCGACATGGGCACAGCCGGTAAAAATGACGGTTTGCAGCAATATGCGTCGGATGATGAAGACGGCGACATGACGCTTTATTCCGTAGATCAGAACGGGTCGAACTATTCCGAGATTTCGGAAATCTCGATCTCTGACGATGGGGTGGTGTCGGTTACCTATGACAATGGTGTCAGCGAACCGGTTTATCAGATTGTGCTGGCCGACTTTGCCAATGCAGACGGTCTGACGGCTTATAGCGACACCGTTTACAAGGAAAGCAATACGTCGGGGACTTATGTTCTCAAGACGCCGGGTGATGGCGGTACCGGAACGATTGCGGACTATTCGCTGGAAAGTTCGACGGTTGATACGACATCCCAGTTTTCCAAGATGATTGTCGCACAGCAGGCCTATTCGGCCGCCGCCCAGGTCATTTCGACCACCAGCGACATGTATGACACCCTGATTTCTTCCGTGAACTAAGGCGAGGCCGAGATGACCGTACTTAACGCAAACCCGGCTGGCGATCTGTCGATGGCAAAGGATGATGACAAGATCACCAGTATTATGACCCGCCTTGGCGATCTTCTGGATGTGGAATGGCGGATCCTTGATCAGGCGCAATATAATCTTTTGCCTGATATCACGGCCGAAAAGACCCTTCTTGAAGAAGAATTGCACAGCGAGCTTGCCAACCAGCGCAACGCCAAGGCAGGCCAGCCGCATGCCGGGGTGATCGTTGATTTTGAAATGGTCAACGCGCTTCGCGAGAAGCTCAATCGCAATAACATCCGCCTTAAGGCAAAGCGCGAAGCGTGTCTGAAACGCATTCGTGCGGGCTGGGCGGCGACGGCCGGGGACGGGGCAACATCCTATGACCAGCAGGGGGACCTGCAGGGCAAGGCAACCCAGAAAATCTTCAGCATGAAAATGTAAGTCACCATTTTCGATCTTTTTATCAACCGATCAGATCCGATAGGTCACAGCCATGTCGATCCGTGCCACACAATCAGCCGCGCTTAGTGCCCTGCAAACCAGTCAGGCCGGGATCAGTGTGTCTTCGGAAAATATCGCCAATGCGTCGGTCGAAGGATACACAGCCAAGTCACTCAGCCTTTCCAGCAGTGTGACGACCGGCGCATCGACGGGTGTCACAGTGACGTCCGTCGGATCGACCGTGGACAGTTACCTTTTGAAGTCGATCAGCGAAGCGGCATCTGAAAGCGGCTATGCATCGGTTTTTTCAGATCCGCTTAATATGGTGGCGAGCCAGTTCGGGGATGTCGGCGATGACGGGTCGATTTCGACCCTGATTGCTGATCTTGAAACCGCAATTGCGGCATTGGCCGTCAGTGCCGACAGCCAGTCCGAGAAATCAACCACGCTCAGCGAAGCCAACGCAATCGCAGACGAACTGAACAACCTTTCACAGTCCGTGCAGGATCAGCGTGCGAGTGCCGACCAGTCGATTGAAGACACTGTCGATCAGATCAATGATCTGTTGAATGAAATTCATGCCTATAACAATCAGCTCAGCGGAACCGACGGCACCACGCTGACCACCAGCGAACTCGAAGATGCTCGCGCGCAGGCCATCAACGAGCTATCGGAACTGGTCGATATCAGCTACTACACCGACTCATCAAACACGACCCAGATCTATATCGGTGGGACGCTCGTGGTTGGCAGTCAGGTTCAAGAGCTGTCCTATAACGCAGTCGGAACCGTGACCTCGGACACGACATTTGCCGACATCACGGTAAATGGCAATTCGATCACCGACAGCATTTCAGGCGGCAGTCTGGGCGGTCTGATCGAGTTGCGTGATGAAACGCTTCCTGACATCCAGGAAGAGCTTGATAATCTTGCGACCACATTGATGGACAGCATCAACGCGGTTACCAATCTTGGCACAGCATATCCCGCGCCAAGCGAACTGGTCGGATCAGAAGAGGTTGATCTGACCGATGTGTTTTCGGGAACCGGTACGGTACGCCTGGCGGCAACCGACGAGGACGGCAATGCTGTTGAAGTCATCGAGATTGATCTGAGCACAATCACAACGGTTCAGGATCTGGTCGATGCGATCAACAGTTCGACCTATCTGGATGCGTCGGTCGGCAGTGACGGGACGCTTGAGATCGCGGCATCGGATAATGACTACGGTGTTTCGATTATCAATATGGATGCCAGTGTCGGTGCCGATGATCAGGGATTTTCGGATTATTTCGGACTGAACGACATGTTCACCGGAACCGATGCAGGCAATATTTCGGTCAACTCGGCCTGGCTTGACGATACCAGCAGGCTGCCGGTGGGGTCGGGATCGGACGATGCGACACTGGCAGTCGGTGACAGTGTCATTTCATCGGGCAGTTCCGATGTTGCCGAAGCACTGGCCGACCTTTTTGACGAGAATATCAGTTTTGACGCCGCAGGTAATCTTGGCTCGACCAAAACAACATTGTCAGATTATGCGGCTGAAATCCTGTCAGATGTTGCCCAACAGGCATCAAGTGCCGAGACCGAGGCCAGTGTTGCGAGCAGTGCCTATGAGGAGCTGGTGGAAAGTTTTTCCAACCAGTACGGCGTCAACACCGATGAAGAGGCACTGACACTTAGCAATCTTCAAAGTGCATATGAGGCCGCTGCGGCGATTTTGGAAATTACCCAGTCGCTTATGGACACATTGCTTGAGGCGGTCAGTTAAGGGATCAGAAAATGCGCGTTTCCACAGCCGCAATGCAACAGAATATGCTAAGCCAGATCCGATCGGTACAGTCGCAACTGGCAGAGGCCACCGAACAATCCAGTTCGGGGGTCAAATCGGATTCCTATGCCGGGGTTGCGGATAATGCCTATGTTATTGCGACCCTGAGTGCGGAAATTTCCGAGGCCGCAGCCTATGCCGACATTGCCGAGGAAATCCAGACACGTGTTGAAGTCTATTATTCGACGTTAAATGACATGGTCGATCTTTTGACTGAAATGACGTCGGATTTGTCGGGTGCATTAAGTACCGGGACAGACAAAGCATACGGCATCAATGAGTCTGCTGGTGCCGCACTTGAGACATTTGCGTCGCTTTTGAACACCCAATATGAAGGTCGTTACATCTATGCCGGGTCGGCATCCGATACGGCGCCAGTTTCGGTTGATACCGCCGATTATGCGGTGATCACCAGCCCGTCGACCACAGATCTGAGCTATTATTCCGGTAACAGTGATATTGCATCGGCCAAGGTCGCGGACGGCACGACAATCGAATACGGGATTACCGCACAGGAAGATGCGTTCGAACAGGCATTGCGGGCCTTGAACCTTGCGGCAAATGCCAGCACCGATCCGGTGGATGAAGCCGCCCTGACCGAGGCGATGGAACTGATTGAATCAGCAGCAGCCGGTTTGTCAGAATTGCAAAATCAGGTGTCCTACACCCAGGATCAGCTTGAAGCGGTGGTCGATATGCATACCGATTTTCAACTGGCGGCCGAGGGAACGGTTTCCAATCTGGCCGATGTTGATCTGGCCGAAGCTGTTGTGACGCTTGAAACGCTTTCGATCCAGCTTGAAGCATCCTATTCGATCACAGCACAGATCACCGACATGTCGTTGTTCGAATATTTGCGTTAATTGAGGGTTTCCGGCTTTTGCGCTGAATTCCGGATCAAATGTCGATTTTACTGCGATGCTTCGGACAATATCCCGTATTTCGCGAGGATTTTGTCATACAGGCCATTTTTGCGAATGGTGGAAAGTCCGACGTTAAGTTGGGCCAACAGCAGGCTGGCATGTTCGGTTGTACGCGAGATGCAGGAATAATACGGATCGTTTGACAGGATTTTGCTTTTGATTTTGTCGATATCCGTCGCACCACTTTTACCGACATTGAGCACATAATCCATTGGGGCCCGAAATGACAGGGCGGCGTCCAGTCGCTTGGACAGCAAAAGATTGACCAGTGTGGTTTCGCTGTTGGCCATGATGATATCAAGGCCGGCCTTGCGTGCCGCCGTTTCCAGGTTATAGCCGTTTACCACCCCGACGGTCATGTCGCGCGCATCGGCAAGGGTTTCAACAGACCCAAGAACCTCGTCACGGGTGGAATAGATGGCAACGCGTACATGGCCAAGGATATCGGAAAACAGAAAGTCCGCTTCGCGTTCCGGCAGGTAGCTGCAGGAACACAGTCCGTCGACCTGCCCCGTTCTGGCAAGGAAATAGGCGCGTTTCCAGGGGTAAAATGGCGTCAGCAACGTGATGTTGCGTGTGGCAAACGCGGCCCGAAGAATTTCAACGTCATAGCCGGGTTCGGTTGCCTTGTCGGCGATTTTGGCCGGGGGAAACGGATTGCAGGCAAGGGTGATGGTTTCGTGGTTGCCTGCCGGGGGGATTAGCGTGTTTTGCGCAGATGCAATGGTGCTGATCGACATCAGGGTCACGGCAAAAAGTGCGATGACCGCATTGATCCAATTTTTAAGCCGGCCCTTGCCGGTGGCACAATCAGTGATCCGGTGACGTAAATTCTTGGGAAAATATGCTGCTATGCGCATGTAGATTCCGGTTTCAAAGATCTGCCATTCTTAAACAAGTTCAAGATGATATCACGCTTTGGGCGCAATGTATTATTTCTCTTGTCGGCAGGAATTGCGTTAGATCAGGCAGGTCAAATCAATCTGGAAATCAACATGGCAGATCGGCACGGAAATGAAAAAGGCCGGTGCAAAGACCGGCCTTTTTGCAATATGTCGACAGCGGATTATTCGGCTGCTTTGACTTCTGCGCTGCTGCGGATTGCGGCTTCGCGGACATCGTCGGTGACATGTTCTTCAAACTTCGCAAAGTTCTTTTCGAACAGACCGGTCAGGTTGGCAGCGGCCTTGTCGTAGGCTGCCTTGTCGCTCCAGCTTTCACGCGGGTTCAGAACTTCTGCCGGGATATCGCCACATGCGGTCGGATATGCCAGACCGAAATACGGATCGGTCGCAAATTCGGCATTTTCCAATTCGCCATTCAGGGCCGCATTCAGAAGGCCACGGGTGTAACCGATCTTCATGCGCGAACCAACGCCATAGCCGCCACCGGACCAGCCGGTATTGACGAGCCAGCAATTGGCTTCGTGTTTTTCCATCAGTTCACCAAGCAGCTTGGCATAAACGGACGGATGACGCGGCATGAACGGTGCGCCAAAGCATGCGGAAAACGCCGCGGTCGGTTCCTTGACACCTTTTTCGGTGCCGGCAACCTTGGCGGTGTAACCTGACAGGAAGTGATACATCGCCTGTGCCGAGGTCAGCTTTGCGATCGGCGGCAGAACGCCAAAGGCATCACAGGTCAGCATGATGATGTTTTTCGGATGACCACCACGACCGGTTTCCGAGGCATTCGGAATGAATTCGATCGGGTAGGAAGAGCGGGTATTTTCGGTGTGACGAGCATCGTCGAGGTCAAGCTCGCGCGATTGCTTGTTCATCACAACGTTTTCAAGAACGGTACCGAAACGCTCGGTGGTGGCAAAGATTTCCGGTTCCGCTTCACGCGAAAGCTTGATCACCTTTGCATAGCAACCGCCTTCGAAGTTGAAAACGCCGTCTTCGCCCCAGCCATGTTCGTCGTCACCGATCAGGGTGCGCGACGCATCCGCCGAAAGCGTGGTTTTGCCGGTGCCCGACAGGCCAAAGAAGATGGCGGTGTCGCCGTCTTTGCCCATGTTGGCCGAGCAATGCATCGGCATGACGCCTTTGGCCGGAAGGATGTGGTTGAGAACTGAGAAGATCGATTTCTTCATTTCGCCGGCATACCAGGTGCCGCCGATGATGACCATTTTGCGTTCGAAGCTGACCATCACGAAAACTTCGGAACGGGTGCCATCGACTTCCGGATCAGCCTGAAGGCCCGGAGCATGAAGGATGGTGAATTCCGGTGCGAAATCGCGAAGTTCTTCTTTCTGCGGCTGGATGAACATGTTGCGCGCAAAAAGGTTGTGCCATGCATTTTCGTTGATCACACGAACCGGAAGACGGAAACGCGGATCAGAACCGGCATAGCAATCCTGGACGAACAGTTCGGTGCCCTGGAAATATGCGCGCACTTTCTGATAGAGGCGCTCAAATACTTCCGGGCTGACCGGGCGGTTTACATCGCCCCAATCGATATCTGCCTTGGTGCTTTCTTCTTCGACAACGAAACGGTCCTGTGGGGAACGGCCGGTATGTTCGCCGGTCAGTGCGACAAATGCACCACCCTTGGCGATCTTGCCTTCATTGCGACGGATCGCATGTTCGTAAAGGCCGGCAGCGTCGAGGTTCCAGTGAACGGCGCCAAGGTTTTTGAGGCCATGAGTTTCAAGGCCTACACGGCTGACAACGGGTCCTGATTGCAGCACGAATCTCTCCTGGTGGGAATTAAAAGAGCTGGGGGTTAATATCCTAATTTACACAACAATTTGTGGGAAATCGTTGTGTTGAGACATATTGTTACAAAGGTGTCTTAAAAGCAACCGGTCCTTTTGCCTAATACCTAGGAAAACGTAGCGACTTTTGCGTTTGCGAAAATTCCATGTTCAGGGTCGAAGCAATAAATTTTCGGAATACAAATGGTCCGACTTATGCGCGCGATTTTTTGCACATTTCGACCAAAATATCGCGCGCTTCGCCCGGTGAATGGATGGTGCGTGCGAAGTCGATTCTGATCGGTGGCTGTTCGGGTTTGTGACAGGCCAGAACCATGCCGTCACAATCAATCGAATGCATTTGCCAGCCGATTGAGGGATCGTGGGACGTGAAGTGGGCAACAATGTCGGCAATGGCATCAAGATGGTCAGCATTCATGTGGCTGACAATGCCGTCATGACCGGTGACGAGCGGGTGACAATCGGGAACGATGAATTGATCGCCTTTGAGGCGGCGCTGTTTGCCAAATCCCCCGACCCAATAAATTGCGTCGACCGCGACCCGGTAAAAGGCGAAATCGGCAAAGTCGGCATACTGCCCGGCATCGGGCTGTTCGCGCAAATAGCGTGCACGGGTATGGGGATCGGGATCAGCAACAGCTTTGCCAAAAAGTGTCAGCCGCGCGCTGTCTGTCTGGATCGCGCCGGTCTGCTGGTGCTGCGATTGCGCAAGTGGGGCGGGCGAAAACAACAGTGAGACCCGGTTATCTGCGCGGATATGACGCGTGTGATCGGCAAGATCGGAAATCAGCAGCAATGGCGTTCCGTCAATATCAATGACCGGGACAACCATCGAGGTCACGGGCCAGCCGTCAGTGACCTGTTTATGATCGTGGGCAATTGTCGCCAATGTCGCCTGATCAGCAATGCGGCAAAGCTGGCGCAATGCACTGGCTGATGGTGGTGGCGGTGGTGTGGTTTGGGACATGGAAATCTACCTTGTCACGGCGCATGAAACGGATGTGAAATTATCGCAGATTTCCGTCTTCGCGTACATGGCAGGGGCGCCCGAACGTCCAAGGACACATTAAAAGCAGGCTGTGGTTTTAATCATGAGCCTGCCTGTTTTTGGCGGATGTTTTGATGTGACTTTTTCCGTGTCTTTGATTTGGCAAGGACACGTTTTTTTTCGCCGTCGCTCAGCCCCATCCATGCGCCGATCTCGTCACCGGTGCGATAGCAACCGGTGCAATAACCAGCCTTGGCATCAAGGACGCAAACACCGATACAGGGGGATTTGACGGGCATGAAATTCCTGGGTGGGATCGTTAATGATTGATCCCATAGAAAACAGTTTCGCCCGCAAGGATCAAGCCTGAAGCGATCCATGCGGGCGAATAAATCTGTGTGGCTTAAGACCGGTTTAAAGGCGCGAGAACCAGTTGCGGATCTGACGATCGGCTTCTTCACGTTCAATGCCATAGGCCTCCTGAATAAGGCCCACCAGTTTTTCACGCTGTCCATCAACGCGGTCGACATCATCTTCGGTCAGGCGGCCCCATTCGCGTTTGACGTGACCGCGTACCTGTTTCCAGCGACCAGCAATTTGTTCCCAATTCATCGGGTTCTCCTGCTTCGGGGTTGCTCGTAATAGTGGCAATTGCCGTATGACTTTAAGAACGAAATTGTGGGCGTGTTGTTCCATAAAACCACAAGACGGATGAAAACAGCGCGGTCGTCTGACGGGTTTATCGGGCGGTTTGCTTGCCTTATCGGGCGCATGGGGGTATAGCCCCGGTGGGGTATGGACCCCTTGTCTTGTCATGGAGTTGATTTCGCACCGGCCCGAATGCGGCGTGACGTGCGGCACGGAGGAAGATATGCGCGGCTATTTCGGGATTGGAATTGAAGGGGCAAGCAAGCCTTTGAATGTGGGCACCCTGTTTCGTTCCGCCCATGCCTTTGGCGCAAGCTTTGCGTTTACGGTTGATGCGGACTTCCGCGAGGAACGTTCAAACATCACCGATACATCAAAGTCGGGCGAACAGATGCCCTATTACCATTTCCCGGATCATGACAACCTGTTCCTGCCGCAAGGGTGCCGGATGGTCGGCATTGAACTGACCCCCGATGCGATCGAGCTGCCAAGCTTCAAGCATCCGTCACAGGCGGCCTATATCCTGGGTCCGGAACGCGGCAACCTGTCCGATGAAATGCAGGAAAAATGCGATTTCATCATCAAGATCCCGATGAGCTTCTGTGTGAATGTCGCGATTGCGGCAAATATCGTGATGTATGACCGCCTGATCAATCTGGGCCGGTTTGCGCCGCGTCCGGTGCGTGCCGGTGCGCCGACCGAACCGAAACCCGAAGCCCATTATGGTGGCTGGATTTCGCGGACCCGTGACAAGCGCAAAGGGGACCCGGAAAAATTCCGTCAGGCACCGCCACCAGATTATTCGGTGATTGACGGCACACTTGATGATGATGACGCCTGATCCAAAGACGGTCAGACATACAGATAAAAAAGCAACGGCCGCGAGGGAGGAGCACGGCCGTTGCGCTTTGTGATCTGCGCGATTGTGTCTTAAGGGGGGATTTGACACAGCGCAGATCGGGTGCAGGTATCAAGCTGCCTTGATATCCGAAGTCATGGTGTCCGACGTTTCTTCTTCGCCGGGGCGGGTGCCATGCGGATTGCGCAACAGGTTGGCAATCATCCGCATTCCTACATCGCCCTGAAGGGTCAGAAGGCTTTCCGGATGGAATTGTACGGCACTGATCGGAAGGCTGCTGTGACGAATGCCCATGATCACGCCATCGTCACTTCGCGCCGTCACCTTCAGGTCCGCAGGTAGTTCAGCCGCCTTGGCAAACAGGGAATGATACCGGCCGACAACAATGTCTTCGGGCAATCCGTCAAACAGCGGATCGGTGGTATCGAGTTTCACCTTTGACGGTTTGCCATGCATCGGTGTGACAAGTTGACCAAGTGACCCGCCGAAAAATTCGACAATCCCCTGCAATCCAAGACATACACCAAAGACTGGCAAGCCGGCAGCAAGGGCGCGTTCGATGCTGTCGCGCAGATGGTAATCATCGGGACGGCCGGGACCCGGTGAAAGGAACACAAGATCGGGTTTGAAATCATCAAATGCCTCGTCCGGGAAGCCGGGACGAAGTGTCAGTGTTTCGGCACCGGTTGCGCGGATATAGCTGGCAAGGTTTTGCACGAAGCTGTCTTCGTGATCGATCAAAAGAACGCGTTTGCCAATGCCCGAGCTAGCCGGGTCGATGGTGACTTCATCCTTGGCATCGCGGGTAACGGCATCAATCATTGCCGATGCCTTAAGGACGGTTTCGGCTTCTTCGGCGTCAGATTCACTATCATAGAGCAAGGTGGCACCGGCGCGGACTTCGGCGACACCCTGTTTCAGGCGTACAGTGCGCAAGGTCAATCCGGTATTGAGATCACCGTTACACAGAACCGCACCAATCGCCCCGCCATACCATGCGCGCGCACTGCGTTCGACGGCCTCGATATGTTGCATGGCCGCACGTTTTGGCGCACCGGTCACGGTAACGGCCCAGCAATGGGTCAGAAAGGCATCAAGCGCATCAAACCCGTCACGCAGGCGGCCTTCGACATGATCGACCGTGTGGATCAGGCGTGAATACATTTCGATCTGGCGACGACCAAGAATGCGGATGCTTCCGGGTTTGCAAACGCGGGCCTTATCATTGCGATCAACATCGGTGCACATCGTCAGTTCCGACTCATCCTTGGTCGAATTAAGCAATGTGCGAATGTTTTCGGCATCCTCGATCGCGTCACGACCGCGCGCAATCGTGCCGGAAATCGGACAAGTTTCAATGCGCTGCCCTTTGACCCGGACATACATTTCGGGCGATGCGCCAATAAGATGTTCCCCGTCACCAAGATTGATCAGGAAGCCATAAGGGGCCGGGTTGCGCCGTTTGAGACGGCGGAAAATTTCCGAAGGTGCGGTGGCACAAGGGGTTCTGAAAACGCGGCTGGGGACAACTTCGAACAGTTCGCCACGGGCAAAGCGGGGCTTGGTTTCATCGACGATGGCGGCATATTCGCCGGTTTTCATGTCATTTTCGACAATGGCATTGTTGCCGCGCGATGGCGGATGGGGCTGGGAATTGCGGGTCAGGCCGGCCGTGCTGTGCCCGTCAGGGGTGATGAATTCGTATTCGATCCGGGTGGCGATTTTCGAGGCATGATCGACGGTGATTAAACGGTCGGGCAGGAACAGGTGGATGTCCTTGTGATCGGACGGGCGGTCCTGTGTCAGGTTGATCTGTTCGAAATGAAGCGCGATGTCATAGCCGAACGCGCCATAAAGCCCCAGCCGTTCATCGCCCTTGTGACCAAACAGATCGCGCAGCGCGCGGACGACCGAAAACAGACTTGGTTGCTGACTGCGTTCTTCCTCGGCAAACCAGGAAGCGGGTTTCTTGACCACGCCATAAAGGCCGTCTTCGCCATCGGTGATGCTGTCGACATGCGGATGGCTTCCCAGAATGTCGGAAATCACATCCAGCAGGACCCGACCGCGGTCATTCAACGCCCGCACCGCGAAGCCGCGTTCCCGCCCGACAATTTCAAGTGGCGGCGCATCAAACCCCATATCCCACCGTGAATAGCGACCCGGGAATTCATAGCTTGAAGACAGAAGCACGCCCTTGGTCTGATCAAGGGCATCAATCAGGCCTTCGGTGGCGTTTTCATAACCAATGGTGGTCATGCGACGAATGACCGAAACACCGCCATCGGTGGTATATCGGTATTCGGCCTGATCGTCGGAAATGCCGGTTTCCTGAATTGGGGGCGTCACGTTCAGATACTCCTTTTGGGGCCTTGTGCCGCAGGAGCCATGTGATGATCAGGAAAAAGGGAAGTCTGAAAACACAAAGCCGCCTGCAAGAATGAGGCGGCCGGTATGTTCAGGGCATGTGTATTGGCCGCCCGCTTAAGCGAGCCACCACCAACGATTGGAAATACGGATCGGGTTCATGCCATGTGTTTTCATGGCTCAAACCATGTGCGCAAAATTTCCCGGCGTCAAGGCTTTTGCGTCGAGCTGTTGCCTTCTGCCTCTTTGAGTTCCATGTGCAGGGGCTGATGGCAATGCGGACAGGTAAGAATCTCGTCACTTTCATTGCGGTGAACGTCGCGGATGTCATCAAGAACAGATTGGGCCTGTTCGTCACTGATCCCGAGTTCTTCCTGATGGGATTTCAGTTTGTGGCGAACCCGTTCGGTCAGACGTTTGCCCATCAGCTGACGGGTGGCCTGATGACGGTATTCATTTTCGCGACGTCGCAATTCCGCATTGAAAGCCGATGCCAGAATACCGGCCGGAACCGCAACAATCCCGATCCCGGTCAGGGAAATGACACTTGCCAGGAATTTGCCAAACGGTGTAATTGGCACAACGTCGCCATAGCCGACCGTGGCAAGGGTAATGACGCTCCAATACAGTGCCTTAAGCAGGTTGCCAAAGGCGTCCGGCTGGGCTTCATGTTCGGCGACATAGATCGCACCGGCACTGAATACCAGCATACAGGCCAGTGCGGCGCTGGCGGCACCAAAAATGCCCAATTGCTGTCGAAACACCAGCAACATCAATTCCAGCCCGGTGGAATAGCGGGTGAATTTCAGCAAACGCAGCAACCGGATGATCCGCACAAATCGCAAATCGATAGATGTAAAGAACCACAGAAGGATCGGCAGGATCGCCAGAAGATCAATCAGCGCCATCGGCGTGAACATATAGCGCAGGCGTGCCCATGGGCGACCGCTGAAACGTTCGTCATCGGGGGCGGACCAGACCCGCAATGCATATTCGACGGTGAAGATCAGGGTGCAAACGATCTCGATGATGGCGAATTGCAGATAGTATCTTTCGGCCAGTTCGTGGACCGAGTCAAAAATCACCGACACGACATTGATGACAATCGCACTGGCCAGAATCAGGTGAACGAACAGGGAAAGGCGCGAATGGCGTTCAACACCATGGAGCAATTTATGTGTCTTTGAACGAAGAGTCGCTGTCATGTCGCGCAAGCCCGATCCGGCAATAGAGTATTGATTGCCAGGTGAGTTTTGCGCCAATCGCTTCAGAAATGGTTAAATTATCAGGGCCTTATTTTCCGGCCCTGATCAATTTGGTGATCAATAGCCTTTTGCCGCGCGAACAAAATCGGCGATTTTCCGGGCGTCTTTTACACCCTTGGATTTTTCGACACCTGATGAGACGTCTACCCATGGCGCACCGGATATCTCGACGGCTTCGGCGACGTTATTGGGATCAAGACCACCGGCAAGCATCCAGTCGCTTTTGAAGTTCTGACCGGTCAGCAACGTCCAGTCAAAAGACACGGCATTGCCACCGGGCAGAACGCTGTCCTTGGGTGGTTTGGCATCAAACAGCAGGAAATCGGCAACGTCGTCATAGTTGGACTTGGCATTTTCGATGTCATCAGCGGTACTTACCGAAATGGCTTTCATCACCTTGAGACCGAAACGTTCCTTGACCGCTGCGACGCGTTCGGGGCTTTCCTTGCCATGGAGCTGAATGACATCAAGGCTTCCGGCCTTGATCGCATTTTCAAGTGCCTCGTCACCGGCTTCGACGAACAGGCCGACCTTCAGGATGCTGTTGGGGACCCGTTCGGTCAGGGTTTTGGCACCCTTGAGCGATATGTGGCGCGGGCTTGGTGGAAAGAACACATAGCCCAATGCATCTGCCCCGGCACTCATGGCCGCGATAAGGGCATCTTCGCTGTTGATTCCACAGATTTTGACCATGCAGCTCATCGGGGTATCCTGTCTTGTCGTCACTCTAATTCGCACGGCAAACAATTGGTGCGTCTGAGTCACTTAGCAGAAACTGCATCATATCGACAGGATATTTGCGATTTCCGATGGCTTTCCACTGGCAGGATAATCATTGCTGCGCTATTTTCCCGATCATGAGCAAGCATACAGACCCTGCCGCGGGCGAAAACGGCGAAAACACAACCCACTTCGGGTTTCGGGATGTTCCTGAAAGCCAGAAGGCATCCATGGTGCGCGAGGTTTTCGACACTGTCGCGTCCAAATATGATTTGATGAACGATCTGATGAGCGGCGGTATCCACCGTCTGTGGAAAGACACGTTCATCAACGAGCTTAAGCCGCGCCCGAACATGAAGCTTCTGGACGTTGCAGGTGGTACGGGTGATATCGCATTCCGCTTTTTGAAAAATGGCGGTGGTTCGGTCACGGTATGCGACATCAACTATGAAATGCTGCATGTCGGACGCGACCGGGCGGCTGACCACGGGATTTTGAAAAACATCAACTGGACCGTTGGCGATGCGCAGAAACTGCCGCTGCCCGATCACTCGGTTGATGCCTATACCATTGCTTTTGGCATCCGCAACGTTACCCGCATCGAAGAAGCCCTTTCCGAGGCGTTCCGTGTTTTGCGGCCCGGCGGAAAGTTCCAGTGCCTTGAATTTTCCAAGGTCGTCGTGCCGGGCTTCGACAAGCTTTACGATACCTATTCGTTCAAGCTTTTGCCGGAAATTGGTCGCTTTATCGCGGGGAACCGCGAAGCGTATCAGTATCTGGCCGAAAGCATTCGCAAATTCCCGGATCAGGAAACCTTTGCGTCGATGATCCGTGCGGCCGGGTTCGAGCGGGTCAAATACCGCAACCTGTCGGGCGGGATTGCCGCCATTCATTCCGGTTGGCGGGTTTGAGGGTGCTTGGCGCATGATCCGGTTTGTCCGAAACAGCTTTCGCCTGCTTGCCATGGCGCGGACCCTGGCACGTCATGATGCCCTGTTTCCGCTGGCCCTTGTGCCGGGTGGAAAAATTCTGGCATTTTTTGCCCGTTTGACAGCCCCGTTTTCCGGGCGGTCCGGGTTGCCGCCGGGGCGGCGTCTGGCGCGCGCACTCGAAGAACTCGGACCGGCATTCATCAAGCTTGGGCAAACACTTGCGACGCGATCCGATCTGATTGGTGATGATGTTGCTGCCGATCTGTCGTCGCTTCAGGACCGCTTGCCGCCCTTTTCGGCCAAAGTTGCAAAACGGATCATTACCGAGCAGCTGGCCGAACCGTTTGATGTTCTGTTTGCCGAGTTCGATGAAACGCCAGTTGCAGCAGCATCAATCGCGCAGGTTCATTTTGCCACCACAACAGATGGCCGCGAAGTCGCGGTCAAGGTGCTGCGACCCGATATCAAGGTACGGTTTGCCCGTGATCTTGATCTGTTTTACTGGGTTGCCGAAATTGTCGAATTGACCCAGCCGCGTTTGCGTCGCCTGAAACCGGTTGAAACCGTCAAGGCGCTTGAAGACAGTGTCCATCTTGAAATGGATTTGCGTTTTGAGGCGGCCGCGGCATCGGAATTCCGCGATAATTTCGAAGATGATCCGACCTATTACATTCCCCAGATTGATTGGGAACGAACGGCCGAACATGTGATGACCATGGAACGGGTCAAAGGCGTGCGTATCGACAATGTCGAGGCCCTTGATCGTATGGGAATTGATCGTTCAGCCCTTTTGGCCAAGGCGGCGGGCGCGTTTTTCCAGCAGGTTTTCCGCGACGGGTTTTTCCATGCCGACATGCATCCGGGCAACCTGTTTGTCGATGAAACCGGTCGGGTCAGCATTGTTGATTTCGGCATCATGGGACGTGTTGATAAGCAGACACGTCTGTATCTGGCGGAAATGCTTCTGGGCTTCCTGACGCGCGATTACCATCGCGTGGCCGAGGTTCATTTCGAAGCGGGCTATGTGCCGCGCAACCAGTCGCTTGAAACGTTCCAGCAGGCATGCCGGTCAATTGGCGAGCCGATCCTGGGCAAGGAACTGGCCGATATTTCGGTCGGGCGCTTGTTGGGCCAGTTGTTCCAGATTACCGAACAGTTCGGGATGGAAACCCAGCCGCAGCTTCTGATGCTTCAGAAAACCATGATCGTTGCCGAGGGACTTTCACGTATCCTCAGCCCGAATGAAAACATGTGGGAACTGTCGCGTCCGCTGATCGAAGACTGGATGCGTGAAAACCTTGGCCCGGAAGCCAAGGTCAAGGAAGCAGCCCTTCAGGCCGGATCAATGTTGCGACGTTTGCCCCGCGTGCTTGAGGCCGCGGAAAAGGCATCCTCGGTTCTGACCGATCAGGGGTTGCGACTGCATCCTGAAACGGTGGCCGCCATGCGCGGAAAATCGGGTAATGGCCAAAACAAGTCGACGGGCATTTCGCGCCAGACACTTGTTCTGTGGGTGGCGATCATTGCGCTGGGTGTTGCGGTCTATCTGAAATAGCCGCACCTGTCATTCCGGGAGCTTGTCCTTATGACCGACGATACTGATCGAGCCGACATCAAAGTCGAAATCAGTACGGATCGCGCGCGCATTGATCTTGCCTATTGTTATGGCTTTATCGCGTCATCCTATTGGTCGGGTGGGCGGACCCGTGGCGAATTTGACCGGTCTGTCGAAATGTCATTTCCGGTCGGGGCCTTTTGCGACGGCCGGCAAGTCGGCTTTGCGCGGGTGGTCAGTGATCAGATTGCCATTGCCTATGTCGCTGACGTGTTTGTTGATCCCGACTTTCGCAGGCGCGGGATTGCTGCCCGGATGCTTGACGCCTTGCACACGCATCCCGATCTTCGCCGGGTGAAAAGATGGGTGCTGGCGACCGATGATATGCAACCGCTTTACCGTCAGCACGGTTACGAGGATCTGGATGATCTGATGATGATGCGCGTTGATGAGAATGCCCAAAAGCGCGATCCGCTGCGCTGAAGAAACCCAGTAAAAGAAAACGCCGCCACGGATTGCCGGGCGGCGTTTTTTTTTGGTCAGTGGCAGATGGCTTAGCTTGCACGGACTTCGTCAAGGAAGTTGCCGACTTCACCGCGCAATGTGCCCGATTGGCTGTTAAGCTTGTCAGATGCACCAAGTACCTGATGGGCGGCCTCGCCGGTCTGACGGGCGGCTTCACGCATTTCATGGATGTGATTGGTCACTTCCTGCGTGCTTTGAACAGCTTGCTGGACCGAGTTGGAAATCTCCGTCGTAGCTTGGCCTTGTTCCTCGACCGCGGCTGCGACCTCGGTGGCGATTTCATTCAGATTGGCGATGATGCTGGTGATGCCTTCGATCGCACCGACAGCTTCCTGGGTTGATCCCTGAATACCGGAAATCTGGGCAGAAATATCTTCGGTCGCACGTGCGGTCTGGTTGGCAAGGTTTTTGACCTCGTTGGCGACCACGGCAAAGCCCTTGCCGGCGTCACCGGCACGGGCGGCCTCGATCGTGGCGTTCAGGGCCAGAAGGTTGGTCTGTTCTGCGATGGCCTGAATGATCTGAACCACTTCGCCGACCTTCTGGGCGGAAACATCAAGCCCTTGGACCATTTCGTTAACGCGAACGGCCTCGGTGCTGGCATTGGCGGTGATATTGGATGTTTCATTGACGCGCGCACTGATGTCGCGGATGGAAACGGCCAGTTCTTCGGCGGCACTGGCGACGGTTTCCACACTGTGATTGGCCTGTTCCACGGCCGCGACCACAGCCTGGGAACCAGCTTCGTTCTGCTGGACTGCGGCAACCATTGTCTGGGCGACCTGTTGCATTTCACCGGATGCACCCGATACGCCATCAACCACGCCCATAACGGTCTGCTCAAAGCGTCCGGCAAGGCCAACCATGGCTTCGCGGCGTTTGGCTTCGGCGCGTTCGCGTTCCTGTTCGCGTTCGCGATCAAGCTGGGCAACGCGTTTGGCATTTTCCTTGAAGATTTCAACAGACGACGCCATTTCGCCGATTTCGTCATTGCGCCCGACGCCCGGAACATCGACATCAAGATCGCCATCAACAAGTGATCGCATCGCACCATTGATCTTGACCATCGGGGTCAGGATTTGGTTGCGCAACACAATCCAGGTCGCGCCCAGAAGAACCACAAGGATCGCAGCAGCAAGGGCAACCTGAATGATGACCGCCTGTTTGACTTCGGCATTTACCCGATCAAGAGACCAGGCTGTCACCAGCATACCGCGATACTGGTCTTCATCGCGGCGTTTGGAATATTTGGTGATGGGGGCTGCGACAATGACCGCGTCTTCGGAAATGAAGCTGACGACTTCCTTGTTTTCGATCTGTTCAAGATAGGGCTCGACCAAGGCAGGAAGATCATGTTGGCGCAGGGTTTCTGACTGATAGGTGCCAATGGCGTCACCACCGGGATTGGCCGCGATCAGGCTGGCAAGCTGTGAACCTTCCTTGTCGGTGATTTTGCGAAATTCTTTTTCGACGGACGCACCATCCATCGCAATGAAACCTGGCTGGACTGCAGTCGACAGCATTTCGGTTTTTTCGACCGATTCATTATACATGATTTCGAGCATGGCTTCGTGCTGCGAAACAGTTTGAATGGTCATCATGGAGCCAAAGCCCACGACCAGAAGTGCGACGATAACGAAGATAACTTTTCGTCCGACAGAAGCACCGGATCTTTTTGGTTCAGCCATTTATGGTCTCCCACTCCTTCAAAGGCTTTAAGTCGCTTCCCTAGATATACTGTCGCGCAGTTCGCCATTGATCTGGTACGAAGCCTGACAGGTTTTGGCAGACTGTTTTCCTGAATCTTAAGGAATCAGGATCATTCTGCGTTTTTATATTTTATCCACTTTACCGTGTGGGGACGTAGAAGTTGAGTAAAACCTTCTCTTCCTGCGATTGAGGCTACCCCATACAGTCACATTCCCGAAACAAGAAACGACGGGTTTGGCGAATATTCGGTTTCTGTGAATTGAAACGACAAATACGGCTATTGGTTAGGTAATTTTTGGTAAAATATACTAATGTGCTTATGTGAAGATATGCCGCCGACTCGATAGGGCGATGGCGTGCAGTCAGATGTCCGTGTCATCGCACACGGGTTTGCCCCGATCAGGAAACGTGCGGGGCACAAGGGGATCAGGATGGCTAAATCTGCGACAACGGCGAAAAAGCGACAGGCCAAAAAAGGCACCAAATCGTCAGCGACCAAAAAGACAGTTAAGGCAGATCCGGCAGATGAGTCTGCTGTTTCCCCGAAAAGTCAGGAAGCCCAAAGCAATACCGACACGCGCGATGCATCACCGAGCGGTGATACCCAATCCAAACCTGCCACCGGGAAAACGGGACCCAATGGTGGGGCTGAAAACGCGGCCGCCATTCAGCGGCGCCGTGTGATCAATGATCTGTTCCAGCGTGGACTGGCGGCTCATCAGGCCGGCCAGATTGACGATGCGATCCGTCTTTACAGCGCCGCCTTGCGGCAAAACCCGCAACAGCCCGACGTGTGGAACAATCTTGGTGTTGCGCTCCGGCGCAGCAAGAAATTCGAAGCGGCCCTTCTGGCGTATCGCCGGGCTGGGGAACTGCGTCCGGACAATGCCGGACTGTGGTCGAACATGGGAAACTGCCTGCGTGAAATGATGCGTTTTGACGAGGCCATTGTCGCGCATGAAAAGGCCATCGAACTTGATGACAGCATCAAGTCGCACACGTTCAATGCCGGTCTTGTCTATCGTGATCTCAACCGGTTTGAGCAGGCGCTGGAATATTTCGACCGCGCGCTTGCGATTGATCCCGATTATGTCGACGCCAACTGGGACAAGGCGTTGGCGCATCTGGCGTTGGGCAATTATGCTGATGGCTGGGCCGGGTATGAAACCCGGCGCAAGTTGGCGGACAATCCGATTCGGCCCCTTGATACTGCACCGGAATGGGATGGCAAATCCGACCTTCGGGGCAAACGGATTTTGCTGCGCGCCGAGCAGGGCTTTGGCGACATGATACAGTTTGCCCGGTTTGTGCCACTGGTCGCCAAAAAGGCGGGGCACGTCATTCTTGAATGTCGCAAGGAACTGATGCCGATCATGCGTACTGTGGCCGGTGTCGGGACGTTGATTGAAAAAGGCCGCCCGTTACCGGAATTCGATGTGCACGTCCCGCTTCTGAGCTTGCCGCATGTGATGGGGATCGGGGCTGCGGAACTGCAAAAGATCTCGGCTGACCCTTATCTTTCGCCGCCGCCTGGCAAACAGGTCCGGCTGGCGCCGACCCCGGGTACGGTTCTCAAGGTCGGATTGATCTGGGCCGGGAAACTCAATCCCCGTGACCGGTCCTGTCCGCTTGATATGCTGCTGCCGATCCTGTCGGCCAAAGGGGCCGCCTTTTACAGTTTCCAGATCGATGATCGTCGCGGCGACATCGAAAAGATCGGTCTTCAGGCCTTTGTGACCGACCTTGGCGACCATATTCATGATTTCGGGGACAGTGCGGCCCTGATGCAGGCAATGGATCTTGTGATCACCATTGACAGTTCACCGGCCCATCTTGCCGGTGCGCTGGGCGTTCCAGTCTGGATGCTGCAACTGTTCACAACCGACTGGCGGTGGATGGTCGATCGCGCCGATAGTCCATGGTATCCGACCATGCGGATTTATCGGCAACAGGACCCGAACGACTGGACGGTACCGGTCAAAAAGCTGACAGGCGACTTTTTGACGCTGCTGCAGGCACGCCAAAGAAACGAAGCTGCAATTTAGAAGTGATAAGTTCGGCAAGGTAAGTTGATGTTTTTCGGGTTTATGTGAAATCCGAAAGACCTCTAACTATCTGATTGGATAGCACAAGTTCCCCTTCGAACAGTTACATCATCTTTTTCGAAGATGCATGATGCTTCACATGTACCGGTTGTGTCCGGGATACATGATTGGGGGACATCGGATGGCAGCTCTAATTCGGTCTGGTTTTGTGGCCGCAGTTGTATGTGTGCTTGGTACTAGCAGTGCTTTTGCACAGAACGAAGAAATTCGAGGGGTCACTGTTACCCATCCCGCGTTCCCCGTTGTCATGTGTGATTCTGGTGGCGAATCCCGAAAATGCGAGCGAATGGTCCTGGGGGAAAATTTTCCCGCTCAGGTCGTTTTCTATTCGCACGACAGCAAGAATTTCGGGGCGTACCAAGTCCGTTTTCTCGATGAACAGAAAATCTACTGGATTCCTGACGACATGATTGTCGTGCAGGGCAAAGAAGTCGCACGTAGCCCGGTTGTCTGCGGAGGAGACATCGGGACACTCGGCGGTAAGGGGACACGGGGCGCGGGTGCTGACTGCGTCTCGGCTAAGGGGAAATAAAAATGAAAAAGCTGGGTTTGATCCTGGTCGTTGGCGCGATGACGCTGACCGGTTGCGTCAAAGATATGCAATTTCTTTCGGATTCAATTCCGGAAAAAGGAAAGTTGATCGATACGGTTTCTATTCCGGAAGCCAAGAAATACACGATTGAGGAAATCCATTCGGCGAAAGCTATGGTCATGGCCCAGTCAATCGGAGAGGCCCCGATCAACGAGCTTCAGGACTATGCCCAAGGGGTACTGGACAAGATAATTGCCGTTGCACCAGTCGGGGCACCGAAAGCCGAGGTCGTTTTGATCGGCAATTCCGGACCGGGCGCACATGCCGCACGTGAAGGTGTAGTGTTTCTTTATCATTCGGCATTCGAATATCTGCGCAGCGAAGACGAACTGGCCTTTTTGATTGGCCATGAATACAGCCACGTCTTGATGCAGCATACCCCGGAAAACCTGTTTTCCATGCTGCGTCCGTATCTTTTGACAGCTGCGGATATTGCGCTTGGGAATGAAAATAACCAAAGCGACCTGCTTCGCAAGGCAGGGCAGATGTATGGAAGTGACCTGATCTTGCGTGATCTTTTGTTGCCCAACTGGGATCGGAGCCAGGAGCGGGTTGCAGATTATCTTGGTCTGGATTTGATGGTGAAAGCCGGCTACCAGCCGAAAGGAGCATCTGGCTATTTTGAAGTGGCCAAAGAAGCAGAAGAAAAGTTCGGTGCAAATTACCAGGTCACCAGAAACCAGCTTGAACTGTTTCTTCAGATGCAATTCCAGCCGAAAGGCGAGGACAATGTTCTGCTGAACCAGTTCCTTTCCGAGCTCGGAAACGCGGTCAGCACAATTCAGCAAACTCTTGCAGCAAAGCATGATGACGCAGCAGAACGTGCCGAGGAAATATTTGCTTATGGTATGCGGGAATACATGCCGGAGCGTGCCAGCAGGATGGTTCACAAAGACGCGTTTGATTCTGTCGTGAAGCGCAACAAACGCACCTTGGAAAATTACCGGGTAGCAGCCGAAATCTTGCAGACCTTGGAAAGTGACGACAGTGAAATTGATCTGAGAGTTCTTGAAGCTGATGCCCGCAAGGCCGTAAGCGGACCGACGGCAAGTCATCCATACACACGCTGGGCCTTCGCCAAAGTTCGCGAACGTCAGGGGAACCTCAAGAAAGCAGCCCAGAATATTGACCTTATCGGCAATGGCGAGATTCTTGCCTTGCCGGTTGAAATGAAGCGGGCCGAGATTCTTAAATCGCTAGGGAATACCGAAACGGCGTTCAACCGGGTTGAAGAGGTTGCGACCTACTATGACTGGCCACTTGAAACTTACCGGTTTTTGTATCCACTTGTAAAAGCAAGCGGCAACAAAGTACGTGAAAACGAACTGCTGATCGGATGTGTTACCCGGTATCCGCAACAGCGTGCCATGTGCGCGGGAAATTCCCCCGCCGGACAAATGGCCGGTATGTAAATGGGGCAAGAAAGTTTTCGTAGCGACGGGCAACAAAAAGAACTCAAAGTTGCCCGTCTCAAGCCAGTGTGGTGGGGGGTAATCAACGTCGCCCTGGCCGCGATTATTTTGCTGATCGAGCCGGATTCCATTGGGGATGCGGTTGATGAATACAGCTATGCTGTCTTCAGCCAGACAGTTGGGGCACCGCTATATCCAGCCAGTCGGGTGGATGATATTGGCGTTATTCTTCTTGATGACGAATCCCTGGCGGGGCTGAAATCAAGCTGGCCCGCGGTATATGGATTGCATGCCAAGGTTTTGCGCAAGTTGCTGACAGCAAAGCCAAAGGCACTGTTCATCGATTTTACCTTCCGCGACCGGCGCGCGGCAGCACCGCAAGGTGTTCTTGCTGACGAATGGATGCCCGAGCTTTATGTCCATGACGACAGCCTGACGATGCTGGTCAGTACGTTGCAGATGTACCAGATGATGGATATTCCGGTATATTTGCAGGCTGGGGCGCTTAACTTTTATCAGCATCACGCTGTTCTGTCAGAGCTAGCACCATACGTAACACTGGTATCGGGCTGGGGTGATTTGCGAGGCCAGGCTGATATCAGGGCACTTTCATATCAATTGGCCCCTGAATTACGCAACGCCGGGCGCGTTGCAAATCTCCAGGATGATGATTTGCCGCTTTGTGATGATGCAGTCATGCGTCGGACGGGGAATGGTAACCTTCTTGGATGCGATGTTTCCGGAATTACCGCAGCAGCAACAACGATCTATCAGCATTTTTGTTCTGGCAAAGAGCGCGCAAAATCCATAAGGCGTGGTTGGAACTGTGACCAGGCATTGATTATGCCGCCCAAAACAGACAAATCGGAATGGCTGGCATGGCGGGACGATTTGTTGGTCCGTCCGATGTGGCTGTCATGGCCGGACCGGCAAGCGGACTATTCGGCCTGGACAAAGGCATATGATCAATCCGGGAATGTCATTCCACCCTATGAATGCGGTCCGCAATATAGCGACCCGAATGTTGCCAAACGAATAACTGGCAATTTGGCGACGCTGTTTGGAATCGGGGCGCGCGCCGACGTCAACTGTGCACCGTTTCACACAATTTCTGCAGAACAGGTTTATCGTGACACCCCTTCTGCCGGACGATGGGTGGAAAATTTTAAAGATCGCATTGTGATGTATGGTCAGAACCTCCAGGGGTTTCAGGATGTGGTTCGACCACCAACGCTTGATACGGATATTCCGGGCGTCTTCCTGCATGCAATGGCGTTGGAAAACCTTCTGAGCAACGGGTCAGCATATCTTTCTGACAAGGCAACATACAGTTTCTGGCTGACAGCGGACCTGATTGAAATCATGACACTGGCGATCATTGTCTTTTTACGTTTTGGACTGGCCGGGCTTGCGCGGCGGTCGTTTCCTGCGTTGCCACACGCCAGCAATGCCCAAGACAGGGAGTGCAATCCTCTTGAATATTTCGGACTGATTTTGGCGAACAAACTTTCAATGTTTTTGTCGATGATGAAGTTTGTCCCAAAGATCCCGAAACTTCTTCGGGGCAGGTCAGGGAATCGCAATGCAGAATACCATTGGACGGAACAACTTGACTTGCGTGACCGCCAGCTCGCGCGCAACTGGTTCATGGTTTTGATTTGTTTGCTCGATTTGGTTTTGAGTGTTGCGATCGTGACGTTCGGCGCAATTGTGCTGGAGCTGTCTGTGCTGTCTATTGCCCCGGTCAATTGGCTGGCGGTAATCGGTTTGGGCATGCTGAGTTACATACCGTTTGTGCGCTCGCTGTTTGCGCAGGACAATGAATTGGCAGAAGGTGCAGAACATGACCGCCAAGAAAATTCAGCCGAAGCTATTGAAAAATCTGCAACTGTTTAATTTTGCGCTATTGTCCGAAGGTGGATTGGTTGCGGCAAATGACGGCTGCCCTTGCCTTTGCTGCAAACAAGGCGTAGTTAAGCGCCTTAAATTTTTATGAGTTGCGGTCCTTGACGGTTTGGTATCGTTCACGATGTGAAGACCACCCGTTTTGGCGAACTGATCTGGCGCAGGAGAATTCTTGTGAGCGAAGCTCCGTATAACAAAGGTTTCCCGGTATCTTGGGAACAGATGCATCGCGACGCACGTGCATTGGCATGGCGTCTTTTGGAAAAAGGCCCGTATAAAGGCATTATCGCGATTACCCGCGGTGGGCTGGTTCCTGCGGCGATCATTGCACGTGAGCTTGATATTCGCCTGATTGATACGGTTTGTGTGCGCAGCTATTCCGACAAAAGCCGTGGCGAACTGGAATGGCTCAAAGGCATCGAAGGTGACGGCACCGATATGCTGATCATTGATGACCTGGTCGATACCGGTAAAACCGCAAAGGCCGTTCGTGAAAAGCTGCCGAATGCGCATTTCGCCACTGTATATGCCAAGCCGCTTGGTCGTGAAATCGTCGACAGTTTTGTCACCGAAGTGTCCCAGGACACCTGGATTTACTTCCCGTGGGATATGGAATTGTCGGTGAATGCGCCGATTTCCGAACGCGCACGCTAAGTGACGATCCCACGCATCTGATTTTTGTCAGAATGACGGAATTATCGCCCGGACTTCCATCAGGGAACTGTTGATGTTTCCAGATGCAACTCCGGGCGATTTTTTTTGTGCGAAGGTGCCCCGGCGTGAAGGGCCGATTTAAGGAAATAAATTGCCAGGCTGTCTTTTGATCTGCTTGCACACTGTGACAAAGCGGGCTATAAAACGCGCGCTTTGCGGGTGTAGTTCAATGGTAGAACGGCAGCTTCCCAAGCTGCATACGAGGGTTCGATTCCCTTCACCCGCTCCAATCTTTCCGACATATCCGACAATTGATCTGGTAGTATGCCAGCGGCAAGCCGTGCCCTTTTTTCAGGGGGCGGGGGCAAGGTAGTCGTAGTCAAGGCTGCGCGCTTCTTCGTCGCTGCAAATTTTTGGGGATTTGACGCCCTCGATTTTACCAAAGCGCGGATCAAGTGTGCCGATATAGTGCTGATCTGCTGTCGCGACGAACAGGCATCGCCCTGTTTCACCTTCGAGGCGTTTTCCGTCCCGCCAGTCGGCCGGGGCAATCATGTCACCGCCATGAATGCCGATTTCGGCGTTGTCGGCTTCTGCGGACAAACGGTCATAGCGATGTGAATAGCCGCTTATCGGAAGTGCTTCGCCATCGCTGATCATTGCAGCGGCAACGTCACGTTCCCCAATTCCGCATTCCACGATGGGGAAATCACCCGGTTTGGACGAGCGTTCCTGATCCCCGGGCCAGCACTGCACCGGGAACGGTGCCATGGCAAAATATTTGCGAAGCTGCATCGCCGAAGACATGCCACAATCCCAGAAACTGCCATTATGAAGGCATTGCTGGCCAAGTTCGGGGGCGTCAATACCCGCGATATCGGCAACAACATTGTCGATGATGATGGTATCGCCATCAATGACGACAACATCGCGTCCTTCGGCTTCCAGCCCGGCGAGCTTGTCTCTGTGCTGGGTTTTGTCTGCTGCATGTACCGGCCCGCCCTGAGCATAGACCGCCAGGACAAACAAAAGGGGAACTGCGAGCAGAATGAGAAGGCGGACAAAACGCTGCAACGGGACCTCGATGGTTGGGCGACGGATCGGTCTTTGACGAATGACACATCGGATAGATCAAAAGAACAAGGAAAAAGAACGGCAAAATGATGACCGGCTTTGATTTTAAGGTCTGAAACAGCATGCGGTGTGGCAGGTGCCATGCGCAATAACAGGATGCATTGATCCGGATTTGGCGCTACAAGCGGGTTTGTCTTTTGCTGACAGGGAAGCTTCTTTGTTTCGTCTGCAACCCATCTTTTTCGTTGTCGGGGTTATGGTCATTATCATCGGGATTTCGATGATGGTGCCGGCTGCCGTGGATCTTTATTACGGTAATCCTGACTGGAAAATCTTTGCCCAGGCATCGATCACGACAATCGGACTTGGCGGCATGGCGTGCCTTGCCTGCCGATCGGATATTGGGCCGCGTGTCACCGCCCGGCAGGGATATGTCCTGACCGTTGTGTCCTGGATTGCTGTCAGTGTAACCGGGGCATTGCCGCTTTGGTATTCGTCGCTGGATATCAGTTTTTGCGATGCCGTGTTCGAAACGGTTTCGGGTCTGACCACAACGGGATCGACCATCCTGTCCGGGCTTGACCAGTTGCCACCGGGGTTGCTGTTGTGGCGGTCCATCATGCAATGGCTGGGCGGGATCGGGATTATCGTCACTGCACTGGCATTGTTGCCGATGATGCGGGTTGGCGGGATGCAGCTTTTCCAGATGGAAAGTTCCGATCGATCAGAAAAGCTCAGCCCGCGCATGCGCGACATGTGTTTGCAGATCGTCCTGATCTATAGCAGCCTGACTTTCGTGTGCCTTGTTTTGTATCGCGTATTTGGCATGAACTGGTTTGATGCCATCAACTATGCAATGACGACATTGTCGACCGGTGGCTATGCCACGTCGGATTTGTCCTTTGCCAAGTTTGACAGCAGCCTGTCGCTGCACTGGATCGCCATTCTGTTCATGTTTGCCGGTGGATTGCCGTTTACCGCCTATGCCGTGGTGCTGCGCAAACGCAATATCCAGGCCGTAATCGGCAATCAGCAGATCAAGCTGTTCTGTCTGATCATCGCGGGCTTTACCGTGTTGCTGACGATCCGTTTGGCCCAGATTTCAGATGATAGTCTTTTCCGGTCTTTGACCATGGCGGCATTTAACCTTGTGTCGGTCATAACGACCACCGGGTTTGCGTCGGGGGACTATCTTTTGTGGGGACCAGCAGCAGTAATGCTGTTTTTCTTTGCGACCTTCATTGGTGGATGTTCCGGATCCACATCGGGCGGTTTCAAGATGTTCCGTCTTTATGTCGTGTTTACCGGGTTGCGTGCCCATTTCATGCGGCTGCGCAGTCCGTCGGCTGTCGTGGTCAGTCGTATTGACCGGCATGAAATCACGTCTGACATCTATAATGCCGTGACGGTTTATGTGTTCCTGCTGACTGTCAGCTATATCGCGGTGACCATCGCGCTTGGCATGACGGGGCTTGATCTGATCACGTCGATGAGTGCCGCGGCAACGTCACTTGCCAATGTGGGGCCGGGTCTTGGTAACATCATCGGACCGGCGGGCAATTTCCAGTCCTTGCCGGATTCTGCGAAATGGATTCTTGATATCGCAATGGTTCTTGGGCGACTTGAATTCGAGACCCTTCTGGTGCTTTTGATGCCGTCATTCTGGCGGGATTAACCCCGTCATCCCTTGTTTCGGGAAATATCGAACGGCTGTGACGGACGCCACAGACGGCGTGACCGGTTTGATACAGGTTTGTGCAATGTTGTGAAGGCAACAAACAAAACAAACGAACAAACAAACCTGGACACGGACATGATGCTGCAGAACAAATTCACGCGCAAAATGGCCACTGTTTTTTCGGTACTGATGATTGCTGGTGTGGTTTCGGCCTGTTCACCGGAAGTCGGCAGCGAGGAATGGTGTGCCGATCTTAAGGAAAAGCCCAAAGGCGACTGGACGGCCAATGAGGCCGCGGATTTCGCAAAACATTGTCTTTTCTGATCGTGTGAATGTCTGACCGGCACGGTCCGTGCTGGTCGATTCTTTGCTGATGTCTGGAAATGCCGTCTTCACGACGGTTAAATCCGCCCTTCGACACCTGCTTGGCGGTGGTACTGTCGAAGGGCGGATTTTTGCGTCTGGCCTATGAAAAACGACATGGAACAAACTGTTGTCAGGGGCGTTAAAGACAGAACATTTCCGCGCATAAGTGCGATGCAGCAAGGTACATTTGCGTTACCTTGATAAATCCCTATAATGCGCGGCCCGCGAATGATCGCGGTAGTCGAATACGACAACAATTTTTATACGAGGTTAGACAAGTATTATGAGTGCCGAAAATCTCCATGTCGGTGTGATCGGCGCAACCGGTGCGGTTGGCGTCGAGCTGATCAACGTTATGTTTGATCGTAACTTCCCTGTGGGTGAACTCACCCTGTTCGCATCCGAGCGTTCAGCAGGCAAGACCGTGGAGACTAAGTTTGGCACTAAGACCGTCGCGCTGTTCTCTGTCGAAGAAGCAAAGCAGTGCGACATTGTCTTCCTTGCTGTTTCGGGTGATTTCGCCAAGGAATATGCGCCGAAGATCGCCGAAGGCGCGCTGGTGATTGATAACTCGTCGGCATTCCGCCTGAATGACGATGTTCCGCTGATCGTGCCGGAAATCAATGGTGACCTTGCCAAGACCGCGAAACTGATCGCGAACCCGAACTGCACCACGGCGATTGCCGCGGTTGCACTTTGGCCGCTGCATCAGGCGTTTGGCCTTAAGAAAGTCATCGTGTCGACCTATCAGGCGGCATCGGGTGCCGGTCAGCCGGGCATGAACGAACTGCGCGAAGGTCTGGCTTCCGGTCTTGAAGGCAAGCCGGTTGCGGCAGAAGTCTTTGCCCATCCGCTGGCATTCAACGTTATCCCGCATATCGACAGCTTCCAGGACAATGGCTACACCCGCGAAGAGATGAAGGTGACCTGGGAAACGCGCAAGATCTTTGGCGCGCCGGATCTGCCGGTATCGTGCACCGCGGTTCGTATCCCGACCGAGCGTACTCATTCCGAAGCGATCGTCGTGGAAACCGAAAAGGCCGTTACCCCGGCGCAGGCCCGCGAAGTTCTGTCCAAGGCCAAGGGTGTGAAACTTGTCGATGATCCGGCAAACAACAAATATCCGATGCCGTTGACCGCGACCAAACAGTATGACGTCGAAGTCGGTCGTATCCGTTCTAACCTGATCTTTGGGGATCACGGTCTGGAACTGTTTGTTGCCGGTGACCAGCTTCTCAAAGGTGCGGCCCTTAACGCGGTCCAGATTGCAGAAGCATCGATCGCCGACTAAACCCGGCTTTGATCCTGATATGAAAATGGCCCCGTCAGATGATCTGGCGGGGCCATTTGTTTTTACAGGGTTCTGTCGAAGCCGTGTCGGGCCGGTCAGGCCATTCACGCCAGTGAAATATGATCGCGTCCGGATGCCTTGGCGGTGTAGAGCGCGTTATCAACGCGCGCCATCAGGGTTTCGAGGTCTTCGCCGTCGCGATACTCGGTCACACCGGCGCTGATCGTAATCAGGATCTGGTCACGGCCAAACCGCACAGGTGCCTCACGGATATTATCCGCGAGTTCGCGGGCCTTGATCATGGCGTCCTGGCGACCGGTTTCTGGGAATATCACCACGAATTCGTCCCCGCCCCAACGGCAAATCAGATCAGATTCACGTACATTGGTGCGGATCGATGTCAGAACTTCGCGCAAAACCGCATCACCACCCGGATGGCCATAGGTGTCATTGATGCTTTTGAACCCGTCGAGATCAAAACACATGACAGACAATGGCGTCTTTTGACGACGGGCGGTTTTGGTTGTCTGGTCAAAGACCATGTCAAAGACCTGACGATTGAGGCTTCCGGTCAGCTTGTCCCGTGATGCCAGTTCTTCGAGCCGGTTCTGGTAATTTCGAACCGTCAGATAGGCAACAAGACCGACTATGACGGTGATCAGAAGCGAAATACCGATATTGGCAAACAGTGTGTTTTGCAGTCGGCCATTTGATGAATAATCGCTTTGTTCAACGATCAGAAGCCATCCGAATTCCGGTACAAGGCGGCTGTTGACGAAATATGTATGGCCATCTTCCTCATACGACATCGAGGCACCCGGCGATGTCAGGATCTGTGTGGCAAGATGGCGCATGCCCTGGCGTTCGTGCAGATTTTGAGCATCGCCAAAGCCGCTGCCGCGCAATGTCACATGACCCTGGGTATCGACAAAATAGATCGTCCGGCCATACCGGTTCTGATAGGTTTCAATCAGGTTGGTGACTGAACTGACTGACAATCCGACGCCTGTTATGCCAATGACATTCCCGTTATAGTCGAGCACCTGATAATTGACGAAGATCGACATGCGGGACCGATCGACCGTGTCATGGTCGATATTGATTTCATAAGGCTTTTTGGCATCGCGCGCCCGGAAGTACCAGGCATCGGCGGGGTCGTCTTCGCTGATCTGTTTGATCACGCCGCTTGGATGATAATAGTTCCGGGTTTTATCCGAGATAAAATAGGACGTGATGGTGTCGTAGCGTGACTGGATTTCGGTCAGATATTTGATGATGCGTTTTTCATCGGTCTCGCCGGACAAGGCCCAGTCGCGCACAAAGGTATCATGGGCCATCAGCGACGAAATGAAGATCGGCTGAAGCAGGTCACGCTGGATTTCGGAATAGATATTGTCGCTGGTTAGCGGAAGTGTCGTTTCGGAAATCTGTTCTTCAAGCGAATCCCGTGCGACATAAAAGCTTACAAAACTTGTGGTCAGAAAACCAACCGCAAGAAGAACGCATAAAACGATAGCGAAATATAACTTCTTCCCGTGCACGGAAAGCTCCCCAAAGATAAAACCTTATATCGCTGGCTGTTTTATGCTCAGCACTTCCAGTTTGGTAATCTACGGGAAAGAACGGATCATTGCACGGGCCAAAATGGCACGGGGTGCCAAATGCAGTCGGCGATTAATTTGGTTTGAATCAAAAGAAACCGCCAATCAGGTGACTGGCGGTTTCGTGAAACTTTTGCGTGTGTATGCCCGGAACTAGCGGCGGAATACGATGGTTTTGTGATCGTTGCGGAACACGCGATGTTCGCAATGCATCTGAATGGCGCGGGAAAATACGACCGATTCAATATCACGACCGATTTCGACCATGTCATCAGCGGTCATGGTATGATCAACGCGTTCGACAGCCTGATGAATGATCGGACCTTCGTCGAGGTCTGCTGTCACGTAATGCGCCGTTGCGCCGATCAGTTTCACGCCGCGCGCATGCGCCTGGTGATAGGGTTTCGCACCCTTGAAGCTTGGCAGGAACGAATGATGGATGTTGATGCAACGCCCTTCAAGTTCCTGACAAAGGTCGGTTGAAAGCACCTGCATATAGCGGGCAAGACCAACCAGATCAGCTTCATATTCCCCGACCAGATCAAGGAGCTTTTGTTCCTGGGTTGCCTTGGTCTCTTTGCTGACCGGCAGGTGATAATAGGGGATGCCGTACCATTCGACGATGCCGCGCATGTCTTCATGGTTTGAGACGATGGCCGGGATTTCGATATGCAGGTTGTTGGATGCAACACGGTGCAGAATATCATTCAGGCAATGGCCGAATTTCGACACCATCAGCAACACTTTGGGTTTGCGATGGAAGTCGTGCAGTTTCCACTGCATCGAGAATTTTTCGGCAACCGGTGCAAATTTTTCTGCAAATTCGGAATCCGTGCGCAAGGCGCGACCAGCTTCAAATTTGACACGCATAAAGAAGCGTTTGCTAATGGGGTCACCAAACTGTTCAAGTTTGGTCACGAACGCGCCTTCGTCGGCAAGGAAGCTTGAAACGCTTGCGACAATCCCGAAGGTATCGGGGCATGTGATGGTCAGAATAAAGGTTTTGGCGAGTTCGGACATTTCCGCGGCTGCTTTCTTTCTTGAATTTGTTTACCCCGCCGATATAGCGGCGATCAAACGTCCTGCCAACCCGGAAATGGCGGATTTCCGCCTATGCCAAACCTGCCAGAACAAAAACGCATAGCCGATAAAGGACTGGACTTTATCAACGCTTGTGCCAAGAATTCCGCTGCTTGTCATGAATGGGGTACATGTTGTCCGCAATTTCGGTTATGCAGTGCCCTTTGGGGCTGCCCCTGAAACCAGAACAGCAAATGCATCATGCCGCAGCATCCGGGGGGAGATGCGGCACTATATGCCAAGAGGCGTTTCATTGATTGATTTCCGTCCTATTCTTTTCATTGTCGGCATTTTGTTGTGCACGCTTTCCATAGGCATGTTCGTGCCGGCACTGGTTGACCTTTATTACGGTCAGTCGGACTGGATCGTGTTTTCCGCGGCATCATTCGTTTCGCTGTTTGTCGGCGGTGCATTGATCATGATGAACCGGATGGACAATCTGAAGATCAATTCGCGTCAGGCTTTCATCCTGACGACCTTGAGCTGGGTGGTTCTGACGGCGGCATCTGCGCTGCCCTTTGCCTTTTCCGATCTTGATATGTCCTATACCGACGCGTTTTTCGAAGCGATGTCGGGAATCTCGACCACCGGGTCGACCGTTATTGTCGGGCTTGATACGGCCCCGCCGGGAATTTTGTTGTGGCGTGCATTGTTGCAGTGGCTCGGCGGGATCGGGATCATTGTGATGGCGATTGCTGTCATGCCGATGCTGCGCGTTGGCGGGATGCAGCTTTTCCGTATGGAAAACTCCGACAAGTCGGACAAGGCATTTCCGCGCGCGACCCAGATCGCCATGGGCATCGCCATGCTGTATCTGAGTTTTACCGCACTTTGGGCGATCCTGTTGTGGTGGGCCGGCATGACGCCGTTTGATGCGATTGCCCATGCCATGACCACGATTGCCACAGGCGGTTTTTCGACCAAGGATGCATCGGTCGGGCATTTCGACAGTGCCGCAATTGACGTCATCATCACGCTTGGCATGGCGACGGGTGCATTGCCATTCATTCTGTATTTGCAGATGTTGCGCGGGCAGGGCAATGCGCTTTTCCGCGACAGTCAGGTCCGTTGGTTTTTGACCATTGCCGTTTCGATCATTGTCGGATTGGCGTTCTGGCATTCGGAAACCAATGGTGTGCCGTTCCTTCATGCCTTGCGATATACGTCATTCAACATTGTGTCGGTGATGACCGGAACGGGTTATGCGACGACCGATTACGGCCTTTGGGGGCCATTCGCGGTTACGGTGTTCTTCTTTGTGATGTTTGTCGGGGGCTGTGCAGGGTCGACGACCTGCGGGGTCAAGATCTTCCGTCTTCAGGTGCTTTATGAGATCGCCAAAATTCAGCTGTCGCACATGTTGCGGCCGCACGGGGTGTTCATTGCCTATTACAACCGCAAACCGCTTTCCGAAGATGTTACCGAATCGGTTTTGAGCTTCTTCTTCCTGTTTGTGTTCTGCTTTGTTGTGCTGGCAGCGGCCCTTGGGGCGATGGGGCTGGACTTCATTACGGCGGTTTCCAGTGCAGGCACGGCCATTGCCAATGTTGGTCCGGGCCTTGGCCCGATTGTCGGGCCATCGGGGAACTTTGCGACCCTCCCGGACGGGGCAAAATGGTTGATGTCGATCGGGATGCTGATCGGGCGCCTGGAAGTCTTTACGGTCTTGGTTCTTTTGTTCCCGGCCTTCTGGCGCGACTGATCGATCGTCCTTTGTTCGATGATTTTAAACACCCGCAGGTATCGCGCCTGCGGGTGTTTTGCGTCGGGCCTGTTGACGAATTAGGACAATTGACCTAATCTTCGAAATAGGACAGATGTCCTAGTCGTTCAAAAGCAGGAAAAGCAATGTCAACGCGCGACCGGATCATCGAGACAGCAGATCGTCTTTTTTATCAGCAAGGGTTCGAAGCAACCTCCTTTGCCGATATCGCAAGTGCGGTTGGTATTTCACGGGGCAATTTTTACCATCATTTTAAAACCAAGGATGACATCCTTGATGCGGTGATCAATCAGCGCCTGGTGAATACCGAACAGATGCTTGACCACTGGGAAGTCACGGGCAACGACCCGGCTGAGCGTATCCGAAGCTTTATCCATATCCTGATCGTCAATGGTGAGAAGATTCGAAAGTTCGGCTGCCCGGTTGGCACCCTGTCATCGGAGCTGGCAAAGCTTAACCATTCGGCGCAAAGCGATGCCGCCGGGTTATTTACCCTGTTTCGGACCTGGTTGGGCCGGCAGTTTTCGGCCCTTGGCTTTGGTGCCAAATCCGATGGATTGGCAATGCATATTCTTGGGCGCAGTCAAGGTGTCGCCACCCTTGCAAACGCCTTTGACGACAATGGGTTTCTTCAAAGTGAAGTGACGCTGATGTGTGACTGGCTTGATAGCCAGATCGCCGATCTCAACAGATCTGCTCAATCGTGAACAGGGAATGCAATGATGTTTGTCGTATTGCTTAAATTTGCGGAAAACCGCAGCCGTGCCGGACAATTTATGGACGGTCATAAATCCTGGATCCAGAAGGGATTGGCGGACGGCGTGTTTCTGGTTGTTGGAAGTTTACAGCCCAATTTGGGTGGCGCGGTTCTTGCCCATGGCGTCACCCGTGAAGATCTCCAGGCCCGGATTGATCAGGATCCGTTTGTGATTGAGGGCATCGTATCGGCAGAAATCATTGAAATTGCGCCCGGGCAGACCGATCCGCGGCTTGAATTTTTAAAGGCGTGAGCAATGGACAGGATTGTGACCGGGCCGGACGGGGAATGCCGGTGTTCATGGTGTGATGCAGCACCGGAATTCAACACATATCATGACACCGAATGGGGATTTCCGGTTACGGATGATCGACGTCTGTTCGAAAAGATCTGTCTGGAGGGGTTCCAGTCGGGGTTGAGTTGGCGCACCATTTTGTCAAAGCGCGCAAATTTCAGAGCCGCCTTTGCGGATTTTGATTTTCATCGTGTTGCGCAATTTGATGAAACGGACATAGCGCGTCTTTTGCAAGATGCAGGGATCATTCGGCATCGCGGCAAGATCGAAGCTACGATCAACAACGCACAGCGTGCCTGTGAGATGGTCGAACGCGAAGGATCGCTTGCCGCCTATTTCTGGCGATTTGAACCTGATCCGACGGAAATCGCGACGCCGCAGACAATGTCGACATCTCCGACATCGGTGGCCTTGTCAAAAGACTTGAAAAAACGGGGTTGGAAATTTGTCGGACCGACAACCGTTTTTGCCTTCATGCAGGCGATGGGGCTGGTCAATGACCATGCAAAGGGCTGCTTTTTGAGGCCGAAAATCGAAGACATCCGCAAGTCATTCGTGCGTCCGCTATAGGATGGAACTCTGATCAGGCAGACCCAGAAATCTGTTCCGATAAAAAGACACCCCTTGCCCGGGGGGAGCAAGGGGTTGAGGGTCAGGGACCGTTTGAATGGTCCCTCGATGATAATCCGGCAAGGATTATTCAGCTGTCTGATCGTTTCTATCAACCGCAAGGCGCGTCTATTTCCAAAATCAACGCTTTTGGGGTCTTCTTGCAGGTGATTGACCGATCAGGGAAATCAATCAGGCGATACCGAGCCTTGGGTCAGGAGCGGATCGGGGATCGGGATTTCGGCCCGGCATCGCCTTGAAGACAAGGTGCCAAAGATCATTCCCAAGATAAAATTGAATATAAAAAATGTTTTGATAGATTTAAACTATCGATATGACGCATTGCGATAGGGCAATGCAGCAAAATCAGGTGATTATCGGCAGTTTTACACCGAAAACAGCGCCGTCCGGGCCTGTTGCAACGAGGCGAAGTTCGCAATTATGCGTGCTTATCAACTCCCGCGCGATGGCAAGCCCCAAGCCGGTGCCGCCTTTGCGACCACTTCCGGCAAAGGGAACGAACAGGTTTTTGATCGCCTTTTCGGGCAATCCGGGGCCATTATCCTTGATCAAAACATCAATGAAACTGCGCGACTGATCCGATTCGTCGCTTGTTTTTCCGGCAATCGGATTTGACCATGTGATAGTGACGATGTCTGCCCCCGCTTCGAGCGGGTTGCGGATCAGGTTGCTGAAGGCGCGAAACAGCATGTCATAATCTGCCTCAAGCATCACATCGTCGGGCAAATCGATGTCGATGCGCGCGGTGCAGGGTTCGGCTTTATCGCCAAGATCACGACCAGCGGCCCCATCCATCAGGTCTTCCGACTTCTGCAACAAGATCTGATCGCGGATCTCCTCGATCAGTTCAATCAGCGTGAATTTCGCCAGATCACGAGGTGCCGGTGTTTCGCGGGCAAAGGACAATGTTTGTTCGCTGATATAAACCGCGCGCTCCATCGAAGACAGCAGTCGGGGCACGACTGCGCGGACTTCGTCGTCCTGACTTTTGGCGAGCTGCTCTGTCATCAGCATCGATGTTGCCAGTGCATTGCGCAAATCATGACTGATTTTGGTGGCCGCCGTTCCCAAAGCAGCCAGACGTCGGCGCTGATTGAGCATCGCCTGGATGTCTTGCTGCATGATGGCCAGTTCCTGACGGGCGACACCGATTTCATCGTCGCGCAGACCCGGTGTGATCAGCGACGATTTGTCCTGGGGGTTTTCGCGAAACCGGATCATGTCATGTGTCAGTGTGCGCATTGGACGCACCAGCAACCGATTGAGCGCAAAATACACCAGACCAGCTGTAAAGAACGAAATCATCAGCGACAGGCCAAACACCCGCCAGCCAAAATTGCGCATTGCCTTGGTCAGTGCTTTTTCATGAACCAGAATTTCAATTTCGAAATCCGGTGCCATTGACGGCATGCCGATGACACGTAGCATGCGGTCTTCGGTTTGTGCCAAGGTTGCCAGGCCTTCCATTACCGCCATCGGGATGGAAAAGTTGGTCAGATTGACGTTCTTGTCGACCTTGGCGGGCATGTCATCGCGTTGCAAAAGAAGCTTGCGGTCTTCGCGGCGCAGAATGACGGCCTCAATCCCGGCATTTGACAGCAGTTCCTTTTCAAGATCATCGGGGATCATCTGATCAGGGGTTGCTTCAAGCGCCAGTGCCGCAAGATAGCCGGAATCAAGATGTGCCTTAAGCCAGTCGACCCTGAACCGCGCAACGGACGGGGCAAAGACAAAGATCTCTGCAAGCATCACAAAACTGACCGTCAGCACCAGCAGGCGTGCGGAAAGCGATTTGGCCCATGGGGGCAATTTAAGATGCGGCCGTTCCATAAGGAGATGTTAGTCAGAGACCGTCAAAAAAGTACAGTGCTACAGAAGCTTGTTTGTCTTGAGGACATCGGGCCCTTAGCCAAGCTTGAGAAGGAAACGAACAATTTTTCGGGTTTTTTCGCTAAACAGGCTGGGAGTGTACCAGGCACCGGCAACCCGTTTGGACAATTCACCAAGGGTCGGGTACGGCGCGATCATGCCGGCAATCGCCCCGATTTTCATTTTCTGTGAAATCGCGAATGACCAGAGCCCGATCAGCTCGCCGGCCTGACGGCCAACGATCCCGGCACCCAGAATGCGGCCTTTTGCGGTTGTGACGACCTTGATGAAACCGGTTGTATCTGCCTCGGCCCGGGCGCGATCATTTTCGGCATAATCCCATCGGACAACCCGGATACTGTCACCATATTTGGCACGCGCCGCGGTTTCGTTCATGCCAGCCTGGGCAAGTTCGGGCTGGGTATAGGTCACCCAGGGAACCGCATTGTAATTGACCTTGGCCGGGAGTTTGAACAAGGCATTTCGAATGACAATTCCGGCGTCATATCCCGCCATATGGGTAAATTGCAGACCACCGGTTACGTCGCCAATCGCAAAAATCTTGCGGTTCGAGCTTCGCAGGCGTTCATCAACGATGATACCGGTTCGTTCATATTCAACACCTGCCTGCTCAAGGCCCAGATTTTCAACATTCGGCTTGCGTCCGGTGGCAAGCAGAAGGTGGCTGCCCTCAAGCGTGATTTCGATGCCGTCATGCTCAATGATGACACGAACATTGTCACCGTTTGACTGGACTTCCTTGGTTTTGCTGCCTTCATAAAGGGTGATGCCGCTGGCTTTGATATTGTCGCGGACCACAGACACCATGTCTGCATCGTCTTTTGGCAGAATGGACATCATTTCAATGACGGTCACCTTGGCGCCAAGTTGCTGATGGGCCTGTGCCATTTCAAGTCCGATCGGACCGCCACCAATGACAATCAGATGTTCCGGGCAAACACGGTTTTCAAAAATGTTCTCGTTGGTGAAATAGGGAACGGCATCAAGACCCGGGATCGGGGGCACTGCTGCGCGCGATCCGGTTGCGATGACAAAACGCTTCGCCTTGATTGTGCTGTCACCGGCAACAAGGGTGTCGGGGGCTGTGAATTTTCCTTCTGCCTGTATGACGTCGCAGCCCAGTTCTTCAAATCGTTCAACCGAATCATGGGGCGCAATGCCCGAAATTACCGAATGAACATGATCGATTGCCTGATCGAAATTAACGCTTACCGAGCCGGTTGAAATGCCAAACCGCGAAGCTTTACGTGCATTTTCGGCAGCATGACCCGCCGCCAGAAGGGCCTTTGAGGGCACGCAACCGGTATTCAGGCAGTCACCGCCCATTTTGCTCTTTTCGACCAGGACAACCTTTGCGCCCATCTGAACGGCCCCTGCCGCAACCGAAAGACCGCCAGACCCGGCACCAATGACGCAGATGTCGGTTTTGATCAATTTACTCATCTGAGCTGGCCTCATTCTTGGATTTGCGAAGTTTCTTATAGGCAACCGGCAGCATCGCCAGAACAGCCAGTCCAATAATCGGGGTCAGAATTCGGGGTTCGAAAATGACGCCAAGATCGGGTGTCTTGCCCTGATCAAACAGGGCACCAAGACCGTCACCGATAGATGCGTAAACAAAGGTGCCCGGAATGATGCCAAGCAAGGTCCCCATGGCAAAGGAGCGCAATTTCACCCCGAGCAATGCCGGCACCAGATTGACCAGCCAGAACGGGAATATCGGGATCAGGCGCAAGACCATCAGATAGCTGAAGGCATTTTCGGAAAAGCCGTTTTCCATTTTCCGAATTGCGCTGCCCGCCTTGTCATGCATGACATCGTAAAACGCGTATCGCGCGGCAAGATAAACGATGACAGCGCCAAGGGTCGCGGCAGTGACGACATATGTGGTCCCGAGTACGGCACCAAACAAAAAGCCCCCGGCAATGGTCAGAACTGATCCAAGCGGCAAGGACAGGGCAACCGCAATCACGTAAATCGCCATAAAGCCCAGAATGCTGAGCACAGGTTTGCTGGCAACGAGGTCCTGCAACTGGTCGCGATTGTCACGTAACGTGTCAAAGGACAGCAAATCCAGAAGGCCGCTGCTCCAGGCGGCAAGCAGGCCGCAAATCAGAACCACAAGTGGCAGCAACCGGCGCCAAAGCGGTTTGCGCGCAGCCTGATTCTGATCTGTATGTTCTGTTTTGTGGTCGGACACTGTTGGCGCCGCTGAACTGGTTTTGGTCATATAATTCACGCTCTTGCATGGATCTGGTGACGGGGTGAAGAGCAAAACCCGATAAACAGGATTGCATTAATTTCGGCAAGATTAGAGCGAATTCTCCAAAGAAGCTTATGAACTGCTTTCACCATTGCGTGAGGAAATCGCGATCACCGACAAAGCATCAATCCAGACAAAGCTGCGCAGAAATCCTGATGGTCTGGTGCTTGACGTCGGGGAAATCTGGACGTATCGTCTGCGCATCGTGGGATTTGTCGACCGGCTTGCGGCCACGTAAAAAATCGCTAAAGAGGGGTAAAACGGCTTCGGCCCTGACCCATTCATGCCGGTCAGGGTTTTTTTGTGCCCGGAACGCACCAATATCTTCGGGCATATTAGGAGCAAGACGATGACGACCGAAAAAAAGGCTTCCGATAACTGGCGTGCCGCGACCCGTTCCGTTCGTGGTGGTACCGCGCGCACCGGTTTCTCCGAGACGTCCGAAGCCATCTTTATGAATTCCGGATATGTGTATGAAACCGCCGCCGAGGCCGAGGCCTCCTTTGATGGCAGTGGTCCGGAACGCTATGTCTATTCACGTTTTGCCAATCCGACCGTGAACATGTTCGAGGAACGCCTTGCGTTGCTCGAAGGCGCGAAATACTGCCGGGCGACCGCATCTGGCATGTCGGCGGTGTGGAATGCGCTTGCGGCCTGTACCAAGGCCGGCGGGCGTGTTGTGGGTTCGCGCGCATTGTTCGGGTCTTGTGAATTCATCCTGACCACGCTTTTGCCGCGCTTTGGTGTTGAAACCGAACTGGTCGATGGTACGGATCACGCCGCATGGGAAGCAGCCCTTTCCAAGCCGGCGGATGCGGTCTTTCTTGAAACGCCGTCCAACCCGACCCTGGAAGTTCTTGATATCGCCTTTATCGCCGATCTGGCGCACAAGGCAGGTGCGAAAGTCGTGGTCGATAACGTTTTCGCGACCCCGATCCTGCAAAAGCCGATGGAACTGGGTGCTGATATTGTTGTCTATTCCGCGACCAAGCATATTGATGGTCAGGGGCGCTGTCTTGGCGGGGCCATCCTGTTTAACGACAAGGAATGGCATGACGAACACCTGACGACATTCCTGCGTCACACCGGGCCGAGCATGAGCCCGTTCAACGCCTGGGTGCTGCTCAAAGGTCTTGAAACACTTAGCCTGCGTGTGGACCAGCATATCCGCAACGCATCGGCATTGGCGGAATTCCTGTCGGAACAGCCGCAAGTGTCACGCGTTATCTATCCGGGACTGAAAAGTCACCCGCAGCATGAACTGGCAATGAAACAGATGTCTGGTCGGGGCGGTGGATTGATCGCGATTGAGCTTGCCGGGGGCAAGAAAGCAGCCTTTTCGTTGCTTGATAACCTCAATCTGATTGATATCTCCAACAATCTCGGCGATGCCAAAAGTCTGGCCACCCATCCCTGGACGACAACGCATCAGCGTGTCCCGGCCGAGGACAAGATCACGATGGGCATTACCGAGGGCATGCTGCGTTTGTCTGTTGGTCTGGAAGACATTGATGATCTGAAAGAAGATCTGCTGGCGGCCCTTTCCGTATAACGGATGGTGATACGGTAATCCTGATATCGGAACGGCCCGTACAATGTGCGGGCCGTTGCTTTTAGAAGGGTGTTCTGGCGGCCTGGCAGTAGCGGCGAAACTGTTTCGCAACTATTGTGACAGGCCACTGGTACTTCTTATGCAGACTGTCTACATATGGCTCATCAATTGTGATCTTGGCTGACAGAAGATGAATGGAACACATTTGGCCTGGAGACGTGCATGTATTCGACCGTAACCCACGACATCAAGGTTTCGGTGCAACCCGTATTCCTTGAGGATGAATCCGATCCTGATACCCATCGCTATGTTTGGGCCTATCGGATCGAGATTGAAAACCTCGGATCCAAAACCGTCCAGTTGCTTAGTCGCTACTGGCGGATTACGGATTCACGCGGGGAAACCCAGGAGGTCAAAGGCCCGGGTGTTGTCGGCGAACAGCCCGTCCTCGCAGGTGGGGAACGTTTCAACTATACCAGTGGCGCGCCATTGGCGACGCCTAGTGGCTTTATGGTTGGGACCTATGAGATGATGGACATGGACGGCAATCATTTTGATATTGCCATTCCTGCCTTTTCTCTGGACAGTCCCCATGGGCAACATACTGTGAACTGATATAAAAGCGGGTCAGGAGCCCCACCAAGCCGGGATTTATCCCGCACGGAAATGACAAAAGGATTTAGTATGTGCAGCGAACATAGCGCCGTGAAACGTCCAACACGCGAAGAAGCAGAAGATGCGGTGCGGACCCTTCTTCGCTGGGCGGGGGACGATCCCGACCGCGAAGGATTGCGTGGGACGCCCGATCGTGTGGTGCGTTCTTATGGCGAATTCTTTGCGGGCTACCAGCAGGACCCGGCCGAGATTCTGCGACGGACTTTTGAAGAAACCGACGGCTATGACGAAATGGTTGTCCTGCGTGACATCCGCGTTGAGTCATATTGCGAACACCACATGGTGCCGATCATCGGTGTCGCACATGTCGCCTATCTGCCGCGTAAGCGCGTTGTTGGCATTTCCAAACTGGCCCGTGTTGTCGAAGTCTATTCCAAACGGTTGCAGATTCAGGAAAAAATGACGGCACAGGTCGCCAACACCATTCAGGAAGAACTCGATCCGCTTGGTGTTGCTGTGGTGATTGATGCCAACCACCAGTGCATGAGCACCCGCGGCGTACACAAAACCGGCGTATCAATGGTCACCAGCCGGATGCTCGGTGCATTCCGCGATGATCCGATTACCCGTCGTGAATTTTTCGCGATGATCGGTCGCTAATCGCGCCGATAGCATATTGAATGACAAAGGCCGCAGCATCTCGGGTGCTGCGGCCTTTTTATTGGCAGTGTCTTGCGACAGGCCCGTTGCCTATTCGCGGAAACTGCTGTGGCAGGATTTGCAGGTCCGCAAGACCGAGCCCAGCGCGCCCTTGAAGGCATCTTCCGAGCCGTTATTGGCTGCAACCGTTTTGAGTTCCGATGCACTGGTTTCAAGCTCGATGGCAAGGTCGTTGAATTTTGACCAGTCCGACCAGATATCGGCATGGGCTTCTGATGGCTTTCCGTCGCTGCCTTCCGGGAACAGGCTGGTGAAGTTTTCACCGGCGTGACGTTCAATGATTTCGGCTGATTGGGCGACCTTGGCCGGATCATAAGGCAATGTGCCTTTCATCATCGGTACCATGATCTTGACCTGCTGGCCGATGGCTTTCATGCCATCCATGCGTTCTTTGACAACGCCGCTCGCACCTTCATGGGCGATGGCGGCAATGCTGACCGTCGTGGAAAGTGCCAGGGCGGCTCCTGCTAGAAATTTCAACTCTCTCGTCCCCTGTATTCGACAATTGTTTTGGATAAAGGCGGTTTCTCTTAAACGCCAAATCGCTCAAGGATGTTTTCAACCGATCTGACATATGGCGCACCAAACAGGCGCACATGCACCAGTAACGGATAAAGATTATACAAATCCCTGCGTTCTTCAAAGAACCCTGGCGCGATTGGCAAAATTTCATGATATTGCCCGAAAAAATCCGGTCCCAGATCGCCAAACAGTGTCCCGAAGGCCAGCTCGATTTCGCGGTCACCATAATAAATTGCCGGATCAATCAGGGCCGCAACCCGCCCATCCTGACACAGGATATTTCCACCCCAAAGGTCCCCATGCAGAAGCGAACCTTGTGGTTTGTCATCAATGAAATGATCTAGCCGCTGGATAAGGTGATCAATCCGCACAGTCAGCGATGCGGGCAATTGCCCCTCGCGATGAGCTGCCTGCGCCATGTGTCGCAGGCGATTCTCCCCGAAAAAGGTTACCCAGCTTTGCTCGAACCTGTTGGGCTGGTGCAATCCCCCGATCAGGGTGTCAAACGCAAGGCCGAATTTCGGAGCAGTGACCTGATGCTGAGCGGCAAGCTGGATGGCCAGATCACGCTGAACGCTTTGTGACATCCGGTTGTCATTTGCGACATAGTTCATCACCAGACAGTCTTGGTCAGCATGAATGACATCAGGACAGGCAATCGGGGAATGTTTCGCGAAATAGCGCAACATTTCTGCCTCTGTCTCAAGATCGCCATTGGCGCTGTTTGCAATCTTTGCGACAACTGATCGGCCATCGCTCAGATCCAGCCGGATGACCTCGGCAAAGGAACCGCCAGACATGTGGGTAATCTGTTTGACCGGGCAGCCGGTCAAACGTTCAATCAGCGATGTTGCGGCATTTCTGTCCATCTTTGGTGGCTGTGTTACAAGCCGTGCTGTTTACGGATATGAGACAACAGATTGTTTGACGTTTCTTCGATCATGTCGAACACGCGGACAAAACCGTTGCTGCCACCATAATACGGATCAGGGACACTTTGCCCGGCCATTTCGGGGTGGTAATCGAGAAACAGTTCGATGCGATGTTGATGTTCCGACGGGGCCTGACGACGCATGTCGCGCAAATGGCCATCATCCATCGCCAGAATGTAGTCGAACTGTATATAGTCGCTTGGCTTGATTTTGCGGGACCGGATATCGTTCAGATCATAACCGCGGCTTTCGGCCATTTCCCGTGATCGGGGATCTGGCAATTCACCAACGTGATAGGCAGACAACCCGCAGCTATCGATGTCGATTTGGTCGGAAAGTCCGGCCTGGTCAACAATTTTACGGAAAACCCCGTCTGCGGTGGGGGACCGACAAATGTTGCCGGTACAGACAAAAAGAACCTTGATCACGCCATATGTCCGTTAAATGTGAATTCGGAATGGCCCAGACTGACATGCACGGGCGGTTCGGGCAATATGTGGCGTTCCGCCATATGCTCATCCTGTATCCGTCATCTGTCCTTTGCTTGTCTGGCTGATTGGAAGTTCTGATGAAGATGCTGTTATGTAACAGCTTCGTGACATTTTGGATCGTGCGCTGACAGTGCAATCAATAGTTTGTATGATCGCGCCAAACTTGGAATTTTGGCGTGTTTCGATGCAGGAATTTGTTTCTTTCGGATTGCATGTTGCCCTGATCCGGCAATTGGCCTGGTTGCCGCGCGGGTATGATCTGGTCCCGGCGGGCACCGTAGTCACATCTGCCAAGCTGCGCAGCATCATGCTCGCGCTCGAAGAATCAAATGGTCCGGCGGTTCTGGTGCGCCTTGGTCGGCATCTCGCTGCCAAGGAACAGGAACCGATCCTGACAATGTTGCGTCATTCGGCGACACCGGCGGTGATTGCCGATCGTTGGCGCCGTCTGGAAGGTTATTCCCACGCCCGTGCACGCAGCGAATTTTCAATTACCGGAAAATCCATGAGCATCCATCGCGGTGTTGTACGCGGACAGCCGCCTGCCCGGGTTGAAAACCTTCTTCTTCAGGGATTTTTAATCGGCCTTCTCGAAGCTGTCGGTGCCGAAAATATCGACAGCACGATTTTGCCAAGCCACGGCCCCGCCATCCGCGTCATGCGCAAGGGGCGGATCAATAACAAGCTCGACTTTACCGGTCGCGGGCTTCGTTTCCGCATCAATTGGAACAGTTTTGAGCCGGTCTCTTCGTCCTATCCTTTCTTGGCCAATATGCCTGGAACCGCGCCGGCAATTGGTGCGCAACGGCCGATTGTCAGGCAGCTTTTTGCAATCCTTGAACAGGATATCGGACGCAGCTGGACAATCGACGAAGTCGCTGCGGCACTTGAAACATCCGGCCGCACGTTGCAGCGACGCCTGCAACAGGCCAGCAGTCGGTTCTCTGATATTTTGCGTTTGGTCCGCGTGCGCGAAGCATGCCGTCTTTTGTGCGGTACGACCCTGTCGGTTGGGGAAATCGGCTTTTGGTGCGGCTTTACAGACAATGCGCATTTTTCCCGGGATTTCAGACGCTTGATGGCAATGCCACCATCTGTTTATCGCGAAGCAAGCATCGGGCATGCCGGGCTCACACGGGCATAGGAACAGCACAAACTTGTCGATTGCAGGGATCTTGTTGTACCGCTGTGGCGCGCGCATCTCATTGACCTGACTGATCGCGTTGGGTATCAGCACCAAACAGACGGCGCGAACCTTATCCCGCTTGTATTTACGAGGCTGCCATGACCGACGCACTGAGTTCTGCCAACCAATATGCCGGCTTTTTGCCGCCGCGTTTTCATGACCGGCCCGATGCCGATGACGTAACGGTCAAGACCTGGGTGGTTGGGGATGCATTGCCCGACCATTTGGTTCCCGACATTCCATCCGCACTTTCCCTTTTCTTTGATCTGGTTGCGCCATCTGGCGAACGTGCCGGGGCATCGGGATTTGCCATGCTTTGGCTTGATCGCCACCCCCATGAACAACCGGGATGGCGGCTTTCGATCGGTCATGTTGGTGATGTGGATGCACTGGAACAGGCGGTGGCAAAACCGTTGGCCCGTCTTGTCGGCATGATGCCGCTTGCCGAATTTGAAACGGAAAACTGGCATTTGACCCGCCCGCTTTGGCGCAAGCGTGCCGAACCGGTCCGACTGGTTTTCTGGGGAAAGTTTGCCAAGCATGCGCGCACGGTTCTTGCTCATGGTGATGGTGCGGCTTTTTATCAGCCGCTCGGTGCCGGGCTTCGTGCCGATCACGTTGCAACAAGTCTGCCGCTGCTCGAAGACATGCTGGGGGATCCGTTGCTTGTCGGGGGCATGGGGTTTGAAGACGCATTGCGTCTGGGTATTTGTCTTGGCCGCGCGCATTTGATCGAAAGCTGGATCGATGCTGGCGGGGCTGAAAAGGAACCTTTCTTTAGGCCAATGCGAATCTGGCATCAGGCATGGCTTGCCAATGCCCTGATTGATCCGGCGGTGGCAAGTCTTGCCATGTCGGGGAAGCCGCCGATGCCGGCGCTTGATTTTGCTGCCGACAGCACACCAGAAAGCCGGCGTACGTCACTTGATGAATTGTCAGGCTGGCTGACGACGGTCTTTTTCACCGACGAATATCCGGCTTTGCGCAATGCTTTTATTGCCGGTGTGCAAAATGCGGTGTGGCTTGACAGTGATCTGCAACAATATCTTCAACCACAACAACGTGCTGAAATCCTTCAGGGATTGATGCCTTATTGTCGCTGGTTCCTGGCCATGGCGCTTTATAACCATCTTGGCAATCTTGCTTCGGGGACGGCCCGGGCCGACCAGATCGAATTTTACACGACTCTTGTTGATGCGCTGCCCGAATTGGCCCCGCTTGGTGAATTGGCGACACAGCGCGATATCGAACAGCACATTATTCGCATCGATGCCGCACGGGCTGCTTCGGCTTTTGATACGCTGGTCCTGCCATTTTGCGATCTGTTGATGCCGCGGCGCAAGTTTGATGCGACGCGCTCCTAAGCATCAAAAACCCAAGTCTGCGCATAAAGAACAAAGGCCCGCCTGAACACACAGGCGGGCCTTTTCATTGCAGGGATTTTCGTTTGAACAGATCGCGGATCAACTGCGCGCCACATAGGCGGGGATTGCGCGGCGCGAAACAATGGCAAACCGTATCGCCAAACCGCAAACCGCCACCAGACTTGCGATCACGATGCCCCAGAACAGGCCACGTACCCCCATATCGCGCTCGAATGTCAGGTAATATCCAGCCGGGATCATCACAAAGATATAAGACACCAGATGCAGGACGGTCGGCGCCCATTTGTCACCTGCACCACGTAATGCACTGATCGCGGCATTTTGCCCGCCATCGGTCGGGAAAATAATCGGCATCAGAACCAGAACCGAAACCGTGGTTGCAATGACATTGATATCTTGTGTGAACAGATGTGAAACCCCGCCCGGGAACAGATAAAGCGGGATGCTTAACCCGAACATGACAATCATTGTGGTCAACAATCCGATCCAGCCAGCCAGTGCCATATCCGGCCGGTCCCGACGGCCATAGGCTATCCCGACCCTGACAGATGTCGCAGACGCCAGTCCAAGTGCCACCATGAACATAAGTGCCAGCATGGTCATCGCGATGCCATAACTTGCGGCGGCGATAACGCCAAGGCGGCCGGCAAAAAGTTGCATCGCGGCAAAGGCACTTGTCTCCATGCCCTGGCTTGCGCCTGCGGCATGGCCAAGATGTCGGGCATCGCGCGATCCTCGCCACCATCCGGCAAATCCGTTTCTGATGCCATACTGATCATGCCCCTTCATCACCAGAACATAACCAAGCAGGATCAGGGCCATGGTCCAGCGAATAACGCTTGATGTCCAGGCAGCACCCTCAGCCCCAAGTTCGGGCAAGCCGAATGCGCCATAGACCAATCCGTAATCAAGAACCAGATTGATAAGATTGGCGATGATCATGACGATCATGCCCGGCAGGGGGCGTTGCAACCCTTCAAGGAAAAAGGCGCAGGTCGTATAGATCAGCGCCGCCGGCATCCCGATTGACAGAATGATCGCAAGATGACCGGCCTCGGTCGCAATATCATCGGGCTGGCCGGTTACCACAAACAGCCACTCGGCCTGCCATGTCAGGAAGGTAAACAAAAGACCGATCAGAATGGTATAGGGCATGGCATAACGCCATACCGATCCGGCTTCCTGCCAGTCTTCCCGCCCCTTGGCATGGGATGTCAGGATCATCACACCGGTCAACAGGCCGATACCGGTTACCATCAATGACGTAAATGGTGCATGTGCAACGTTAAGATAGGCAAGCCCCGCACTGTCATAATTGCCAACCACAATGGTATCGACAACGGACATGATCAGCATGCCCAACCGTGCAATGGTCACAGGAAGGGCAAGCCGGAAAAGCTCACTTAGATGGCGCTTGACCCGGTTGTCGGGATAAAGCGGTGTGGGGGATGCCGCGGGATCCGGCGGCGGTGGTGCCACGGTCCCGTCTTGTGGGGCGATTGTCATATATACGTTTCCTTTTTGCACCCGGTGGCGCAGGCAATGGGGTGGCGCTGCCTGCTGCACGGATCGGGATGCTCTTATTATGGTCCGGTACGGACACTGTTATCTTTATTATCTATGGGCGGCAAAAGGACGCCGCGGGATTGCCAACAGCAACTTGGCCGGGTCGTCGGTAATGACCGATGTGACCCCCCACGAAAACAGCTCCTTCGCCCGGTCGACATCATTGATGGTATAACAAACCAACGGAACACCGGCATCGACAATCTCGGCTGCGCTGACCGGGGTCAGGGCAGCATGGTCGATATGAATGGCCGATGCGCCAAGTCGATCATATTCTGCCTTCCATTCTTTGGGCAGGGTCTCAAGCAGCCAGCCACAGGGAATCTCCGGTGCATGCTTGCGCATTTCGGCAACCGCAACATCGTCAAAGCTCGAAATCAGGATCGGTAATGCCTTTGCGCGCTTCAGTTCGGCGATCACTTCGTGACACAGGCGCACCGGATCACATCCCGACGGCTTGATCTCAAGATTGGCCCCCATATCCATGAAATAAAGGGTCTCAAGCGTATCGGTAAGGGTCGGGATACGCTCTCCCTTATATATGTCCGAAAACCAGCCGCCGGCATCAAGCTCGCGCAGGGCGGCAAGATTGCTGGCATGGATCGGCCCTGTTCCGTTGCTGGTCCGTTCGAGTGTGTCGTCATGAATAAGGACGCATTTGTCATCGGAACTCAGCGTCACATCGCACTCGACCCATTTGGCGCCGCGGGCACCGGCAACCCGGAATGCGGCAATGGTGTTTTCCGGTGCTTCAATTGATGCACCACGGTGGGCGACAATGTGCGGGATATCGATCACGGTTTTTGGCCTTTTAACAGCAAGGGGCGCAATGCAACTTCGTGGGGTACGGGGATGGTCCGGTCATCTCCCTGCATTGCCAATGCGGACTGATGATTCTCTTACGCCAGTTGGTTTCCATGAAAAAGCGAAAATCTTTTTGCGATTTGAACGCCTTCTTTGGGGTTCTAGGGACGAAGTCATTGGACTCCATATTCTAATTGGCGCGTCAGAGTCGAATAAATCGGCAGTTTCTGGTGTTATGCGCGCATGTGGATCAAGCTATGCATATAGATGCGCTCTCAGTGAAAACCCCGAAAGCCAAGGGTTTGCGCGGACCGTTTCGGGGATGGAAAAAACAATCTCTGAAAATCTCGATGAATCTTCAAAAAAGGTATTTACAGGTCAGCGTTGGGGCCCTATAACCCGCCTCCACCGACGGGGTGCGGCGCTAAACGAAACGGCGACGCGGACTGGATGGTTAAGGGCTTCGGTCCTCAAGTTCTTTGACATTGTTGATAAGCAGGAAGGGATGCGCGGGCAGCGTTATGGCGCCAAAGTCTGTGCATCCTGGAGACGACGGATCG
>NZ_LPVX01000007.1:0-19812 GCF_001613785.1 Thalassospira sp. MCCC 1A02491 | reverse complement strand
ATCCAAGGTATTTTGCAAACCTGATCAATTACAGCAATCCCGACAAGCGGGAGCCGCATCTCATCGCAAAGGCCAAAGAGGTCTATGAGCGCAAGTTCGGCACGGATTTTACACGCAGCATCGTCAATCTGGTTGGCGGTTTTGATGCCACCCTTCCCGAGAGTATCCGGGCCGAAATGATGCCAGGCGGTTCTCTCTCAGGATCTTTCGGGCAATAGCGGAACAAGAAATGGCCACCGAACGTCACGTCATCAAAACCTATCTCAACGACGAAGAGAAAGCCCGCATCGATCAGCTTGCCCAACAGGTGCGCCTGTCACGCTCGGAACTGCTCAAACGGTTGTTGATGAATACCAAACTTCCCAGTGCTAGTGATTTTGCCGCCTGGCAAGGTATTCGCGATCTTCTGAAGGTCAATGCCGATCAGGCCCGCTTGGGCAACCTGTTCAAGCTGGCCCTTGATGAGCCGCTCTCGGCAGATCTGCTCAAGAAGTTCGACAGCCTGAACCGCGATATCGAGGCGACCCAGACCGAGCTCAAAGCGGCGATTGGTGAGATCCGGATGCAGCTTCAGCCTGGCAAAAACCTGCAGGACAAATCATGATTGCAACCCGGATCGGCAAGAAATCTGGTGTGCCAGACAATTACACTCGACTGGGCGAGTACATCGCCGCTGCCGAGGAAAAAGGCGAGAAACTGCATCAGTTCTGGATCCGCAATTGCGATGCCGGCACAAAGATCGAGGATCTTGATCTTGCTCTGCTGGAGATCGAAGCAGTTCGGCGGCAAAAGCCCGACATTGCAGACAAGACCTATCACCTTGTCGTTTCTTTCCGTTCTGGCGAGCAGGATAAACTGAGCAAAGAGGATCTGATGGCCATCGAGGCGGAGTATGCCAAAGCCCTTGGTTACAGCGATCATCAGCGTGTAGCGGGAACGCATATCAATACCGATAATTTCCACATGCATATTGCCTTTAACAAGGTGCATCCGGAAACACTCAAGGTCATTACACCACATAGGGACTTTAAGATACTCGCCAAGGTCTCGCGCGAAATGGAGAAGAAGTACGGCCTCGCCATTGATCCCGGCATGACCGATGGAAAGGCACGCGATCCAAACAAGCTGTCACCGGCAGCACGGGACTACGAGGCACATACCTGGCAGGAATCATTCCAGCGGCATGTATTGAAACATCGGGAAGAAATACTGGAAGGCTTATGGAAGGCCAAGAACTGGCGGGAAGCGCACGAGGTTCTGGCGGGATATGACATAAGCATCAAGCTACGTGGTAACGGTATGGTCCTTATGGGTCCGGATGGACAGGCGATGAAGGCCAGCCAGTTGGATCGTTCGTGCAGCAAGAAGAAGCTTGAAGAACGGTTTGGGGTGTTTGAAGCGCGAAAAGACAGACGACAGGCAAAAAGCGGACAAAAAGTTAGAACTAATCACCGCTACAAGCCTCGTCCTCTTGTCCTGCACAGAAATACTCCTGCTCTTTGGCGTCGTTATCTCAGCACCCGGAAAGTCATGCCCCGACAGCCCAGCCTAGCGGCACGTGCATTACGTAACTGGAAGATGTTTTTGCTGATGGAAGCTTCTCACGATCCGCTAGCAATGGTTTTGATTCTGTCACACAAAGAGTTTCTCAGTTTCCTCTCAACCGAGAGAACCCGCGCACAGGAAACTTTCGTAAAAGGTCACAAAACTACCAACCTTTTATACCAATGACGTTGCTTTATGAGGACGAACCAAAACAACGAACTTTCTTGCTCGCGTAATCCCAACACGGAGTAAACGACGAGATGGAGAAAATTCGGGAGCCTCACGCTGCAAAAAAAATGGGCTTGAATACAAGCCTTCGACCAAAACCACACCATCGAATTCCTTTCCCTTCGACTTGTGGATTGTCATCAACGAGACGCCTTTCGGGTCCTGCTCAAAACCAATGAGTTTTTCTTGGTCCAGTACGTTCCGTATCATGCGGGCTGCACCAGCATAGTTTCCACGATCAATCCACCGGGACGCCAACACAGTTGCCAGCGTATCTGATGCACGAAAAAGTCTAACCATACGTGCGTCCTGGAAAATCGCTTTAAGATCGTTGTGTTTGAGGTAAACGGAACGAACGGATTTCCAATCCGTGATTGGGTCTCCCATTAGAACTGGGAGCTCTTTTAATCCTTCTTCTAATGATCTCGGCGAACCTTTCCCAAGTTCCTTACTAAGCGCAACTTTTGATCGAGCCTTACCAAATCGAGCCGCCTTTGAGCCCGCAGCCTCAGCACCGCGCCCACCATACCTCTCGCAGAAGTCTTTCTTCACTAAAAAGTACTCTTGGACCCTCGCGTGCATTGCTTCGCGCGCCTCCAAGCTTGGTGTTGAAACGTACTCCAGCGCCGCTGCTATTGCCACTCCCGCGGAAGCAGACAGTTCTTGGTCCCATACAACATCATGACGGACTGGGTTCAAATCCCGACCATTGTACGTGTGCTTATCATGTAAAATATCGGAGACTTTGGCGACGAGATCATTGCTCCTTGCCAACACCGCGATGGTTGGATCCATGACACCACGCTGGAGCAACGTGCTATACGCCAGACTAACCGCGAAGTGAACCGTAGATGCAAATTGATTTTTGAAGTTATAGAATAAGAATTTAACATCGCTACTCTTGGGGATAGGTCCAATTCCGCCAAGAACACAATCTGCTATAGCTAGAATGTCGCTATCTGCACTGCGATAATTATCGCTTTGTAGATCGACTTCCTGGACTTTGATCTCGTTCTTCAAAATATCCAGACGATCAGCTCGTACACCTGGTCGAAATGATCCGTCGAATATCCTTTGTTCCGTATCAGCAAGAAAGAGCGTTTGCGTCACCGAACTTAACTGCCGCACGAACCTCCATTGATCATCATCAGAGTCTTGAAATTCATCCAGAATTACAAATGGGAAAAGCCGTCCCATCCAGGAGCGCAGATGAACACTTCGCTCGAAAAGCTCCGCTGTCGCTGATGCAAAAAGATCGAAACAAACTATACCATCTTCTCTCAAAAGCCTGCTGACTTCAGCTTTCCACTCCCCAACAAACTGGGTTCGACGTATCCCCTCGTTGGAGGGAGCCAACATCTTGAGAGGCCGCCCCCCAAGCAAACGCCCATGGCTACGCAAAATGTCCCAACAGAAGGAATGATAGGTACGGACGTCAATTCGCTTTATTTCCTCTTTAGTTAGAATTTCGCGAGCGCGGTTCAGAATTTGCTGCACGGCCGCACGGGAAAAACTCAAAAAAAGAATGTTTTGACCGGCTTCTAGTTGACTCAGAATTTTTTGGCACTTTAAGAGTGCAAGCGTTGTTTTCCCAGAACCAGGCCCTCCAATTACGAGTGCAGGTCCTGGTTCGTCTATTATGGCTTGGCGTTTTTTACAGATTGTAAATGCCATACCTTAAATCAGATCCTCTAAATCAGAAGCTTTGGTCGCCATGCCGTCCGGCCCACTATCAACGTTATCGTCATCCCCCAAGTCCTCTAGACTTGGCAGCGCCATATCTGACGCAACCTTATCAAGGAAGCTCTTTAGAGTGGCCGGTATCTCCTCAAGTGTCTGACACTGTTCGATCAGCATCCCGGCGAAACCTGAGCCTTTCTTCGCTTTCAGGACGGTCTTCGAAAGAGCAACCACTTCTGCCTCTAGAGCGTTCGCACCCAAATATCCCTTGTCTGTTGGATAATCGGGATGTCTCGCAACTAGCTCAAGGAACCTTCGGTGTACAGCGACCGGAACTTCTGCAGCCAACAAGTCTTCCGTTCCCTTGTAGGCACTTTCAAAGTTGTAATGGTAGCAAGAGAGGTGTGACGCCTGATCTTCAGTCCAAGGTTGATTGGGCTTGTCTTGGAAGGCAAAATTTATCTTCTTAAGAGCTTTGAAAAACGGCCCCCATTTAGGTACGTCAGACTGAGTTCCCGCATCAAAAACACTCACTCCGATCAGATCAAGAGGAGCATATTTATCCGATGAATCAAGAGTTTCGTACATATAGGATGCAGCGATAAGCATCTTGGCTTCCGTGTCGCCTTCAGCAACGATCACGCCACGTGCAAGTATCGCTTCGGCCAATTTTCTACCGTTGGTACGGAGGGTCCGATGTCTGATTGTATTGGTGGGGATTCTGTCAGATGACAAAGTGCCGTCCTTGCGCGAGACGGCTTGAACATCCGACATTTCGAATTCTTCAATTACATAGGGAGAATGGGAAGTGATGATAGCTTGTCCCATATTCCCGATAAGATACTTGGCAATCCTACGCTGAGCGTGAGGTGGCAGAGCTATCTCTGGTTCTTCCATTGCAAAGATAATCGCGCGCTTACCTCGGAGATCAGCGATATGGGTCAAAAGGGCGAAAACAAGCGCATTTACAGCACCAGTTCCAAGTCTATTGAATGGTACCGAATGATTACTATCTTCTGACTTTAGAAACAGTTGTACGACCTGGCGCAAATGCTCCCTGGTCAGATCTGAAGCGTAGAACCCGGTCGCGTCCTTATCCGAAGACAACCCGACAAACCGAGCCAAACGGTCCTTGATCTGTGTTTGAATCCCTTGAAGCTGGGGAATATCGCCTATTGCTGGCTCCAAAGCACGGAGTTGTTTAACCGTGCTTTCCCACATCGACTCTTTGCCGGTATCGGCGAGACGCAAGATTGTATCAAGAAGCGACCCCCGTTCCAAACTCAAGGCTCTACGACCGGTGCGTAAAGTTCTCAGATAAATAAAGCCGCATTGAATTTTCCATTCGCGAGGAAAATACTTTAAGCCCGCATATGGTTCGCCATAATTATCATCGTCTTCGCCTACGTCTTCAATTGGGTGGGCAAAATAGGTTGTCCCAACAAAATCATCTTCTTTGCGGTCGTAGTAAGCAATGAAAGTCAGCGGTAACGCTCTACATATGTCCTCAACATCAGCGTCCTCGGGCTCTGCGTTTTCATCATCGACAAATCCACCTTTGGCGTCACTCCAAGGCCGTGTCTTTGAGAACAGCTTCCTTTCCATTTCTTCTGGCAGATGAATGAGGATTACATCGATTTTGATGTAAACTGGACTACCGTCGCCATCTAGATAACGACCAGCATGAAAATCATGCTCGTTTACGACTGGGCGGCGATAAATACGCTCTGGCCCCAATACTAATTCTAGCGCTTCACATATCGTTGACTTACCAACATTGTTGCCTCCGACAAGCAGTGTATGCCCGTAGAATTCGACACAGCCACTTTTGACCCCTCTAAAATTTTCTATTTCAAGCCGTCGCACGATTAACGGATGCAGATCGCCTTCGCTCTCTAATTCAGTCATCACACGACCCCATCAAAACTTAGAGTGATTGAGTAAACTTATGCCGCTCCGCGAGCCTCTCGCAATGCACGTCCAAATAGGTAACCAGTAACCTTTTTTCGTATTTCTGAATCGGTCAAAATAATGTCACGCATTTCGGCATCATTCTGAAACATCCGAATCATCCCTTGGAAAGCCGCTTGTTCGTAGGCTAACCGAACAACGTCCGGAGGATTATTCCGCAACATTGCTCTCATATTGTCATCAACAATCTCAGGATTCACGGCTTCGATCCTAGTCATCTGAGCTTCAGTGAATTGAGTACCATGCCGTTCGTTGAAAGACTGAATAATCTCAGAAAGCTCTTTCATCTCATCATCGGTATACGGTTTCGCGCCAAATTCGCTGATGGCCGCGAGCGCTTGAGTATCGCCAGGCGCAAGTGAAGCGCTACCTTGTTCTTTTTCATCGACCTTGAATGCTTGCAAGCGGATCATGTCGTCGGTGATTTCAATCTCTGGCGGCACCTGTCGATTAGGGAGTAAGCGTGAAAGCCAGGCCCCGTATGAAGCCAACTTTTCAAGACTGGTGTCTTCTAGTGAGATAACCTGCGCTACGAAGGCATAAAAGCGGTTGAAGCTTTTTAGAAGCTGTCTGAATTCCTCTTGCCGTCCTTCATCATCGTCTGCCTCAAAGCGAATAACAGCCTGACGGACAAGTCCCTCCAGGCGCGGCCTATCAGTTGTGCCGAGTGCTCCCTTAAAATAGGTTTGAGCAAAACGTTCGATCTCGCTCTTATCGAGATAGCCAAACTTGAAGAGCCGCCCTTCCAGATCATAAATCTGATTTGGGTCTGACATCGCCTCCACCGTAGTAGCCTCGTAAAAAGGCCTGAAGGCAGTTTGTATATCGTCAATCGTGTTCTGGAAATCGAGGATGAAGGTGCGTTCCTTCCCGGCCTTCGTCCGGTTCAGACGGGAGAGCGTCTGCACCGCCTGAAGTCCCGAGAGCTTGCGATCAACATACATGGCGCATAGTTTCGGTTGGTCAAATCCGGTCTGATATTTTTCTGCCACAATCAGAATGTGATAGGTGTCGGGATAGGGCGTCCCATCCGGTTTGAAACCATCAAAACGGCCAGGAAGTTCGGTTTCTGAAAAACCGTTAAGATCAGCCTCGGTCGTAGCCTCGCCGTCCAAGTCCAGATCACCGGAGAAAGCAACAAGCGCTTTCAGATCCGCATAACCTTGCGCTTTGATGTATGTCCTTACGCCAAGGAAATACTTGAGCGCGTGCTCCCGGCTCTGTGTAACGATCATCGCCTTGGCCTGCCCGTTCAACTCACGCATGACATGCCGACGAAAATGCTCGACGATAATCTCAACCTTTTGACCAATAGCCGTCGGGTGTAAGCTGGCATAGCGAGCGACCTTACGCTGCCCCTTGCGCCCACTCAACTCCGGATCATCCTCGATGGCCTTTTCGAGCTGGTAATAAGCCTTGTAGGTCATATAATTCTGAAGCACGTCGAGGATAAACTTCTCCTCGATAGCTTGACGCATGGAATAGAGGTGGAATGGATGCGGTAGTCCATCCTCACCTTTCACACCAAACCGCTCCAGCGTGACATTACGCGGAGTGGCGGTGAAAGCAAAAAAACTGATGTTGGCCTGAGGCCCTCGCGCCTTTTGGTATTCGGCTATCAAATCCTCGATATCGTCGCTCGAAATGGCCTCGCGCGTTAGCGCATCGGTCATTGCCTGGGCACTTTTGCCAGATTGGCTGGAATGCGCCTCGTCCACGATGACAGCAAAGGTACGGCCCCCCTGCCCCGAGAGCTCTTTCAGATGATCGGTCGAAAACTTCTGGATCGTCGTGACAATAATCCGTGCACCCCTGGCGATGGCATCCTTCAGTTGCCGGGAAGTTCCGTCAATTTTCTTAACGACGCCGGGCGTCTGTTCAAACTGCGTGATCGTTCCCTGAAGCTGCCTATCCAGCACCACACGGTCAGTCACAATAATCGCCGTATTGAAGACTTGATTATCAGCATCGCCATGCAGATTAATCGCATGATGTGCTAACCAGCCAATTGTGTTGGATTTTCCTGAACCTGCCGAATGCTGGATCAGATAGTTCTTTCCCGGACCATGTGTTTTGGCGTGTGCCATAATCTTTCGCACAGCATCAAGCTGCTGGAAACGCGGAAAGATCATCACCTCGTCCTTGCCGTTCACTTCAAGATGCATAAACTGACCTATGACATCAAGAAGCACAGACCGCGAAAAGATCGCATCCCCCCAAGCACCTGACTTGTACAGATAGGAAATTCGGAACTCATCCTCGACATCCGGGTTTCCCGCGCCGCCGTCCCTTCCTCTATTGAAAGGTAAGAAACGCGTCTTCCCATTCATCAGACGTGTCGTCATTGAGGCATTGTCTTGGTCGAGTGCGAAGTGAACAAGCGCACCACGCTTGAATGTCAGCAGCGGCTCACCTATCGGAGAACGATCATCACGATACTGTTTCTCTGCATTTCGAAAAGTCGTACCCGTTGCCGTATTCTTTGCCTCGATGGTAACAACAGGCAACCCGTTGACAAAAAGCACCACATCGAGACGACCGCCGTGCTTCTGGCTGTATTCGACCTCATCCATGACGGAAAGGATATTGGCCTGATACTCGGCGACACGCTTGGGCTCCAATCCACTCGCCGGGCGGAAATAACAAAGGCTAAGCGCGATACCCGGAACGATCTTAATACCTTTGCGCAACACATCGAGAAGCCCGCGATCCTTTAGCGCCTTGTCGAGCTGCTTGAAAAACACGTCTTCCGCTGAGGATGTATAGTGCTTTGCAAGCTTTTCCCACGCCTCGGGCTGCGTATTCTGGACGAACCGCAGAACCAATGCCCGGTCCATAGCCAGGTCACGGTCATAGTCTACCTTCGGGTCGCGGCGCTCATAGCCCCCGCCGCTCTCAAGTGCACCGATGATGTACTCTTGGAGAACCTTCTCTTTGTGTATGCTATGAGCTGGAAACGTCATTCTGGTTCCTCTGTCGATAGTGAGCTAGCAGTTCGCGCCTGCTGATACTGATGACTTTCCAAAAGAAACTCTGAGAGAGCAAAGGCTGCATTGACAGACAGCTTGGCATGATGGCCAGCTGGATTGTACCGCCTAGCATGGCGATCACTGGCCTTGTTGGCGACCTCGTAAAGCCCGGCAACTAACTTCTGAAAACCGTCAAGAATAGGCTTGAGGGGAAGTTCAATCCCATCCGAACCGGGATCAAGCCTAAGGGGCTCTCGAAGAGCTTTGTATAGAACCCTGATGTCACCCTCGTTTTCCTTGAAGGGTGTGCCGGTTTCGACCAGCAGATGCTTGAGCAACTGCTCCACGAGAGTATAGGCACTGGCTATCGCACCAGCAAAATCGCCTGTCTCGATCTTTGTGTTGGCTTTTTTCACCTGTTCAAGAATCGCTTCGTGGCTAGCCGCTAACAGACTGTCAGTCGAGATGATATTCTCATCAAGAGAACGCACCTCAAAATAAGGCGCGCCCTTGATGTATTCGTCCCCGTGCACCCAGCCTTTTCCATACTCAAGGACCAAGCGATAGCGATCACGAGCTAGGGTTTTATTAAATTGATAAGCGACGTCTTCGACATTGAAATCAGTTTCGTCCCAGAAATCAAACGCACTACAAACGATACTTTTCATCGTTTCAGTGCCGTTAAACTTCTTCAACTTCTCAAGCGTATAACTCGCGCGGGATGGAAAACCCTGACCATACAAATCACGCTCACCAAAATCATGGAAAAAGTCGACTAGCTGTGGACCGCTTCTATACGGACTGACGTTGTTGTCTCCGGTTATAATCCCGGTAAGGCGTTCCAAAGGTTTAGCTGTCAACTTCATCACGTTCCCCCCGTCATCGGTGCCCAAATCTGCTTCAGGGGTAGCTTGGCGCGTGTCTCGTCTGAGAGCTCGCCATAGGTGCGAAACAAAGCTCTAAGAAGGTCGGGCATCTGCCAGAGGCGAAGCTTGAAAAAGTTGTTGTCTAACTCCTTCTGGGCGACGGTGTTAACGCCGCCGATGCTCACCAGAAGCCCCGTTTGCGCCTGAGTATTCGAGACTGAGCCGATCAAGCGCAGCACAACGTCATGGTTCGCCGCACCGTCGCCGGATTTTACCTGCACGCAGATGCGATCCTCACCAAGGCCAAGCTTGCCACCTGCCGCCAGAATATCAACGCCACCATCGGCACCGGGCGGGGAAACCTTGGTGGTGTAGCCCTCGACCCGCATAATCTCGGCCACCAGATCAGCAAGGGCATGACCTGCGAACTCGGACTTGATCAACGAGATGATCTGCTGGTTTGCGATGTCCTCGATGTCGGTCTGGTAATCTTCGGCCTCGGTATCATCCTCGTCTGTGCCATTCACGGGCATAGGCTTCGGTGCCTGTCCCTGCTTACCCAGAAGCGCGCCAGGGTCGGTACCGGTCTCAAGAACGGCCTGCACACGCTCAAGGGCGAAATTGCGCTTGATCTGGCAGATGGTCATGAACGCCCCGAAGGAGTGGCGCAGGTCTTGCTTGAAGGTGTCGCGGGGCAGGGACTCTTCCTTCCATTCGACGGTGCGCGCGTGCTTGAAGTCGTTTTCGCCGTCGAACTGGTAGTCGCCCGTCACGATCCCGATGGCCACGCCATTCGTGACCTTGCGCGGCATCACCACGAAATCGCCGATCTGGATCCGGTTCACGAACTGATTGAGCTGGGCGGCGAAATTGCGCAGGCGGTTCTTACCCTCATCGGGCATGACGTCCTGCAGATGGGCCAGCACCGCGTCACGATCAGCACAGGTGCTCAGATCACCGACTTCCAAAAAGCCAGGAATCAGTTTGCTCTGGTCGATAGCTGCAAGCTCCCGCTCCCCATGTGCTCCAGCCCGGACGATCCATAACTTGGTCATGCCTGCATCGCCTCTTCGATCTCGTCAAGATGACGGCAGGTTTTCCCCTGCTTACCCCAAATCCTAACGTCGATCTGGCCGGTGACAGCCGTGGTGATCAGTGCAGAGCGGAATTCGCGCAGCTTCTGAATGCTTTGCTCAGTATGCTCGACGATTTTGTCGTTCCGTTTATTGTTCAAATCAATGTAATCGGCAATTACAACTTGTTCTTTTATTTTCAACTTCGGCAGGTACACTTTGCGGAAGTGAGTGAAATTCATGTCCTGCCCGTCACGGACAAAATTGGACGTAAGTCTAAGGGCTTGTATGTACATGCTAGATTTTAGCAAAGCACCGTAGTAACGCCCCTCGACATGCGGTCCTGGCTTCAGTACTGAGTATGAAGAACGCACAGAGCCAACAGCATGAGCACGCTCTAGTCCTCCATCCATGCTACGCATACTAATCACAAAGTCGCCAATCTCAACGTGTTTTCGGAGTTCGAGGTTTGCGACAGCAAGCGTCACTTGCCTCTGCTCACGCCGCTCAAACTCAACCAAAGGTATCACACCATACTTCTGCGTAGCCGAGAGCAACTGATCTCCTTCGCGGGCGCGCTCTTTGCTGTGCTTAAACAACGAGGTAGCGGGGACAATCTCCCAGTGCGCAGGTATGCGTCCTAGCCAATCAACGCCAGACGACTTAAGCGGTACAGTTGTGTCAATACCGCGCGTCGTTGCTAGAGCAATCAGCGAGTCCCGCTTTTCCTTCAGTAACGTGACGAATGCTTGCTTTTTCTCGATCAGTTGGTCAATGCGGGCAGTCTCGCGATCTAGGAAATCCGCGATGGTTTTTTGGGTGTCCCGATCGGGTATCCAAACATCGCTACGAAACAAAGAAGAGTCGTCTAAATTCTGGATGCCGGTATTCTGCTTGACGAACTGAATTGAGAATCCACTCATGTACTGAGCCGCGATCAAGTATAATAGAAATCGCGGCCAGACAGTGTTCACTGGACGAACCCTAGCGACAAAATTTGATGTAACCGAGCGCTCCGCCCCGGCAAACATAACAATACGACCAACGGGTGTCTTTTCTCCCCCTCCTGATTTTTCAAGAACCATATCACCGTCTTGCAAGGCAAGTCGTCGGAATTGGTCTGATCCAAATGATCGGATAGTTGGGTTCGAAAGGTCTAGACGAAGACGCTGCCAGTCAAAATCTGCAATGCGCACGCAGATCGCGTCTACTTGGTGGGTACCCGCTTCGCCACCCCATGCACCGTTCTTTGATCCTTCAATCAAGAATTTCAATGGCACACGATCCCAGCCTTCCGGCGCTTGTTGGAAGAATGAACTCACCCTGCCATCTCCTTAAGGAGCCCTGCAATTTCCGTTTCAAGCGCCTTCAATTCCGCGTCGATTTCGTCGAGCGAGCGTGGCGGTACATACTTGTAGAAGTAGCGGTTGAAGTTGATTTCATAACCAACACGGCCTACCTGCCTGTCCCGGGCATCCCTATGGCTTTCATCGACCCACGCGTCTGGCACGAAGGGTAGCACCTCACGTTTCATGTACTCACGCCAATCCTCGTATAGCGGCACAAGCTCGTGGTCGCGCAGGTCTGTGTCGGGTTCGGGTTTGCCGTCCTTGCCGGTGCAGATGTCGGCCTCGTCATCGCGCTCAGACAGTGCTGCAAGTATCGCCTTTTTGACGGGCGCGCTGATCTTGATCTGAGCTTGCTTGAACGCGCGAGTCAGCGCCTTGTCGAACTCTGCACGGTTCGTGAAAAGCTTGTCTTCAATGGCTTTGAGCGCAAACCGAATTTCCGCCTGATCGTCCTCTTCCAGCTTGGCAAAGGTTTTCTGGTCGGCAAGACGATCAAGTCGCTCTGGAGTGACCAGGAAATTCAGCCTCAGCGGACGCTCAACGCGGATTTCTCGATAGCCGAAGTCAGTTGTATTGAAGATACGGGAAACTTCGCCTTCCCCACTCTCGCCGTTCAGGAAGTCTGCATAGATCCGCACGATCTCGGCACGCGCCTCTTCAGGGATTTCTCGGCGCTTGCTGCCCAGAGACTTGCGCATGGATTTCCAGAAGCGTTCACCGCTGGCGTCGATGAGCTGAACCTTGCCCTGCCGGTTGGCGGGCTTACGGTTGGTCAGGAGCCAGACATAGGTCTGGATACCGGTGTTGTAGAAAAGGTCGGTGGGCAAAGCGACGATGGCTTCGACCCAATCATTCTCAAACATCCAACGGCGGATTTCACTCTCTCCAGATCCTGCTCCGCCGGTGAAGAGCGGCGAACCGTTCATGACGATGCCGATGCGCGAGCCGATCTCGTCCTCGCGCATCTTGGAGATCATGTGCTGAAGGAAGAGGAGTTGGCCATCAGAGATACGGGGCGTCCCTGCGCCAAAACGCCCATCAAATCCGAGGTTCTCGGCCTCGGCCTTGATCGGGTCCTGATACTTTTTCCAATCCACGCCGTAAGGCGGGTTGGACAGCATATAGTGGAACTTTTTATCCTTATGGGCATCCTGCGTCAGAGTGTTGCCGAAAGCGATCTGCTCCGGGTCATGGCCGGTTACAAGCATGTCGGATTTGCAGATACCGAAAGATTCACCGTTGAGCTCCTGACCGAATAGCTCAACGCGGATCGCATCATTGAAATCATTCAAGGCCTCTTCCGTCAATGCGAGCATACCGCCTGTCCCGCAGGCAGGATCATACACTTGGCGGATGATCCCACGTCCTGTCAGCTTTTCATCGTCGTTGGCAATCAGAAGATCGACGATAAGCCGGATCACCTCACGCGGCGTAAAGTGCTCCCCAGCGGTCTCATTCGATATCTCAGAAAAGCGGCGGATCAGTTCCTCGAACAGATAGCCCATCTCAAGATTGGAAACTTCATCAGGGTGAAGGTCAATCTCACACATCCGCTCAAACACGTTCCATAGAATCCCGCCGTCTTTCAAACGCTTGAGCTGATCTGTAAAAAGAAACTTATCGAGGAAAATGTCTCGGACGTTGGCCGAAAATTTAGTGATGTAGTCAATCAGATTATCATGAAGCTGGCGGGGGTCTTGCCCACGCAACTTCTCAAAGGTGGACCGAGACAGATTATAGACCTTCACATTGCCGCCAATAGCGTCAAAGAGGATCATGTCGCGCGTTTCATCATCCACCCCATCAGGCAATGCCTTTGCAGCAGCAAGAACTGCGTCTTTCGAGCTTTCAAGAATGCAATCCAGTCGGCGTAGAACTACAAACGGTAGAATGACCTTGCCATATTCCGACTGCTTGAAATCACCTCGCAAAATCTCCGCAATCGACCAAGCAAAGCTACCGAGATTCTGAATATCTGCACTCATTTAACTATAATCTTCTCTGTTCAAATTTATTTAGCCGACGTCTCTATTGTACAGGAAGCGCAACAGAACGCTGCGCAGCCAAGAATCGACTGCGATCAAGGGCAGTTTATCAGTATTTCCTGCTCCTACCTCAAGGAGGTTCTGACATTGCCATCAGACCCACTCCATAGGCATCCCCTCACAACCCCGTTGAGCATGGCACCGCCATGCGAATAAGCAGGAAGCCCGCTCGGGCTGTTTGGTGGGCCCACCAAACCTATCCTGCCCCCACCACGACAGGGTAAAGTTGTGCCATCTCGTGCACTATCATGCAATCTTTTGCATTTTCGTGCAATCTTGTGCACTCTCATGCATTCTTATGCAACGCACTGTTATCGCTACATTTTTTGAGAAACCTATTCTTACGAGAACATGCCTTTTTACCCTTGCGCAGTAGTCACCCAGTCGAGTAATCAAAAGAATTCCGATGCGCTTCTACAACCAGAACGGCAACCGCATCATCGACAGGCAAGGGGCTGAAATGAGCGAAATCATTACCTTTCACTTCGATAACGTCGATTTTCGCGCCATCGAAATTGATGGCCAGATCTGGGCTGTGGGTACAGATGTTTGTAAAGCACTCGGCTACCGTGATGCGGAAAACGGTTTGCGAAATCTCGATGAAGATGAAAAGGGTACACACATTGTGAGTACCGCTGGCGGTGATCAGAGTTTGCTGATCGTCAATGAAAGCGGTCTTTACTCCCTGATCCTTCGGAGCAGGAAGCCGGAAGCAAAGCGCTTTAAAAAGTGGGTGACATCCGAAGTCCTGCCATCCATCCGAAAAACCGGCGCATATCATCATGCTGACACGACACTGTCAGCTCAATGTACCGACCAGCATGAACTGATCGAAGCGCTTCGTGACAAAATCAGCCTGCTCGAAGAAAACCGTTCATTGGTTAAAGGGAAACTCACCCACGACAAGTTCAAGGGTGTTGCCCGCCAGCTTTTCGAAAAGACTGATTTCAATGACGAAACCATTGCCGAGATCCTCGCTCCCGGTATTGGCACCTACATGCCGGAATGGGTCAGTTGGCAAAGGCGATTGCATTAAGCCGCTTCTGCGGACCTTTGACGCTGCTCCGAGCGCTTCCACCCATCATAAGAACATAACCAGAATACGAGGCTTCCTTGAGAGCTGGAATTTACGCTCGTCACTCGACAGACAAACAAGGAACGAGCTCAGAAGATCAAATCCGCCGCTGTCAGGAATTTTGCCGTTTCAAGGGATATGATGTTGTTAAGGTCTATCGGGACGAGGCCCTGTCCGGAGCGCACATCGAAAATCGTCCCGGCATTAATGCCTTGTTGATCGGTGCGCTTGACGGTCGGTTCGATGTTGTCATCGCCGAAGATCTAAGCCGCATCAGCCGTGATCAGGCCGATACGGCCAACTTCTTCAAGAAAATGATCTTCCTTGGCGTGCCGGTTGAAACCGTCAGCGAAGGGCTGATCAACGAGCTTCACATTGGCCTTAAAAGCACAATGAACGCGCTTTATCTCAAGGATCTGGCAGAAAAAACCCATAGAGGCGTTATTGCCGCAGTTCTGCGTGGCGGCGTACCTGGCGGGAAGCTCTATGGTTATGATCTGGTCCACGCACTTGATGAATCAGGTGAACCGATACGCGGCAAACGAACAATCAACCCACAGCAAGCCGCAATCGTGCGCGAGATTTTTGCCGCATATGACGCTGGCCAGAAGCTCAAACATATCTGTGAAGATCTTAACCGGCGCGGTATTGAAGCACCAAATGGCGGCAAATGGGCCCCGACCACGCTTGTCGGTTCTTTTGTTCGCCAGACCGGGCTGCTGCGTCAGACGCTTTATAACGGCACGATAACCTTCAACAAGATGCAGTATCGCAAACACCCGGAAACCGGTAGACGTGTCTCGATCATGCGTCCGGAAAGCGAATGGGTAACGGTGCCGATACCCGAACTGGCCATTGTCGAGGAAAACTTGTTTGCCAGCGTGCAGCGTTCGCTTGATCAACGTTCAGCTCGACAGCGTGAGCGCAAACTCGCCCCGAAAGTCATGACCGAGGAGGAAAAGCGTGAAATCTCGATCACCCGGTCACGGGAATGGCGACGAAGTCAGGCCATCACCGGCAAACGCGCGAATGCGGTCTTTGGCGGCAAGCTCTATTGCGGTAAGCATGGTGAGCCGATTGTTGCGACCTATGCCCGGCACTATTCCTGCAAATCGAAAGGCTGCCCGAACCGGAGCCTCAATTATGACCAGATTATCGCGTTCGTGATCAAAGCAATCAGCACGCTTGATCAGGACATGATCATGGCGCATTTCGACAATGCAGACATGGTAAAGAGGCGGTCCAAACTTGAAGGCGAGATCAAGCGACTGAGAAAAGAGCTTGAGGACATACGTACAGGCCTGAACAAGGTCATTGAAGCTCTGGGGCCCGATGCCAGATCTCATGAAATCCGTGCATTTTTTGACGACAAGTCAGAACAGATCCATCGCACGAAACTCGATATTTCCCGATGTGAACGGCAACTGGCCGATACATCACTCCCGAAAAGCATCGACCGTATTCTCGCTCGCCACAACAAACTGATTGCCAAATTACGGGTCTGGTCCCGAGATCCGGAAGCGGTGATCCCGCTTCGCCAAATCATCGACAGACTGACCATTCACGCCACGTGGGATGAGATCGAGGAACGCTGGGATCGAAGATGCGAGGTGACGTTTGACTTTCCAGCAATCATCGCTGCTGACAAGCGTCATTCACAATAGGATTCAATACGCCTAAACTGGCTCGAATTGTTGAGCCTTCATTTGTGTCGTTTCAAGGTGAACCAGTATTGATTACCGCCCCACAAAAGTCTTTGTATGTCATGGAAAAAGCACGCGATGGAACGGGATATGTTCTCACTGAGATAAGACGTGTACAGCGATACAGGGCCAGCAATGATCAACTGACCTATGTTAGGTATGATTGGCACTGGTATCCGCTGTACGATGCAAAGAAGCTAAAGCGATATGTCGATGTAAAGCGCCGCAAAAGTCGGCGAAACATTTTCTATGTCAACGGAACCCCGCATATAAAAGCAGATTTCAAGATGTTGCCTTACATCAAATGTTGGGATCAGCCTCTAGGTCTATACAAAACTTTTGGGCCTGACGGAACCTAACTATATCGAGATTGCACCCGGCAGAATTCTGCCGGTTCGTCACATGGACATTCCCCGGTCGATCTTCTGGAAAGCACGCGGAATAGCTGTCTTGAGCCAGGACGGCAATTGGCTTGCAACCTTTCGGGTACGCCCTTTCACGCGGCACAAAAGCAATCTGCTGAGCTCACTCGAATTATCAAAGATGTAAACCCGATCCGCCACACCAATGAACTCGGCAAGCCTTGCAAGGCTTCGCGGATAACGGCGTTTTACATCCTCAGAGGGCACATGATGCCCTCCCGCTGCTACGCGCTGTGCGATCCTGGCAATTGATAGCGACGGATCAGGCAATCCGACGTAAACAAAATTTATACCGTACCCTTTCGATCTGGCAATTTTCACCAGTTGCAGCTCACGCTGCCCGGAAAGGGTCGTCTCTATGATGAAAGAAGTGCCACAGGAAAGATGGCTTTCCTGCTGCAAAATAGCTTCGCGGCCCGCATAAACCCTGCCACGCTCTGGATAAAGTTTATGAATATTATCCGGATTAACAACTGGCAAAGATTGGGGTTCTGCAGGGTTATACCGCTCGACAAGTGTGCTTTTGCCTGCCCCGTTCGGACCGGCAACAATCCAGAGCTGCGCCATCAGATGGCGCGAAGCACTTCAACAGTGCCATCATCATTGACGGACACCAGTTCGCAACGGCCATCGGGCCATTTCCGGACAATACTGCCTTCATGTGTCGGATCGCAGTAAAATACCGGTCGTCCAGCCTCAAGATGGGCTTTTGCTGCCCGGCCATCGTCATTGGCAAGCTGCTTTTCAAACTCCAGCCAGAGCTTGCGACCATCCGCCCCTCTGGCATTCGTCACCTGCTCAAACGTGATTTCCGGCATGATATTTCCTTGCTGCACTTCGTCTGCATGTTTGTAAGACATAAGTTCTTATACACCATCGATACGTGTTGAAAAAACGCAATATCGCACTCGTCGAATTATTGCGGCCATTTCCTCAAGATCAGGCCGTGGCCAGAACAATTTGAACGCTCTCTCACATCGCCAGCATCACCCATTGCCATGCTTGGCAAAACGTTGCGGACACGTTCCATAAAGATATTCTCTGCCTTGGTCGCACTCCAGGGCAACATGTAATCCGAATAGGGTTCGGCAAGATCCCCGGCGGATAACCTCACCAGCGACAGGTCAACACAATCGCGATACTCGGTTGCCTTGAGCCTCTGGTCGATCACGTGAACTTCTTCGATTACACTTTCCGGCCAAGGCCATTCCAGACCAACCAGTAACGTGAACCGTCGCCGGATCGGCAGGACAATCTCGTCTTCAAACCGCTGCCAGACACCAAGCGCACGCATGGTATTCTTGACCGGGGTCGTGATATCGCCGGTATCGAACTCCTCGATGTCGTGGATCAGGGCATAACCGGCGGTCTCGGGGGACGCCAGATCGCAAGCCTGCACGCAGTGCTGGGCAACACTGACATCACAGGCACCGTTCCAGCGCCGAATGCGCGACAAGCCAGCCGCCTGGTGACGAAACACCTCAAGCCTTACTTCAAACGACACAGGAACATGATCAGAGGACATCATCAGCTCACGCATGACACATCTCCGATCAGCAATCCCCGACGTTCGGCAACGGGCTCAATGACCGCCATTAAATGATGACGGGCCATATCCTGAACGCATTTGTTCCGGGCTTTTAAGTCGATTATGTTGCCCGTCAGCACCGCCCGGATCTGCGACAGCCAGAGACGCGGATTGCGACATCCGGGAATGTCGGCCTGTGCAACAACCTGACATATGTCGTGCCATTCCGGGGGATCGGACGGATCACAAAGATCACGAACCGCATCCGCCTTTTCCTGCTCGCTGCATTCAGTAACCAACCCATCAAGAACATCCAGCACGCCAAGCCGTGAGGGCCTTTTTCCCCGTCGTTTAACCTCTTCCAAAGCGTGCTGAACGGCATCAAACCCGACACGGTCAATGGCCTCGCTCACGCGCAAACAGGCATTGGCCAGCGTCCAGGGATCGGCACAAAGGCGCTGCCACTCTCTTGCCAGGATCAGACATTGATCATCGACGGATGGCAGGATGACGGCCCCCGTGCCGCTTGTGGCATGGGCCTGTTCCTTCTCATCCGTGTTATCATCTTTATCCGTGTTCTTCTTGGAACCGGCACCCGGTGCCGGTTTAATACCGGAATCTGATGCCGGTTTGAGGGAACCAGATGCCGGTTTAGCACCCAGCCCGACCAGCTGATAGGCGTTGCGATTGCGTAACCGTCCGGCACACCGTACCAGACGCCGGATCAGACCCAGCTGCTCAAGACGTTTAAGAGCCTGTCGCACCTTGCGCTCTGATAACCCGGCTTCGCGGGCGATGGTCTCAATTCTGGGGAAGCAGTCCTGGCTCCGGTCATTGACGTGCGATGCCAGAACCACGGCAACACAGATCTCGGAAGTGCTAAGATCCTCATGATCGAATATCTCGTTCTGCACCCATTGCCAGCGGGCAACGGCAGATGTTCCGACAGGTGCGGACTGTGCTGCAGCCTTGCGAATTTGCGTGTGTATCTGAAGGGATGTCATGTTTGGTATCGGCGGAGTTTTGCTCTCGCATTTGCACTTGACAAAGCGATCCCGTTACCTAAACTGGTTCTCAGATTTTGCGACTGAGGCAGTTTAAGCCTTTTCAAAGACCCGTTGGTTGCCGCCGACGGGTTTTTTTATTGTCTAAATTCTTGAAAAGTCAGGAAAAACTAAAACTCGGAACTGCCGCCTCCTCTTTTTGAGGAGTGTCCCCGAACTTTTTCTCTTGTTTCGCGAATCCGTCGAGTCTATATCTCAAAACTCAACGGATCGGAAAGAGTGGTTGCGGGGGCAGGATTTGAACCTGCGACCTTCAGGTTATGAGCCTGACGAGCTACCGGGCTGCTCCACCCC
>NZ_LPVX01000006.1:0-43869 GCF_001613785.1 Thalassospira sp. MCCC 1A02491 | reverse complement strand
AGATTGTGGTCCAACCGCAACTGTTTCGACGGATGCCAATTCAGAAACAGCGTTTTAGCAGAAGAGAGATTGTGGTCCAACCGCAACTCAACACACCAACACGGCGAACAGGCCATCGTTTTAGCAGAAGAGAGATTGTGGTCCAACCGCAACGTCATTGGTTTGGTCCTTGGCTTTGGTGAGGTTTTAGCAGAAGAGAGATTGTGGTCCAACCGCAACTTTGATCATTGGTGGGGTATTCTCTTTTGGTTTTAGCAGAAGAGAGATTGTGGTCCAACCGCAACAAGCGGAGAAAAACGCATTGTGAGAGAGAGTTTTAGCAGAAGAGAGATTGTGGTCCAACCGCAACGTGCTGGTGTGCTTGGCATAATGAGGGGGCGTTTTAGCAGAAGAGAGATTGTGGTCCAACCGCAACCAACCAGCTCCGCAATCAATGCGTCTTTCTGTTTTAGCAGAAGAGAGATTGTGGTCCAACCGCAACTGATATGTCCTACATGGATTGGATCCGGGAGTTTTAGCAGAAGAGAGATTGTGGTCCAACCGCAACCGACGATCAATGCCATCAAATTAACGCTTGAGTTTTAGCAGAAGAGAGATTGTGGTCCAACCGCAACCTTGGCATCCATATCGATCTTTATCCGCTTGTTTTAGCAGAAGAGAGATTGTGGTCCAACCGCAACCTATGGATGCTCGCGCAATCACTGAGCAGGGTTTTAGCAGAAGAGAGATTGTGGTCCAACCGCAACATCGCTGCCATCGCGGTGAACTCGGGGCGCGTTTTAGCAGAAGAGAGATTGTGGTCCAACCGCAACTTACATAAGGTCCGCAAACGGCACTATCGAGTTTTAGCAGAAGAGAGATTGTGGTCCAACCGCAACGTGATTTCTCTTAATAACAATTACGCCGCGTTTTAGCAGAAGAGAGATTGTGGTCCAACCGCAACATGTTCAGCGCCCGCCAAACATCTGCTTCCGTTTTAGCAGAAGAGAGATTGTGGTCCAACCGCAACACCAGACCGCTACCACCCGCCACAGCATCGGTTTTAGCAGAAGAGAGATTGTGGTCCAACCGCAACAGCGCAACATAGGAGAGCGTGATGAGTGACGTTTTAGCAGAAGAGAGATTGTGGTCCAACCGCAACTACAAACTCAACCACAGTATTCGCTTGAGGGTTTTAGCAGAAGAGAGATTGTGGTCCAACCGCAACTGTCATGTGCCACAAAAGGTGACATTCGACTGCCCTCGAAATCAATTCCTTAGCGTTTTCGTTTGCCAGATAAGTTGTCATCAATTGTCACAAAAGCTGACAAAAATCTCCAGAAGTGACAGAAAAGCTGACAATTTTCTCCACCCTCAAAAAAAAGAAGGTATGGCACAAAGGCACATACCTTCTTCGCACACTAGAGCGATATCAGGCTCCAGGAATGTTTTGACTTTCTGTTACTTTGTCGGATGTGTTTGATGAGGTGTTGTAATTGCGAACAAGCAACACACAGCCAAAAAAGATACCCGGGATTGCGATATATATAAATGGCGCCACACACGCGACCGCTATGCCCACAAACATACACCGCGCAATCCTGTTCTGCTTGCCATTCAGATATCCTTCAATGGCAACTGCCAGCGAAATTGCAGCGACAACACCGCCCATCAATGCCAAGGCAACTTGTAGCCCTGAACCTTCACCTATGATGGCCGGGTTCCAGATAAAGACGAATGGCAACAGGAAACCAACAGCAGCCAGCTTGACAGCGTCAAAGGCTATCTTGAAGGGGTCCTCCTCGGCAATGGCCGCGGCAGCCAAAGCCGCAACGGCAATTGGCGGGGTAAGAGCAGACAATATCGCGTAGTACAGAAGGAACATATGAGATTGAAGAAGGGGGTATCCCAACTTGGAAAGCGCAGGTCCGACCAGTACCGCGGCCAGAATATATGCGCTTGGTGTCGGCATGCCCAAGCCAAGGATGATGGTCACGAGAGCCGCAATCACTAGCGTGATAACCGGATCTGCACCACTGATGGTCATGATCACATTGGCAGCTTTCATGCCAAGACCGGTCATAGACAGACCGCCAATCACAAGACCAGCTGCCGCACAGGCACCCGCTACAGGCAGGATGCGAAGGGTTGTTTCGCCAAGACCCTCAATTACACGCCACAGGCTCATACGGGTTCTTGGTGAGCATGCTGCTGCAATCACCACAGACGCCGCACCTAAACCTGCCGTCATGGTTGGTGAATAACCAAGTGATAGAACCAAAACGATCACAGCCACAGGAACTACAAACATCCAGCCATTGATGACCGTTTGTTTCAACGTGGGAACGTCATCTGGATAAGCACGCAGATCACGCTTCACAGCACGGAGATGAACCTGGGAGAAGACACCCAGGTAATAAAGGAGGGCTGGAATAATCGCTGCGTAGACGACTTCCCTATACGCAAACCCGGTATACTCAGCGAGAATGAACGCTGCCGAACCCATGATGGGTGGCATTGCGCTACCCCCTGTTGAAGCTGCGACCTCGACCGCCCCCGCAAAGCGCGGAGAATAGCCAAGTCGCTTCATGATTGGGATTGTGATTGATCCGGTTGCGACAACATCAGACACCGGACTGCCGGAAATGGTTCCGTACATACCCGAAGAGATAACCGCAACTTTTGCTGGGCCGCCCGGACTTTTACCGGTAAGCGCTGCCGCAAGATTGAAAAAGAAGTCTCCGCCGCCAGCAAATGACAGCAAGGTCCCGAACAGTACAAACAGAAAAACGTAGCTGGCAACAACCTGGATTGGTACGCCAAATACACCATCTGTTGTAAAAATTAGAGCATCAAGAAGATAGCTATACTCTATCAAGCCATGCCCGAAGGGTGGCGGCAGCAAGTGTCCAAAAAGGTTGTAAGCCATAAAGCCTAGAACCACTATTGTCAGACCAGCGCCTGTTGTACGACGAGTAGCCTCTAGTGAGAGGAACAGCAAAGAAGAGCCAAAGAAGAACTGCAGGGGGGTGAGCTCTTCAAGCAGGGTAATCCTGCTGGATATGACATCAGCATTCCAAAGGAAGAATGCACCTGTCGCCAAGCTAAGTGCGCTGAGCCCCCAGTCGATGATTGTTGGCCGTTCGGCCGCGTTCGAACGCGATCCGATAACCAGAAACAGCATCGAAAAGAGACCGCTAAGAAACAAAATCCCGATGATCAGCGGATCGGAAATCACAAACAGGTTGCCATAGATCACACCCAGAGCAAACAGAGCTGCGATTACGATCAGGGTTTTGTGGGGTAAGGCCGCAAACTTACGTTTGCGGCCTGTGCTAACGAGTGACTTCATCATTTGAGAAGTCCTGCCTCACGATATGCTTTTTCCGCACCGGCGTGGAAGGGCATGACATCCTGGTCAACCATAAGCTCCGTGCTCAGCGACTTCATGGACCCATGAACAGCCTTGACTTCTTCGATATGATCTATCAAAGCCTTGGTCAGCGCATACCCGGTAGACTCAGGCAACTGGTCCGTGGTGACGAGAAGGGCGCCTAGAGCCGGAGTTTCGATATCGTCCGGCTGGTTGGTGTAGCTTCCTCCAGGGATGGTAAAGTTTTGCGTGCCAAAGCGCTCATTTGTTGCATCGATCACTGCCTGCGGAATGTCGAGAACAACGACGTCATTGTTTTCGTCAATTGCACGGAATGATGAATGCAGCACGAACACACCATTGGTAACCATGTCGATGCGCCCATCCTGGAGCAAATCGGCTTGATCATTCGCGCCTGCCTGAATAATGCTACCGCCATTGGCTTCGACGGCCTCTTTAGTCAGACCGGCTTGTTCGAGCATGAAAAGCGCAACATTGGACGTAATATTACCCGAGCGGTTCACGCCAATACGTACGGGAGCCTTGGAAGTTGCCAGGTCATCAAGGCTATCAATATTGTACTCATCGGCAATCGACTTCGCGAGAAAGAAGTGCATTGGTGCCCAGTTGTACATGTAGCCAATCGCACGCATATTTTCTACCGGGGCCTTGAACGGCTCTTCGCCTGCCAAAGCAATCTTCACTTCAGCGTTGTGAACCAGCCCCATATCCGTTCGGTTTGCAGCGAGCAAACCAATATTTGCAAACCCTCCACCAGTCGCTTGATAGGTAACGACCGATGCTGGATCCGCCTGTTTTACAGCACGGTCAATACCGGCACCAAGAAGGGACCACAACCCCCCCGGGTTGCCGCCCGACAGGGTGAGGTTTACCGGTTCTGCCTGTGCAGTGTTAACGCCGAAGGCCAGTCCAATAGCCGCGGCAAGAGTCAAAAGCCTCATTCTTTCCTCCCTAATGGGTAAGATCTCTAATTATGGTTTGTTTATTGTTATTGGACGCTGATCCTATGCAGGATTTCCAAAAATGCAGCGTCAGGCCTCGAAAGAAATATTTACGTTTTTCTGTTCGGTGTAGGACAGCATCTCGCCCAGGCATTCTTCACGTCCGATACCCGATTGCTTCATGCCGCCGTAAGGTGTTCCGAGGAAATGGTCGCTGGAGTTGTTCACCCAGACATAACCCGCGCAGATGTCATTAACTGCGCGCATGGCTTGTGTCAGATCACGCGTCCAGACCGACGCAGTCAGTCCATAATCCACACCGTTCACCGCCTCGATCAATGCTTCGTAGTCAGACCATTTGAGAATGCTGAGCACCGGACCAAACACTTCTTCTTGTGCGATGCGCATATCGGGTGTGACATCGGCAAACACAGTTGGCCTTACAAAGAAGCCAGCCGCGAGTTCGGCGGGAACATCGCCGCCGGCAACCATTCTCGCACCTTCACCCTTTGCGATGTCGATATAGCCAAGGACTTTTTCATATTGGCCGCGGGTTGACAGGCACCCCATCTGACTGTCAGGCGACAGGGGGTCACCCGGTGTTATTGCATTGAAAGCCGCCGCAAGTTGTTCGACGACCGTGTCATGGATGCATTCATGAACGAACACACGACTGGTCGAGCCGCAGGACTGGCCCGCCGTCCATGGCAGATTCATACCCTTCACCGCACTTTGAACGGCCTTGTCGATGTCCGCATCCGGGAAGATCACAAGCGCGTTCTTGCCACCAAGCTCAAGCGAAACATGTTTGAGCGTATCGGCCGACTGTCGCATTACAGCCCGCCCGGTTGACGCACTGCCGACAACGCTTACACTGGCAATGCCCGGGTGGGTTGACAGTCCGGCGCCCAGATCAGGTCCGCCATTCAGGATATTCAATACACCTGGCGGGAAAAGGCCACCGATCAGCTCCGCAACCTTCAGACTTGAAAGTGGCGTTTCTTCGGATGGCTTGATGATGACGCTGTTGCCAGCCATGATTGGCGGGGCAAGCTTTGCACATGCAAACATCAGCGGGTGGTTGAACGGTACAATACGGGCAACGACACCAACCGGCTCACGAACGACATAGTTCACCTTACCGGCACCGACAGGAACGGTTTCGCCTTTAAGTTCGGTAGCCAGGCCCGCGAAAAAATCCATCAAAGTTGCTGCGAGCTCGACATCAAACAGCATTCCTTTGAGCGAGTTACCGCTATCAAGCGCATCAAGGCGGGCAAGTTCGTCCTTATTCGCACGAATAATAGCGGCTGCTTCTCGCATCACCTGTGAACGCTCACGAGGTGTAGTACGCGCCCATCGCTTTTGCCCTGCGCTCGCAGCCCTTACTGCCGCATCAAGATCTGATTCCGTGGCACGGTCAACTCGGGCAAGCTTGGCGCCAGTCGACGGTGCATACACAGTAATCGGTTCGCTCTCGGAGCGATGCCAAGTGCCACCGTAATACAGCCCTTTGGGAACTCTCTCGGTTAGTAGGTCCTCGGCAGTAGAAGCTTTTAGAGGCTTCATGCTGTTTTCCTCCCGGAAAATCCGCGTCGTGTTTTTTTATCTTTCGCGGAAAGGTCGTTATCTTTGTTATTATAAGATATCTAAATTAAATGGCAGCTCACACCAGCAGTCAACCATAAAATTAGATATCTTAGTTTTATTTTATGAGAAGGGCAGGTTCGTCCGCGAACCTGCCCAATAAAGTCATTCGGCAGCAACGCTCTCTTCTTCAACAAGCGTACGCCAATCAAGGGTTTTCGGGTAAACGCCTTCGCGAGATGCGATGGTTGTGTGAGGGACTCTTGGCTCCGTTGTACCAAGTGCATCGCCCCCTGCTGCGACTTTTTTCGCAGCATCGACCATTAGCCTGCGGAACTCGACAATCGCTAGATCTGACGCGCCAAGGATGTCGTCAGATCGGTCTACAATCGCCCCCATCGACACCCACATAACAATGTCTTGGTTGGGAATACCTTTAACACCAGTGAAGCTTCCAAGCTTCATCGCCTGACGATCCTGAAGGAAGTTATTGTGCAATTGGCGCTGGGATACCCACCGGTCATCCAGATGAATGCCTTTTTGAGCATGATTAAATTTACGCCATTCCTCTGTCGTGGGGCAGGCCTTCCCACCCCAGGCGACGAAGTGGAAATGCGTGGTTTCATCATCAATTGGCACGATGACACTGGCGACATTGTAATTGTTGTTTGGTGGGATCAACGAGGTATATGGCGCAATGTATTCCGTGATACGCAGGTAGTTATGTGTACCGGCGTTTTTGATGGGCTTGCGGATAGCAGCATAGTGGAAACCATAGCTAGTCGTTTGCGTCTGCATACGTGGAGACTTATCCGTTGATGGCCTATACCATGCTTGATCATCGGCCGCCGCGCCCTCAACACGGGCTGGCTTCATATCCGATGAGTGCAAGCTAGATGAGTGAGCTGAATCTATCTGGCCTTCGGTAATCTGTGCCCAGTTCGCCGGAATGCGGATTTTCAGGATTGAAACCTGTGTATCCTCGGTCGGGGCAAATGCGGGCGGCGAGAAAGGATACATGTCCTCTTCTTCGCCAAGCCATGCCCAGACAAACCCACCCCATTCCACGGTCTTGTAGGATTTGTGTTTGACCTTATCATGAAGCGGGCTGCCCTCAGGCTCGGACGACATGGCAACGCAGTTGCCTTCAACGTCAAACTTCCAACCATGATAAAGACAGCGCAGGCCGCAATCCTCGTTGCGACCAAAAACCAGTGATGCGCGTCTGTGCGGGCAGAGTTCGTCAAGAAGGCCAAGCTTACCTTCGGAGTCGCGGAACGCGACATAACGGTTGCCAACGGCCTCGACCAACAATGGTTTTCCGTCTGCTTCGGCAACTTCTTCGATCAGGCAGACCGGTGTCCAGTGTTGGCGCATCAGTTTGCCCATCGGCGCATCGCCGGTGACGCGGGTTAAAAGATCATTCTCCTCATGACTCAGCATCTCGCGAACTCTCCTCCGTGCTGCATATTCTTAGATATCGAAGTTTATATACACTACGCTTTTACAGGCGTCTAGTGACTTGACAAGAATTATTAGATATCTAATTTATTGCGTAAAGTTAATTCGGGAGGAAAAAATGTCAACAGAATTAGAAAGCATAAAAATGCGTGTTGAGGCGCGACGCGAGCTAACGCCTTATATTTGCGAGTTTACGCTTTCCCCCGTAGATGAGATCGAACTCCCCGCCTTTGAGCCGGGATCGCACATCACCGTCGAAACGCCATCTGGCGCGATGCGCCGCTATTCGCTTGTTAATGATGGGGAATTTCCCGAAAACTACGTGATTGCAGTGAAACGCGAGCCAGAATCGCGTGGCGGATCATCCTCAATGCACGAGTCGGCAACAGTTGGTACCGAGCTTGTCATTCAAGCGCCAGAAAATTCGTTTGCGTTGAAAAATGCGCCAAAATATTTGCTGATCGCCGGTGGTATCGGCGTCACGCCAATCTATGCGATGGCCAATCACCTTTCGGCCCAGGGCAAACCGTTCGAGATGATCTATTGCACCCGATCAGCCGAGGAAACGGCATATCTGGATGAAATCAAGAACGCATTCGGATCGCGCGTTAAGTTCCATCACGATAACGGCAACCTCGAGCAGGTTTACGATTTCTGGGACCACTTCGAAGAGCCTGGCGCCGAGCATGTCTATTGCTGCGGCCCATCCCCTTTGATGGAAGAAATCAAAGCCATCTCTGGTCATTGGCCGGAAGGACGTGTCCATTTCGAAGACTTCAAAGCCGTCGAGGCCGTGCGCGAGGACGACAAACCGTTTGAAGTGACTGTCGCCAATCTCGATACCACCATCACCGTTCCCGCTGACCGGTCCGTTCTGGAAGCACTTCGTGATAATGGGATCAAAACGGTGAGCTCTTGTGAAAGCGGCACATGCGGCACTTGCCGCTGCAAGCTGATCGAAGGGGATGTCGACCACCGTGACATGGTTCTTATGGACGAGGAAAAAGACAATCAGATTATGATCTGCGTCTCCCGCGCGAGGGAGGGTAATCTTGTCATCGAACTCTGAACTCCGAACCGAACAGGTGCCACTGCGCCTTGGTGTGATCGGACTTGGTCGGGGGTTTATGTTGACATTACCAAGCCTGATCGCTGATCCGCGCGTTCACCTTGTTGCGGCCTGCGCCCCGCGTGAGTCATCACGCCAAGCCTTCAAAAAAGAATTTGGCAGTCCGACTTATGAACGGGTCGAGGACATATGTGCAGATCCGAACGTTGAAGCGGTCTATGTCGCAACCCCACATCAAATGCATGTTGACCATGTTGCGATTGCGGCCCGCGCCGGTAAGCACGTACTGGTCGAGAAGCCGCTTGCCATCAGCCTAGAAGATGGCATTCGGATGGTCGAAATCTGCGAAGAGGCTGGCGTCCAACTGATTGTTGGCCCAAGCCACAGTTTTGATGGTGCAGTCAATCTGGCGCATGACATCATTCAGTCGGGCGAGGTGGGCAAGGTCAGAATGATGCACGCCCTCAACTACACCGACTTTCTGTATCGGCCACGCAGACCCGAAGAACTGGTTACCGCTGAAGGCGGCGGCGTCATTTTCAGTCAGGCTGTCCATCAGCTTGATATCGTGCGGTTGCTGGGCGGGGGCATGATCAAGACCATCACAGCGGCGACCGGGAACTGGGACCCTGATCGAAGAACCGAGGGGGCCTATAGCGCACTTGTATGTTTTGAAGGCGGTGCATTTGCCTCTTTGACCTATTCGGGATACGCACATTTTGATTCAGATGTCTGGCAGGATTGGGTTGGTGAGCTGGGATACCCAAAAGACCCTGCAAACTATGGTCAGGCCCGCAAGGCACTGGCCAAAGTCTCAAGCCCGCAAGAAGAAGCTGCCCTTAAATCCGGACGTACATTTGGCGAGACGCCTGTACGCCCTGCTGCACCACATCACGAACATTTCGGCCCAATCGTAGTGTCATGTGATGATGCAGATTTGCGCATAACGGCAGATGGTGTGTGGCTCCATGGTCACTTTGAGCAGAAATTCATCCCCGCCCCCATGAATGCCGGCCCACGCGCAGAGGTCACAACAGCCTTGATCAAGGCAGTCAGGTTCAACGCACCACCGTCACAAACAGGTCGATGGGGGCTGGCAACACTCGAAGCCTGTCACGCGATCCTAAAATCTGCAGAAACATCTTCGCCGATCACCCTGGCACATCAAATACAGTCAAAATAAACAAACCCCGGAGGAAACTCGTGAGCAACTTGACCCTTTCACTGGCCTATGGCGATTATGATCGCACCAGACCGATTTTTGACGGTCGTGTCAAAATCGACGGTGTTGATCCTATTTCCATGCTATTATCCCCCGAAGAAATGTTCTTCCGGGCGTTTCGTAATGAGGACTTCGACGTCAGCGAGCTCTCATTTTCGTCCTATTGCGTGAAGCTTGCGCGCAATGAAGCGCATTACGTCGCCATCCCTGTATTTCTCTCTCGCGCGTTTCGCCATACCTCGATCTATATCCGCACAGACAAGGGAATTAACAGCCCCGAAGACCTCAAGGGACGCCGGATCGGCATTGCAGAATATCAGCTTACAGCGAATGTCTGGGTACGCGGTATTCTTGAAGACGACTATGGCGTCAAGCCATCCGATATCCATTGGGTTCGTGGTGGGATGGACACCCCGGGTCGCCCCGAGAAAATCAAGGTCGAACTTCCTGACGACGTAAAAATGACCCAAGCGCCCGAAGGTGCGACACTCAATCAAATGCTGGCAGACGGCGAGATTGACGGGTTTATCGGACCGCGTTGGCCGAAATGCTTCAACGACGGTCATCCCCATGTTGGGCGCCTGTTTTCTGACAGCATTGCTGCGGCCGAAGGGCACTATAACCGAACAGGCATCTTCCCCATCATGCATGTATTAGGTGTACGCAGAAGCCTCGCCGATCAGCACCCCTGGCTGCCCGGTGCGCTGCTCAAGGCGTTTTCGCAATCCAAACAGATGGCGCTCGAGGCGCTCAGCGATACTTCGGCCACCAAGGTCACGATGCCATTCGTCGAAGACACTCTGGATCGTGCCAAGAAACTGCTGGGCAATGATCTGTGGCCCTATGGCGTGGCACCAAACCGCAAGGTAATTGAGACATTCCTCGATTATCACTATCGTCAGGGACTCTCCCCTCGGAAGCTTTCCATTGATGAGCTTTTCCACCCGTCGACGCGTGAGGTTTTCAGCCTATGACCAACAAGACATCAAAAACATCGGGCGTATTTCCGTCACTTCCGGCCATCCTCGTCGAAGAAGGGGTGCGCGCCGCACTCAGGGAAGATCTTGGGCGGGCTGGTGATTTGACCACCGACGCGACCATCGGGCCGGACCTGACGGCTAAGGTGTCTCTTGTCTCTCGTGAGGCAGGTCGCCTGTGTGGTGTGGACTTCGCGCGCTGTTCATTTGCCCTTGCCGGGGCCGGATTGGCGTTTGAAGCCTTTATGAAAGATGGCGACACCCTCGCGCCGGGCGACGAAATCGCCCGGGTCACGGGAAATGCACGCGCGATCTTGTCATCGGAACGTGTGGCATTGAACTATCTTTGCCATCTGTCAGGTATTGCAACAACCACGGCAAGGTTCGCCGATTTGATCGCCCACACAAATGCGCGCATCTGCTGTACCCGCAAAACCACCCCGGGCCTGCGTGCCTTTGAAAAATATGCCGTACGTTGTGGCGATGGTGCAAACCATCGGTTTGGCCTCGATGACGCGGTTCTGATCAAGGACAACCACATCGCGGTTTGCGGAAGCATCACTAAGGCAGTTGAAGCTGCCCGCAATTATGTCGGCCATCTTGTTGTCGTTGAAATCGAAGTCGACACACTTGAACAGCTCGAAGAAGCGCTCAATGCTGGCGCAACAACCGTGCTGGTAGACAATTTCGGAATCGATGACCTGAAAGAGGCTGTTAAGCTTAACAACGGCCGCGCTCGGATAGAGGCATCCGGCGGCATCAATATCGATACTATCAAGGATGTGGCTGAAACCGGGGTTGATTTCATATCAAGCTCTAAGATCACGATTTCTGCACCGACCCTTGATATCGGTCTCGACGTAACACTGGGGTAGGACAATGAAACAATTCCAACCTGGCGATATCATCGAAATCAAGCTGCCCAACGGCTTTGGCTATCTGCAGGTCACACACAACCATCCGGCGTATCCCGAAGTGGTCCGTGCTTTGCCCGGACGTCATGCAGCGCGCCCGGCCAATATCGCAGAACTTGCCAGTGGTAAAACCAAATTCACCTTTATGCTGCCGCTGTTTTCAGTCCTGCAAAAAGGCATGCTCGAAGGTGAAAAAGTCGGTGCTGCAAAGATACCAGCCAGCGACACAACGTTCCCCACGTTCCGGATGCCGATCCGTGACAAACAGGGCAACGTCGTATACTGGTGGTTCTGGGATGGCGAAGGATTGCGCTATGATGCTGACCCGGACGCCTCAACCAATGATATGCCGTTGCGTGAAATCACAACGGCAGATGCCCTGCTCGAGAAGCTATCCGCGGCGTAATCGAAGAACTCAGGTCGGAACGCGGGTCGGAGGGACTTTACGTCCTTCCTCGCCCGCTTTCCGCTCATCTTCTTCGAGGTTCTCAAGAATAATCAGCATGCCCTTCCGAATGGTTTCGATCTCTGCCGGAGTCAAACCATCAAGGGCGACCTCGTTTACTTCAATCGCAAGCGGTTCGAGCTCGACGCGAAGCTCTTTGCCCCGTTCGGTCAGGAAGACGTGCTGTTTGCGGCGGTTGCCCGCCAGCGTGCGTTTTTCAAGAAAGCCCAAAGCTTCAAGGCGCTGCAAGGCAGTGTGTGTTGTCGGCTCGGTAAGGCCTGCTTCTTCTGCCAGTTCACGCTGGGTCAGGCCTTCCTGCTGCCAAAGGATGCGCAGAAAAATCCACTGTCCGAACGTCACATGATGCGACGCCAGACGTATCTGTAGAGAGCGGTTAAAACCGCGGGTTGCCAATCGAATGATATGCGCAAGGCGTTCGCGTGAGTCCGGAACTCTGTTTTCTCTATCCGCCATGGATTATTGGATGCCCCTAAAGCCAACTGGTTTTGTTTTTCGGATTGACTGATACAGCCCTCCTTTACCGGAGTCAAACGTGCTTGGCCGGGTGCATGCCAAACACGTTTGTTCGTTCGGACAATAGTTATCCTTCCTCAGCCTCGGCCGTTTCTTCTGCGGTGCGGGTCATACCGGCTGACATTGCCTTTGTGTAACCGGGGGTTATACGCGCATCAATAACAACGGCCTGCCCTGCCTTGACCGCTGCCAACCCTTCCTTGATCACGTATTTCAGTTCCGCAGCAGTGCTGACCGGACCAAAAGCCATGATACCCTGGGCACGCGCCATTGCCGCCAGATCAATATCCGGCCCGCCAATATGCTGGCCGATCCATTTATTTTCGACCGGCCGCCCACGGCTGATTGCGACCTTTTCCTGATGGATTTCGTCATTATAGAAAGACCGGTTATTGGCAATGATCGCTAGGAACGGAATGCCATAGCGTGCCGCTGTCCAAAATGCCGACACCCCCATCAGGAAATCACCGTCGCCCAAAACCGCAACCGGAAGACGGTCGGTGTCACGCAGCGCAAGTGCAGCGCCCACCAACATGCCCGGACCAGATGCAATCCCAGCCCCACCGTCATAGCCCAGATAATCAAGCGGATGACGGAAGTGCCACAAATCGCCACCCCAGCTTAGCGGCAGGCGAACCAGCGAAACCACATCTTCGGACAGGGCGTCACCCAATGCAGCAGCCAGGCTGTCAACATCAAGCGGTGCTGTCTCGTCCGCGACCTTGCCTGTGCATTTTGCCGGCAGGTTTGCAGGGGCAGCGGTAGCACTAATTCTGGCTTCCTTGCAAAGTGCTTTAATCACGACGTCAGGTTCAGATGCGATATGCAAATCCGCCCGAACAGCTGCCTGATGGTCCATGCTCCAACCATTATGAAGCTGATGATCCAAAGACAGCTGAACAAGTTTGGCCGCTTCGGCACTCGAGCCTGCCTGTTTCAGCGTTCCGGCAACATCAACCCAATCAAAACTGACAATAAGGTCAGCTTCATTCAAAACCTTTGCGCCATCTGGCGACATAAAGAAGCCGGGTGCACCGGCATGCAATGGATGGTCTGTCGGGAACGCTGCACCAAGCTTGATATCGGTCAAGACACGCGCATTGAACTTTTCGGCAAGCGCGACACGCCGCCCCCAGTCTTCACCAGACCGCGACACCCGCCCCATCAGGAATACCGGTGATTTGGCGGTTTGCAGCAATGTGTGCAGCTCGACCAGCGTTTCGCGTGACGGTGCTGTTGGCGCAGGCAGGGCAAATCGGCTGACATCAGGCAACTTGGCCGGCTCGGTGATTTCTTCTTCCTGAACCGAGACATCAAAACAGACATAGACCGGTGCCATTGGTGCGGTTTTGGCGATTGTCGCACCGCGGATCATGGCTTCAAGCGAGGCCGGAAGCGATGCAGGTTGATCATCCCATTTGACATAGGGGCGCACCAAGGCAGCCTGATCACGAGACGTATGGATCCAGTCAATCCACGGGCGACGCTCAGCCGCATCAACCGGCCCGGTTGCCCCGAACACCAGGACGGGAACACGATCACACCAGGCGTTGTAAATCGACATGGTTGCATGCATCAAACCGACATTGGCATGCACAATGGCTGCCATCGGACGCCCCGTCACCTTCGCCCAACCATGGGCAATCGCGACGGTATGTTCTTCATGCAGACACAGCAGCATTCTCGGGTCTTCATTGCCCAGATGATTAACCAGACTGTCATGCAAACCACGGAAACTTGATCCGGGATTAAGGGCGACAAATTCAACATCCAGGGCACGCAGCATCTCAGCGATAAGATCGCTGCCCCAAAGCCCTTCCGATCCTGACGCAACAGGATACTCGACCTTTTCCATTTTTCCTCCCGGACTTTTCCGTCTTTTATAAAAGCAATTTAGAACTTTTCTTTTTAAATACTTCGATATCTAACATTATGTCAAACGGGTTTTCCAAACTGACCGCGACCGCAATTGAATAACGGTCAGTTTTTGCAGTTCCTCCCAAATAAGAATGCCACTGCAGCCGTGCACGAGGTCACAACAGCGCGACACGAAATGGATTTTGTATTGCCATCACACGGGCAATCCACCACTACTGATTAGAAATCTAATAATTACATACCGGCCGATTAGCTGGCGCCAACAGAGCGAGACACATGAAGAAATTGAACTGGATAACGATTTACGCCCTAGTGCTGGCAATCTTCTTTGCCATTGGCGGTACCATGAACCTTGCCGCATCGGAGGCGACCTTGGCGGACTACACAAGATGGGGCTACCCGACCTGGTTCCCGTATCTCACCGGCACCCTGGAATGGACCGCAGCCATCCTTCTCGCATTCAGTGCAACCCGATTGATTGGCTCAGCACTTGCCGGAAGCGTCATGATCGCCGCCGCCGGCACACTCGTCCTTAACGGCGAATTCACTCACAGCATCGCCCCGCTAACGGTTCTGATCCTTGTCGGCATCAACGCGTTTGTTCATTTCAAACGCGAGAACTGAGTCAAACTATCACATGCATGGGATCCAAATTTTCTCGGACTCCTCAACTTCCACTCAACTTCCCTACTGTGTTGCTCTCATGAAACTCCGTTAACAAACACTCGGTTCCCCCGAGTTATGACAACGATAAACCTGCCACGGTGTTGCATTCGAGCTACATATCCAGTCGACTGCATCTTCAAAACGCTTGATCAAATTGCCAAATCCGCAACGCCTCAATCCCCCGGGACGCCCCTGCGCGAACCGGGTATTTTCGTTTGTTCAAATGACGAAGTAGCGCATCCTGCTGGCTTCTTTTATCTGCTTCTCGATGTTTTCTAGGTTCAAACCTAGGAGACGAACGATGTCACGTACTTATCTCAAAGTAAAAGGTAAGCAGATTGACGAGCGCCAGTGCGACTATCCACGCCCTCGCTTTCCTAATGGCAAAAACAAAGAATGGCGACACCTTTGCGCCCATGCTCCTATAAGAGGAAGTGAGCACGCGTATTTGCGTCGCATCTTGAAGGCAGAAGACTGGGATACCTGCCCTGTGGAAGTTGGTAATTCGAGCAATTGCGTTCTGGAATTGGCCATGATGGATCCTCTGATTTTGAAAAGCTGCCAAACCATCCGCTTGAGCGTCAGTGAGGATCATTTCTTTATGCATTTTCGCCTCCTGTTCCTCTAGACGGAGACGTTGATTTCCAGTCAGCTCTTTCAAGCTCCGCTGCAATCTCATCGGATGAAAAATCAAATTCTTGAACTGGAATATCTTCTCTTTGCTTACCCGGTCAAACTCCAGACGCGAATTTCTGGTCGGTGCGAACAACAAACTAGCTAATTACTGTTTCGTTCATGCTCTAAACATAGATGAAAAGAAGCTTGCCGCCGTCGAGCGAAATCGTGCCAACTTCTTGGCAAGAATGACAGCTTTTGTGGCACGTGACAGCAACCGCAGGTCTGCACAGTTTAGGTTGGCATGGGTTTTAGCAGAAGAGAGATTGTGGTCCAACCGCAACTGCTAAACGGGTTTCAGGATCTTCTTGAGCAATATGAAACCGACAAGTTTTCAGTGGTCCGCTATGCCGAGATGTTGTCGGTTACCACGACCCATGTGAGCAGGACGGTGAAGTTGGTAACAGGTAAAAATGCTGGGGGAATGATGAGTGGCCGGTTGTTGCTTTCCGCAAAGCGTAAGCTTGTATTCTTTGATCTGACTGTCTCCGAGATCGCCTATTTTCTTGACTTTTCATGCCCCTTTTACTTCACGTGGTTATACTCCAAACAGTCAGTTGAAACCCCGAAGTGGTTCAGATGGTTGGAGGTTGCGCAGCGCAAATAAGCTACTGATTATGTCGCTAATGTTCATTGAGTCGTTAGGCAATTGGATCGGGGAGGAATGGTATTTTCCCAGAAAGATCGAGTTTTCAGTTGAAGGCGGGGTATGTTTTGGAGGTTTTGCCTTTCGTACAAGCGTTGGCGCATTTTTCTGAAATGATGGAAACAACAAATTCTGAGCGTACTCAATTCCTTATCCGACATGAGTGCGGAGATACTGTTGTGATGAGTAAGGCAGAGTATGACTCAATTCAGGAAACGCTCCACCTTTACGCAAGTAGCGAAAACGCGCGGCGTCTTAACCGGTCGATTGCCGAGCTTGAGGCAGGTTCAAGCTCGGCATGGAAGTCTAGTTGATTCTCTTAACAAGAGCCAAAATCGATGATGCTGTTGGATCTTTCACTTTGTAAACAGTTTATGGCACCTTCCCAGAGCGAAAGCTCTGTCTAGTCTGTCACGAGCTTCAGCTTGGTTAGTCTCAGCATTGAAATCGACGGGCTCTTCGTTTTAGGAGTTCGTGTCATCCATGATCTGAGGCGTTTCCATTGAACTCCTGCGCTTTTCCAGTTTGGCAAAAGCCTCAGATGAGCGATTTTTCCTCGGGTGAACGTAGTGCTTTAGAGTTTCACGATGCATGTGACCGGAAATCGCCATCAGCTCGTCCTCTGTTACGCCCGCGTCAGCAAGTTCGTTCAGCATTGTACCGCGGAAATCTCTCATTTGTAGATCCGCTGGAAGCCCGGCTTCTCTTCTTACTTTTGCAAAGATTTGAGAGATGCGTGTCTCAGTGTAAGGAAGGTTCTTGCCATCCGTTTTTAGCACGTAGTCGTCGCTATTGCCGCGGTGCACACCCAATACTTCCTTGAGTTTTGGCGAGATAGGTACCCAGACGGTCTTATCTGTTTTGCTCATCAGAACTTCAATGAATTCGTCTTGAATGTTGCCCCATTTGAGCGTTCTGACATCTGTGACGCGCAGGCCGGTTTCACGTGCAATCATTGCCGCACGATAGATGGAGGGTAAGTTCATCGACAGAGCTGTTTCACAGAATTTTTCAAGTTGATCATCCTCCCACGATACCGTTCGGCGCTTTTGTCTCTCTAGCGCAGGATTTTCAAACGGGTTTTGAGGTAGATCGTACCATTTTTTGGCAAGGTTAAACATCAGACGCAGAATTCTCATAATGCCACTGGCATGAGTGACCCGAAGCTGACCTTTTTTGCCAATCTTTAGCAAGCTGTAGATTTTGTCAGCGTTGCTGGGCATGATTTGTCGAATGTCGACTTTACCAAGTGGGAGCGAATTTTTGCCAATTGGCAGCTCTTCGATTTCCTTGATCTTCTTCCGGTAATCGCGCTTGGTGTTGTCTTTCAGCCGTTGGAAATTGTTGCTCTCCAGGTAGTCAGAGCAAAGCTTCTTCACACTGAACTCGGGCACTTGTTCACGAAGATGAGGGTTGCCCTTTTCATGCTTTCTCCACTCGTCGATGCGCTCGTTTAGTTCGATTGCACGCGCCGTTGCACGTTCCCAATCAACTCCTAATGCCTGACGTTCGACGATATTGGCTGCAATAGCGTCTTTCGGCGGCTCATAGTAGTACGCCGTTTTCTGGTCGCTGAGAGTCTTGATGGCTAGATAGCGCGGCTTCTTTGGCATTTTTATTTTCTTTGTCATCATGTTTTCTTTCAAATCAATTGATCAAAGCTCGTTAAGTGCCTGCTGACTGGCAGAAGAACTTTGAGGAGTGTTTTCGTTGGAAGAGCGCGCCCGAACCCAGTCACTGATAGCTTCGAGGTCCCAGCGTTTCATCGCTGGCAAAGGAGGTGGGAAGCCGTTGCGGTAGAGCGTTTTTCGGTTCCTGTAGAACCAGGAGGGGGAGTAACCCAGTTGATGGGCGACTTCTTGTGCGGTCAGTAATTGCATCAAAATCTCGTCTTCAAATTTCTTCTGAAGACGATTTGCGATCGTTTTCAAAAACCCGAAACTTTTTCGGGTTTTAATTTTTTAAGAATGGAATTGAAGAATTCAGACGACGTTTTTGAATTAATTAAATTGAGAGCATTGAATAATTTTATTTTTTATTATCAATGACTTGAATTTTCATGGGGCCAATAATTTTAAGAGGGCCCCATGAAAAATTCAGAAAATTAATTCATTCAAAAAACTTCGTAGTCACGTTTCGATAAAACCATTCTGACGCGATTGTTGTTGTCAGTTCGGCATATCGCTGTGACACGTTGCTTCCTGGCGTCGCGCCCAATAAGCCCTCAACGAGTGAGCGTGCGTGAGATATCTCACCGCTCTTGCTTGCTTCTTGAATGGCCAGAGTTGCGACGATGTGACGGAACAAATGAACATTAATTTTTATGTCGGTTGCTTCTGCTACTCTTTGTGAAATCGTGTTTCCCAAAGCTGTTGCAGCCCGGTGGTTTCCGTTTCGCGTGGGAAACAGGTACTGGCAACATGTGTCCTCATCCATCAACAAGGGCCAATAGTGCTTCTGGTATATCTTGAGTAGCTTGCAGAGGTTGCTTGGTAAGAGTGCCGTAAGTGGTCGCTTGTTCTTTACCTCGCTTCCGGGGATGTTCAGGAAACCAGTGTCATCATCGACGTTCACAGAAATGTTTTTCTGCCATTCGAGGCGGCATAAATTCCCACGGCGAACGGGAAGCGTGAACAAGATTGCTACAGCCACCGAGGAACAAATGTCCAAGGCCATACCATAGGTAGCGATCCCGGTTTTCTGCCGGTATGTCTCGTTTTTTTCGAGTGTTTTCCATGGAAAGCAGATCAACTTTTCAAGAGCATTCGGCTCCAGAATTTCGAGCAACTTCTTTCGGTTGTTTTTTGTCATGAGATTTCGGTGATGCCCGATTTCTTCGGCAAGGTAATTGCTAATCCCCGTTATAAGTTCCTTCCATTGCAGCTCTTGTTCTTCGTTGAGGGTGAGCCAGCGCTTTGCTGCACATTTCAGGTCTTTGGCGATCGAAAGGAGATACTCACTTGGCCCATTTCGATTTTCCGCTTGCTCGACAGTGATGGAAGCAATTTCAACGTTCAAAACGTCTGAAATTGTTCTGATTTCATCAGGGTGCTTTAAGCCTGTTTCAATGGCGGTCTTTGCCGCCAACTTCAGCGATGAAATACAGTGCTCGACCTTTGTTTCGGAAAGCGGTCTATTACTCACACGTTGAAATGCAGCTTTATAGCGGTTGGATGCCTCTGTCGAGGAAGTGGCTTTTGTGCCACCAAGATGCTTGAAATTGGCAAGGTCAATGAGGAAGCTCGCCGGGAGCAGATTATCGATTGAAGAAGCCGCCAGCTTTTTGCGCTTGCCTTGGATAAGGCCTATCCCGCTACTTTCTGTCGTCGTCGCCAACTGGTTCCAGGCTCTTACAGCGCGTTTGATTGAAGCCTTTGGATTTGTTGTGAGGGTGATTGTGTTTTGACGCTTCCAGAGCCACCATTCTTTGAATGTCTGGTAAGTGACATCTTCAGGTGCAATTTCTTCAAGCGCACAAAAGATGATGAAGGGCCGAATGGTGGAGAGTTTGGTCTCGCTCAAGCTTTTTTCATAGAGGTTCCGCCAGGGAGAGAGTTTCGCATAAGATTTGTCGAGTTTTTGACAGACACCTGTGTGTTCCAGCGCCATGCGAAGGCTGGAAATTACGTTTGATTTGCGTTTAGGGGACACTTCATGCGTTTTTTCGTGCTTCAGGTTTTGCAGAAGCCTGTTTAGCGGCTCCGGTACAGTGCTGATTTGATCCATTGGCATATCTAGCCATTTTGCCAATGTCTGTAGGTCATTCCTCATCCTCAGGCGTTTATGGTGTGCCAGTGTTGAATGACGAATGGCGTGATCAAGTTCCTTCAGGTTCTCAGGCTTCTGATTTGCCTTTGTAGGGTTGGTTGGGAAATTGGACAAAACTCACTCACAAAAAAGCTTTCAGGGATTGGACGTTCGCTCAGAACACGTCCAATCCCTGAAAGCTCAGAGACTAAAAAACTTCAGTCTTCGTTTTAGCGGTCCGTTTTAGCTTTTGCGCAGCTCTGCTTGGTGAAGCTGAGGCAGAAGCCCTATAGGCAGTTTTTGAGTGATGCACTTACCACTCAAGAAAACGTTTGAGTGGTAACTCGCTGAATGGTTGTTCACCTCCCAAACTCGTTTAAGCTTGCCAAGAGGACAGAGACCTTTTTCATCCGTGAGCAATTGACTATGGGCTTTCAGAAGCTTCCCGAGGAAATAGCCGACCTGATTACAGAACTCATCGACGTGTTGGCCTGTGAAGAGTTGGTTGGCTTCTCGAACGATCTGCAGATCAAAACGATAGGTGGTAACAGGCACCTGGTTGCTGGGACAGAAGCCGGCCAAGCGTCTGTGTCGGGGTATGTTGGACACGAGACACCGGTATTGCTCAGAAGGCTCGAACGGTTGCGTTCAGGTGAAATCAGTGCCGCCGCCCTTGAAGCGCGGCGCGAGGAGATACTCGCTCAGCTCAAGAGGGTTTCGTTTCTTCCTGTCGAGCAAGAAACAGGAGCGCTTCTTGCAACACTTGCGAAGCATGGTGTGTTTCGTATGGGAGGTGTGCTGGTTGGAACCCACGCGTTTCGGCTCTACGAAGTTTTATTGGGGATAAGATTCGATTCAGGATATGCGGACTTTACCAGAGACGTGGATATTGCGGCCTTTCAGAGGTTGTCTGGAGAGATATCGGAGTTGGGGCAGGTTTCTGTCCCTGCGATTTTAGAGCAACTAGGCTATGCCCCAGCTATGGGCCTTGAGCCCGAGCGTTGTTGGCGATGGGTTATGAGTTCTGACAGAGAGCATTCGGTTGAGTTTTTGGCGCCCTCGTTTGATGCAAGCGAAGGGTTGGTCAAATTGCCGGCCTTTTCGGTGGACGCGCAATCTTTGCATTTCTTGAATTTTCTACTCGCAGATACCGTCCAAGTCTGTGTGCTGCAAGATTCCGGGTTTCTGGTTCGCATACCAGCGCCAGAGCGCTTTGCACTGCATAAACTCATCGTTGCGACGCGCCGACATCCAAATGCTGCAGAAAAGGCTGCAAAGGACCGTCGCCAAGCAAAGCTTCTGATTGAGGTCTGCATGAAGACCCGGAAGCCGGAGCTAAAGCTGGCTTGGGAGGACGCCATGGAGCGGGGGGCGGCATGGAGGAAAAGGTTGAAAGATGCGGTGTGCAGAGATGCAGATCTGGTTAGTTTGATGAGTGAAGAATTCTTGTCGTGAGCCATGGGTGCCTTTCAATGATTGGTTTCTTTCAAGTCTGGCTGAGAGCTATTTGAGCTCGAATGTTTCAAAAGCCAAACAGTGATCGGAAAATATCTTCAAAATAGTCGCGCCGCGAAGGCGCCTCGGGATGTTCTTAAGAATATGTTCACTCTTGTTCCAAGAGTTCCATATATTCGCAGGCCTAGATTATATATATAAATCAGTATGATAAGTGGGGTAAGTCCAAGTTATTTGCGGGGCAAAACCAAGTTATTTGCGGGGTAAAACCAAGTTATTTGCGGGGCAAAACCAAGTTATTTGCGGGTTGCCCCAAGTTTTTTGCGGGTCTAGCTCAAAATTTGGCTGTTTTTGCAGGATTTTCAGGCAAAGTTCGCACTAATTTCCTTATGTTTTTCAATGTATTAATAAAAAACCGAAATGATTGAATGTCGATTTTCAATTGTGTCGGTTTTTTAATAAGCCATTGAATATCCATGATTTTTTAGATTTATGATAGCTTTCTCTGTGCTGAATTTTTAATAAGTATCTGAAATAATTGGCTTATTAAGGTTTTTGCCGTTCGCGCGTGAAAGACGAAATTTTGTTGAAAGCGGGGTGTTAAATTCAGAGCAAAGCTGAGAATCCTCCGCTTAAGTTGGAAAAATAACCTTTAATATGGATTTTGTTATTAAAGATTAATACAATAACCTTTAATAATAGTTTCTTTGTTAAAGGTTACAGGATGCGCCGCGACCAGTTATGTGCCGAGCTAAGACGCGAATACACCCGTGACCTTAAGTCCGGTGTTTGCCGTGCTACTGATGAGCGTTACCGCAATACGTGGTTTGTTCGCCCACCAGCTCCACCTAGGATCATTCAGTCTGGTTGTGATGTCAGGCTTTTGGCCAAGGCGAATGAAATTTTGATGGGGCGCACCCGTCTGAAGGACATCGACCGGATTGGGCGCGTAATGTCATATCTATTTGCGCGAAGAGAGGCTCTAACCTCGTCTCGTATGGAAGGAACCTGGTCAACACTGGATGAGGTACTAACGCCGCCTTCTGAAGCTGATGATCGAGATATCAAACGCTCTGCTTCTGCGTCTGTTCGTGGATATGCAAACGCAATATCGCACGGTTTGGACAGTGTTGAGAAAGCTGGCGTGGCCGCCTTTGACGTTTCTCTGGTGAGAAAACTTCATGAAGCTATCATGTCCAAGGACCCGATGTTCACCGGTAAGGCGGGAGCATTGAGGGCACCAGATCATCCGCGCGGCCTTGTTTTTATTGGTGGCAATGGGAAGGTTGAGAATTCAATCTTCAATCCTCCTCCCCCAGAGTTTGTAACGGAATGCCTTGAAGAAACCCTGACATGGTATCGTGACGACATTCTGGCTGCTATGGGGCATGTGGGCCAAGGGCCAAGCCTCATTATGCGTATGGCCATTGGGCATGCGCACTTTGAGGCGGTGCATCCCTTCAGCGATGGTAATGGCCGAGTAGGCCGAATACTGCTTGTTTTGCATATGGCAGCGGAAGGCATCGTCCCACTCTATTTATCCGATTACATTGAAGCTAATAAGGAACAATACTACGGCGCGCTGCAGGATGCCCAAAAGCAACTGAGCTATGGGCCGTTGACCAACTACATTGCTGAGGCGGTCATTGCGTGTGAAGGCGAAGAACACAAGACGCGGGAAGCCCTGCAACTGCTTCCTGGGTTGTGGATGGATCGCGTTAAACCGCGCGCAAAATCTTCAGCTCAGCGAGCTTTGGATATCTTGGTCGAATTTCCGATCGTGACGCCCAACCTCCTTCAGCAACAACTGAATTGTAGTTATCCCGCAGCCAATAACGCGATTGCTGCACTGGTTGAAAAAGGGGTCTTGCGACAGAGAAATACAAACAAGCGAAATCGTATCTATGCTGCAGAAGAGGTCTTAGCAGTACTTTCTCGTGAGTACGGGGCCTCAGTACAAGACGCGATTGCTGAAGCTAGAGAGTTGCTGGAAATTGGAGATAACTGATTGGTTTTCAGAGTTCTGGTGATACGCATTTGGCTGCACCGTTAAATCAATTCTAAGGGTATGCGTACTGCTGTTTCTCCGTTTCTCAGATCAAGGGGTGACGGTGAATTTTTCATCCCGGTTATAAAACCTGAGACGCTGTCAAAGGTGCATTGGGTCTAGAAACGACAGCCCAAGAATGCATAGTTCGTCTCAGTTTGTATGTTCGAGCAAGCCAAATGCATTTATTGGAAATGTTGTGTTATGTCGGATTTGGGAAATCGTTTCTCGATTTTGGTTGGGGTAGAATTTCTGCTGAAATGCAAATTTTGGTTCGAGGTGAGTTCGCCGATCTCAGAACTTTTTTTGGCATCTGAACCCGACTATGAATTCTCTGAAAATGGAGTGTTTTCATTCGCGGAGAAATTTGTCGAACATGGAAGAAAGTTCAATTCTTCCAAACGAGTTTTCCTTCGAAATTTTTCAAGTTGTCTATCACTATCGGTAAACAATTTGGCTTAGAAATTTTTGGTTCATGATCTGATCCCGAGGCCTTCGGCTCTGAAATTCTCGGTTAGGAAAGTGAATAATGTAGACGAAAAAGGGAGCCCTGAAATTATACGAAGACTGCAAATTCCTGCTTGAAACGGGTCTTAACCTGTTTTGCCGTATTTCTCAAATGCATCAGGTTTCATATTCGAGAAATTTTTAATTTTCCCTCAAGCGGCACTCTCTTCAATTCTTAAGATTTGCAGTTTTTGAAGAAATTATAGTGTCCTATGAAGCGCTAGAATTTCGCTGAAGATCAATTTCTTGCATGGTATGTCCACATGATTTTCAAGAGAGTTTGGGAATGAATTCTCGGTTCTGATTTCCTGGAAAATGAATGGGCCAGAATGCGAATTTTGCTCTTAACGTCTCTGCATTCCGCGAGGAAGTTTCCTCGTTTCCAAATTCCAGAAGCTTCGTTGAAGATCAGGCTTTTTGAATTTCTAAGAATAGAGCTCGAAGAGAACTATGTGGTGCACTGAATTTTATCCAAATTTGGTAGGTCAATTTTACTGTTTGCAACAAGTTTGCGGTATTGCGCCCTTAGGTTAAAAATCGTGGTTATTGAAATTCGGCATTTTTATAAATCGCTGGTAACTGAACTTATGTGCTCTTGAGTACCACCATTTTCCAGCGCGATCAGTGAACGCTGAAAATTTTGCGGTTGATAAATTTGCTGTTTTTGGATCCGGGCCTAGTTTTAGGTTTTGTGAGCCAGTTTGTAGCGCCGCAGGAGACTTCAGTGCATGAGATTTTCTCTAAGATGTTGCTGACGGTTGATGAAAGGGGCGAGTGAAAGACCATCTTTCTCGAGGTTGATAAATTCCCGGTTATGCTTGCATGGCTTGGCAATTTTAGATGCATAAAGAGGTGGGACAAACAGGATTTGGATTTGGTAGAACTCAAGTTGAACGAGTCTTGTGCCTCGGAGAGGGTTAACACTGTTGCTGTGGCGGTTATGGGCAGGCCATTGCTTTCGGACATCGGGTAAAGTTTCTCCGTCCAGAATGTGCGAAAGAAAAGAAACTTAGGGGGAATTAATAATGAACGCTGTTGAGATCGAAGAAGCTATTTCCGCACTTGCGGCAGAGCCTTATGACAGCGAAGAATTCCCCTTTGCCTTCCTTGAAGCATTCGGAAATAAAGCGACAACGATCAAGCGTCTGCGTTCAGGAAGCTCGAACAAATCCGATTTAGGCGGTGTCCTTCAGACCAGCAACATTCACATCAAAACTTGTGATGCTGGTCGCGTAACGGAAGCCATGACAGCGCTTCGGGAAAGCAGTGCGACCAAGCGTGCAAAGGCGAAATTCATTCTTGCCACTGATGGTACAGAGTTTCAGGCCGAAGATCTCAATAGTGGCGAAGTTGTTGTCTGTCGTTATCCTGATTTCCCGGATCATTTCGGGTTTTTCCTGCCGCTTGCGGGTATTTCGACCGTCAAGCAAATCAGGGAAAGTGCATTTGACATCAAGGCAACGGGGCGCCTTAATCGCCTGTATGTCGAGCTTCTAAAAGATAACCCTGAATGGGGGACTGCCGAACGCCGCCACGACATGAACCATTTCATGGCGCGTCTGATCTTCTGCTTCTTTGCCGAGGACACAGATATCTTGCATCCGAACTATGGCTTTACGCTGACGGTCGAGCGGATGAGTGCCAGTGATTCGTCCAACACCCACGAGGTGATTGGCGAGATTTTCCGGGCGATGAACACCAAGACCGAGGATAAGGCGAAAGCAAATCTGCCGCGCTGGGTTGATGGCTTCCCTTATGTGAATGGTGGCTTGTTCTCAGGCAGTACAGAGGTTCCGCGCTTTTCCAGAATCGCAAGATCTTACCTTCTGCATATCGGTAACCTAGACTGGAAGCAGATTAATCCTGATATCTTTGGGTCAATGATCCAGGCCGTTGCCGATGACGAGGAACGTGGTGCACTCGGTATGCACTACACCAGTGTGCCCAACATCCTGAAAGTACTGAATCCGCTTTTCCTTGACGATTTGCGCGAGAAGCTGGACGAGGCGGGTGACAACACCCGCAAGCTCCGTAACCTGCGTAACCGCATGGCGAGGATTAGGGTTTTCGATCCTGCCTGTGGGTCGGGCAACTTCCTTGTCATCGCATACAAGGAAATGCGCGCCATTGAGGCCGAAATAAACAAGCGGTGCGGGGATGCCGATCGTCGCACCGAAATCCCGCTGACGAATTTTCGCGGGATCGAGCTGCGAGACTTCCCTGCCGAAATCGCGCGCTTGGCGCTTATCATTGCCGAATATCAGTGCGACGTGCTCTATCGCGGTCAGAAGGAAGCGTTGGCGGAGTTCTTGCCGCTTGATGCCAAGAACTGGATTACCTGCGGCAACGCCCTGCGTCTTGACTGGCTGAGTATCTGTCCTCCCATAGGAACAGGCGCGAAACATCATGCTGATGATCTCTTCATGTCGCCGCTCGATCAGTCACAGATAGACTTCGAGAACGAAGGAGGGGAGACCTACATTTGTGGGAACCCTCCATTTTCGGGCCTTACAAAACAGAAAGCTGAGCAGAAAGAAGATCTGAAGTTCCTTTTTAGCTCAACCAACTTTTCTGCTTCTTCTGTGGATTATGTTGCGGGTTGGTACTTTAAGGCCAAGCAATACAATGAGCATCAGCCTTGTCGCTTCGCATTCGTTAGCACGAACTCAATGTGCCAAGGCCAAATGGTTCCGAAATTTTGGAAACCATTTCTGACAGGTGAAACCAAAATTCGCTTCGCCCACACTTCGTTTCTCTGGAAAAACCTTGCGAAAAACAATGCAGGTGTAATCGTTGTGATCGTTGGTGTGGACACCGAAGCAACAGTACAAAGATACCTGTTTAAGGATGATATCTGCACGGCAACTAATTTCATTAGCCCATATTTGACTACAGCCAATGTTGATATTGTGTCAGACAGAAGGAAGCCCATTCATCAGCTTCCTGATCTGATACGTGGAAGCATACCGAATTGTGGCGGAAACCTTGTACTTTCAGCATCAGATGCAAGGCAGATGTTCAGTGAACATCCTGCTGCAAAGCAATACCTGCGTCGCTATGTGGGAGCTCAAGAAATTTCTAAAGGTATGGTAAGATTCGCGCTACTAATCTCCGACGACCAGCTTGCCGAAGCTCGAGCTATTCCTGAGATAAACCAAAGAATACTGGCGGTAAAAGAAGCCCGACTGAACAGCACAAAGGAGACTACGAGGTCAGTCCTTTCTAATACACCTCATAGGTACGAGCTTGTTAGCTCTACTGGAGAGGAACGTTCGGTCGCCGTGTCTAGAACGACATCAGAAAACAGGGAATATCTGGCGACGGACTTACTTCCACGGGGGACAATAGCGAATGACAACGCATTTTTCTCAGAACGTGAACACCTATTGATATTTTCGGTTTTGGTAAGCCGTTGTCATCTTGCTTGGATAGCTACAGTTTGCGGGAGGATGAAGAACGACTATCGCTATGCAAACACTCTTGGCTGGAACACTTTTCCCCTTCCTAAGCTGACTGAGAAAAACAAAGAAGACCTGACCTGCTGCGCCGAAGACATCCTTCTGGCGCGTGAGGCGCATTTTCCCGCGACCATCACCGATCTCTATGAAGTTAAAGACGGCGAAAGCCAGATGCCCGAAGACTTGCGCTCGGCTCATGATCGAAACGACGAAACCCTTGAGCGCATCTACATCGGGCGCCGCTTCCGGAACGACACCGAACGCCTTGAAAAGCTCTTTGAGCTCTACACCAAGATGACCAAGCAGGGGGTAGCATGACTAGTGTGGCTTCTTCACGGAGAAAGCGCGCCCTGCGTATCGACGCCAACTTTACGGAGGATGTTGTTGGTTTCGCACTAGAATCTTTTTTGACAGCAATGAGTTTTCCGAGCCTTCGTTTTACAATTGAACCTTTCTCGCGAGACAAAGAGCGATGGCTTGGGGCTGATGCGCGGTTGCATAGTCGAATTAGTGGATTTCGACCATTCTACATGCAATTCAAAAGACCGTCTGCATATCCCGACTTCAGCACTGCCGGGATTATCAAAGATAGAAAGAATCTAAAACTTGGTGTGTCTCCTCGTGCGCTCTATTTCGACCTGCGCGCTAAAAAAGATCATCACCACGATTTTCAGCACAATATTTTATTTAAGTTGCGCAGGAGGCTTCGTAACAGAGGGATCGGAGAGGCCGCTTACGTATGTCCTTTATTTTTAGATCGAGCCGCGTACCGGTCCAATCTGCATTGGGCTGGTTTGTTATTATGGCGGGGCTTTTGGAAAGGCAATCCTTGGTCACTGGAAAAAATTCTTCTGCATCATGGGCGTACGGTAAATCATTTTGAGCGAATTCCTGTCCTTGCGGAGCACATAACTGTTCCGCCACACGTAGATGTTACAAGCGCCAAGCATCGTTACAGCTTTACTGAATCAGGAACCGACCTTTGTTTCCACTCCCCCCAATCTCTTCCTGAAGGGGTAATGAGTTTCGCGAAGTTTCTCTCGGTGGTTTGTGAAGGTTTCACTGAAGATGGAAATAAGATTCAACCTAATCAGGCAAATCAAGAGCTGTATGAGCTGATTAAAGCCACTGAAGCCGCAGTGCCGGATGAATTGCGCTTTGACGAAAAAGATGATGACTTTGTCGGAAATTGGTTTGCGTGGGGCGACCACTTGCTTCAGCAGTATGGAATACAGCAATACGCGCTTGTGAGTTGGGAGGATTAGGTTTTGGCTAATGACGTGAGTGTTCCTAGCGTCTCTGTAACTTATGCACAGAATGGCAGCTCCACCAAGTCAAATGAAATGGGAATGCGCCCGATGCAGGAACGTGCCTATGAGAAACGGGGTGAGCAGTATCTGCTGATTAAATCACCGCCTGCCTCGGGCAAAAGCCGGGCGCTGATGTTCATTGCGCTCGACAAACTGCATAATCAGGGGCTTCGCAAGGCCATCATCACTGTTCCGGAAAAGTCGATCGGTTCCAGCTTTGCTGATGAGCCGCTATCGAAGTTCGGGTTTTGGACGGATTGGCAGGTTGTACCGAAATGGAACCTTTGTAACGCTCCGGGGGGGGACGAGGGCAAAGTTGGTGCGGTGAAGACGTTTCTTAACAGTGATGACCGTGTCTTGGTCGCGACCCATGCGACATTCCGCTTCGCTGTAGAGAGGTTTGGTATAGAAGCCTTTGATGACTGTTTGATAGCGATCGATGAATTTCATCATGTATCTGCCAATCCGGATAACAAGCTTGGTGCGCACCTTGCCGAATTGATCGCCCGCGATAAAGTGCATGTGGTTGCGATGACCGGCAGTTATTTCAGAGGCGATGCTGAACCCGTATTGATGCCTCATGACGAGGCGAAATTTGATACGGTTACGTATACCTATTATGAACAACTCAACGGCTACAAATACCTGAAGGCCCTTGATATCGGGTATTTCTTTTATACCGGTGCTTATGCCGATGACATTCTGAACGTGCTTGACCCAGCGGAAAAGACGATCATCCATATCCCGTCTGTAAACTCGCGAGAAAGCACCAAGGACAAAGTTCGGGAAGTCGAGCACATCATCGAAGAACTTGGCGAATGGCAGGGTACTGATCCGGTTACGGGCTTTCAGCTTGTCAAAACGAGTGGCGGTCGCGTATTGCGGATCGCTGATCTTGTGGATGATGATCCGTCTAAGCGCGACCGGGTTTCAGCCGCACTCAAAGACCCCACCCAGAAGAACAACCGTGATCATGTGGATATGATCATTGCCCTTGGTATGGCCAAGGAGGGGTTTGACTGGATTTGGTGCGAACACGCCTTGACAGTTGGCTATCGATCGAGCTTGACCGAAATCGTGCAGATTATTGGCCGTGCGACACGCGATGCGAAAGGCAAAACGCGTGCGCGCTTTACCAACCTAATTGCCGAACCGGATGCCTCCGAAGAGGCGGTGACAGAGGCAGTGAATGACACGCTCAAGGCGATTGCTGCCAGCTTGTTAATGGAGCAGGTGCTTGCACCTCGCTTCAATTTCACCCCGAAGTCAACGTCGAGCGGCCCGCAAGAGGGGTATGACTACGGCGAAGGTGGATACGATCAAAACACCTGTAATGTGGGTTTTAATGAAGATACCGGGCAGTTCCAGATTGAGATCAAGGGGCTGGTAACGCCGAAGACTAAAGAAGGTGAACGGATTTGTCAGGAAGACTTGAATGAAGTGATCGCCACCTTTGTTCAGGATAAGCCAACAGTCGAGCGCGGGCTTTTTGATGAAGAGCTGGTGCCAGAAGAACTGACCCAGGTGCGAATGGGTAAGATCATTAAAGATCGATATCCTGAACTCGACGATCATGATCAGGAAGCTGTTCGTCAGCATGCGATCGCAGCTCTTAACCTTACACAGAAGGCTAAGGAGGCGGCACTAGAGACTGGTGTCGCTGATAAGGTAGGAAATAATGCACTGATTCAGGGGGTGCGAAAGTTTGCGATGGATGTTCGCGAGCTTGATATTGACCTGATTGATCGTATCAACCCGTTCAGTGAGGCCTATGCGATCCTTGCCAAGGCGATGAGTGAAGAAAGTTTGAAGCAAGTTGCCGCTGTGATTTCAGCAAAGAAAGTTCAACTCACGCCAGAAGAGGCACGAGATTTGGCCAAGCGTGCACTGAAATTCAAGCAGGAGCGTGGGCGGCTTCCGTCTATCACATCGCCAGATGCTTGGGAAAAGCGCATGGCAGAAGGCGTGGCATTTTTGGCTCGTATGAAACAGGAAGCGTCCAATGGGTAAGACGTTTACTGACGACGACGATGCTCTACTTGCCGAGCTTGGTGTTGAGGTTGAAGCTAAGAAAGCCCCAAGTCGAACACCGCGTGAAGAACGCATTATTGCCGGCTTTGAGGAAATCCAGAGGTTTGTTGATGAGCACGGCCGACCTCCGCAACACGGTGAAGACCGCGATATATTTGAACGCCTTTATGCGGTCCGTCTTGATCGTATCCGAGAGCAGGAAGATGCGCGTGCATTGGTTGAGGAGATAGATCATCAGGGGCTTCTGGGCGATGGTGCTGCTGTGGACGCAGCTTCAAACGACGATCTTGATGATGATGCACTTCTTGCGGAGCTTGGGGTTGATGCAGAAACGCCGTCGATTACAGAACTTCGACATGTGCGTTCGACGGCAGAGCGACGCGCAGCAGAAGAAGTTGCAAATCGAGACCGTTGCGAAGATTTCGATAGATTCAAGCCGGTTTTTGAGCAGGTTCAAAAGGAGCTTGATACCGGCTTGCGCGAAACTCGCCCGTTCGAAATGAAGGCCGAAATTGAGCAAGGTCGCTTTTTCATCGTCGGTGGTCAGAAAGCGTTTGTGGCCGAAAGAGGCGAAACAATGCTTACTGAACAGGGGCGCACAGATGCCCGGTTGCGGGTGATCTTTGACAACGGTACTGAGAGCAACATGCTGTTGCGCTCGCTTCAGCGAGCGCTTAACAAGGATGAAGCAGGGCGGCGTATAACCGAGCTTACCGCGGGACCGCTATTTGCAGACCAAACGATTGATGGCGATGAAGCGAGCGGGACCATTTATGTGCTGAGGAGCGGGTCGGAGCATCCGCTTGTCGCGGAAAACCGCGACTTGGTGCACAAGATTGGCGTCACGAATATGAGTGTTGAGAAGCGTATAGCGGGTGCGCGACTTCAACCGACCTTCCTGATGGCGGATGTCGAGATCGTTGCGACATATGAACTATTCAATATTAATCGCACGAAGCTGGAAAACCTGATTCATCGCATCTTTGAGCCAGCCCGGCTTGAAATTGAGGTTCAGGACCGCTTTGGAAGGCCAGTTGTTCCGCGTGAATGGTTCCTTGTTCCGTTGTTTGTGATCGAGGAAGCTGTCGAGAAGATCAAAGATGGCTCTATTGCCGACTATGTTTACGACCCGAACAAGGCTTCCTTGGTAAGACGCGGGTGAAGGGGCTATCTTGACCGGATTAGGGGTGCTAAAAAGGGGGAACCGCTCTCGACACACTTCAGTGTCGTGGGAATACATGCCTCCTCACCCCGTCCAGGTGGTGGAAGAAAAGTTCCCGCACTGTCAGCGTGCTTTCAGTTTCTCGATCGTTTCCTTTGTTTTGCCGATGCACAATTTCAGCACGAACTCTGTGAAGTCTGCCAGAGCTCCTTCGCTCAAATTTCCTCTACCGTCCCGGTCGCCTTGTCTTGGCTTGTCGCAGGATGCGAGATGCCGAAGATAATCTTGTTTATGTGTGTAAAGCTCTTTGGAAAGCGACCAGTATCGGGCTGCAGGCAAAACCTGTTCGAGCATCTTCTTGGTCAAGAACCTGGCAACCCGGCCGTTGCCGTCGACAAATGGATGTACCCAAACTAGTCGATGATGGGCGTATACCGCGTTGAGCAGTTTTTCTATGGGACTACCTCTTTTGTAGGCATCAGATAGACGGGAAATGAAGCGCGGGATTGCACCTGAACTTATCGGTACATGTTCGCCAACAATCACGTTTACTTCCCTGAAGGTTCCCGCTGCAAAGTCACCGAACGAGGCGTCGTCTTTGCTTGGATGTGCAAACAATGCTCTGTGAACTGAGAGTAAGGAGTGTTCGTCAAGCAGGTCGAAATCTGGAGGTTGGTTATCGACCCAGTGCACTGCCGTTAGGTAATTCGTCACTAGTACTTCGTCTGCGCACTGGTGGCTGGTCGAAACCTGAAACTCCGCCACAATGCGTTCGATCCGTTCATGCTGGATTGCATGGCCTTCTATGAGGTTAGTGAAATGGATTTCATCGACCTGTGCAATGGTTGCTAATTTGTTTGCGCCGACTTTTGACTCAATGATCATCGATCTTGAGAGCTCAGTTAGTTCTCGAGCAAGTTCCATGAGTATTGGATTGCGCATTGAGTTCTCTGAGACTTTTAGAGGGTCAAAAAGTGCAACCGGTTCATTGTCGTCTCTCTGTAGCTGAGAATCATTTTGGTGAGACGTCACGACCTTATTATCCATTCGTGCTGCTTTTGGTCTGCTGTACGAATTTTTCACCAAGTTCAGTCAATGAGAAGATTGCATCGTCACCGTATTGTTCACGGACGATGAGTCCAGCATCTTGCATGGTGAGAAATATACGTGAAAGAATTTGTTCCGTTATGTTCAGCTCTTTGGCTATGAATTTCCTCTGGGCCTTGTTGCCATGGTACGAGGTAATACTCAATATTTGAGGCACGTACTTTTGCTGCATTGCTTCTTCGGCCGAGACCGAGCTTTCAGCGATTTTTGCCTTTGTACGCAGTATGTCGCCAATCGCCTCCAAGCGTCCAGCTTCTCGTGGTAAGTCTTCATCAATGAAGCCGGCAATCTTCCAAGAAATGTCATACCATTCTCTGGTTTCATCGATGTTTGCCGTCGATACATGATGGTGGATTGCGACGTTAAACAAAGCATCGATGATGTCTTTGACAAATAGTAAGCCGTCTGTGTGCAGAGAGGATCTGATAAGTTGCCATGCAGCTTTTGCTGTGTACTCACCTAGTGCCATTTCACGCAAGGCACGTTCCATCTTGATTTTGTGCTCTTTGGGATTGGAACTTGTCTTCTTTCCAAAGCTACTTTTCTTGCCTTGATCTCGAGCCGTTTCTGTCGAGAAAGGTGGATCGTTTGGTGTGTATATGAATTGCATTTTATACTTACCAGCTACTTTTCTTGATGCAGACGCGTTCGAGGTCACTGAGTTTTGATATTCTGTCTGAGTATGATCAATGTGCCAAGCCCAAGCCCAAGCCCAAGCCCAAGCCCAAGCCCAAGCGCACCATAGTCTATTGCTCTTGGAGTACAGAGTGAGCAGGTGCTGAAAAGTCGACGTCCTAAGTGCCGAGCTTAGGCCTTATTCTTACGGCGTGCCTCGTCATGAACGGTACCTTTAATCACCGCTTGGTTCAGAGCCTGATTTTGTCGTTCTCGGTGCTGTTTTATCGCTCACCACATTATTTCTAATTCAAGCAACGAGGCATAGGTTTGCTTGAAAGCCTTGGGTTTCAGCGTCTCTTGCAGAACTGTGCGAGATTTTTTTTGTGTTCTTTAGGGCCACGAGACTTGTACCTCTATTCATGAATGTATTGATTAGAGGGCGATTGGCAGTGCTCCAAACGTCACGTCTTGACCTGTAGTTGTAGATTTGTCCATAGTCCATGGACACAGGACGGATGTTGTTTGGGGGCATTTATGAAAGGCCAAGATATCGTCGTATTATTGAAGCTAATCAGTCTGCACAACGAAGGGCAGCGTCACGAGAGAGGTGGATCAAACGATGACGATGTAGTCTCTATCAGGGGGTTGGCAAACTCTTTGGAAATCAGCAAGTCGGAGATCAGTCTTTCGCTCAACAGAAGTTTGTATTCCGGCCTTGCGCAGAAAGATCTTCAATCTGGTCGCCCGGCCGCAAATCGTCGTGCGCTGTGTGACTTCATGTTTAGCGGGTTAAAGTATGTTTTCCCGGTGCACCCGGGACCACTTGTACGCGGTTTACCAACATCTTTTCATGCGCCTATGCTGCAAGGACGGTTGCTGTCTCAGATGGAATATCCATTCGTCTGGCCTCATGCGAAGGGCGAAGTTAAAGGGCAGGCTATCGAGCCATTGTTCAAATCGATTCCGGTGGCAGTTCAGCGAGACGCGTTTCTTTATCAGTGTTTGGCACTGGTTGATGCGATCAGGACTGGAGCTGCGCGAGAAACCCGTCTCGCGCAGCAAATCTTGAAAGAACGGCTTGGTGTCTAAGCATTTAGATTCAAAGACCTCTGAGAGAACCGTTTGGCTGATTCCAAGTTGGTTTGAAGGAGCTATCATGTGCTTGAATTGTGTCAGCCTTGCAGGATGTCAGACCAGACTGCAGGAATCATCAGATAATTGGTTAAAAGAGTGAAATTAAAGTCGAGTGTTTTGTGAGCTCCGGCTTTGCCGATAGACTGGTTTTAACTCAAAATCTGTTTCAACTAGTGAGTGGGAGTTCGATTCTCCCCGGGGGCATCATCGCTTTTCCTCTAGTCGCCTTTTCGCTGCGCATGCTTGTCGTTTCGGTCGCTTGTGTGGGTGTTGGTTTAACTGGCCAAAAAAAGGCCCCCGCTTGCGCGGGAGCCAGTTCCAGCAGTGCCGGTCTCTGGTTTTCTCTGGTTAGTCGTTGTGATGATTCTCGGTGGCTCCGACCTGCCCGTCCTCGCTGACCTTGGTCCAAGTGCTGCCAAGGTGGTTGCGTAGCAAGTTGTTGAGCTTGGATGCGTCACGATCTTCAATGGCTTTGAGAATCTGTTCGTGTTCGCTAATGGCGGTTGGCCATTTTGTATTGCGCATGTTTGAGCGGTACCGGATGCGGTATAGCCTGGCATTCATGCGTTCATGTGTTTCAATCAGTAGCGGATTGCCGGAAGCCAGAACGAGTGCGCGGTGAATGCGTTGGTTCAGTTTGAAATATGCAAGGCGGTCCTTACGTGAGAAGGCGGCAAGCATTTCATAGTGCAGGGCACGAATCTCATCGATTTCTTTATCGGTTGCCCTCTTGCAGGCAAGTTCACCGGCAAGTCCTTCAATGCCTCCCAAGAACTCAAGCATGTGCTTTACATCCTCTGGGCTGGGGTTTGCTGCTATCGCCCCGCGAGATGGAAGAAGTTCAACAAGGCCGTCGACCGCAAGAATGCGTAGCGCTTCGCGCAGCGGGGTTCGCGACACATTTAGTTGTTGTGCTAGCGTACGCTCACGTATCGGTTTGCCGGGCGGGATTATGTCCTGCACAATCATGTCGCGCAGAACATTTGCCGCCTGCTGTGCCAGCGGCAGGTCGCTATCTTCGGATATTGTCGCAATAGGCGTTTCGACGATTTGTTCGTCGATATCGTGATCCGTTTCGGATCCGGCATTCAGAATGATGTTACTCAAACCGTTCTTCCCTGCATGTCGTTATTCCACTCAAGATACGGTTACACCGCTAAAAGGGCAAGCCAAAAATGGTATACCAAAATAGATGGTATACCATTTTGGGGGCCTCAAGGCTTAGTTTAGAGAAAAAAATTTCGGTGTATGCTGTTGAAAAACAACTAGTAAAATTGGCATTTGAGATGGTGTTTCTTGCGAAATTTGATTTTGTGTTGACTTTCGGTGTCTTCAATATGGTATACCAAAATCAAGCGCGGCAAAGATCGTGCGTTCCCAGCTACCGGTGAACAGCGAATTACACATAGATCGGGAGGAATACATGACCCACGCAGGTCGTATCCGTAAATTTGTCGCTGCCGTAACCTTCGGCAGTATCGCGTCTGTTTCTGCTATGACTGTGGCAAATGCTGCAGATGAGATCGTCTTTGCTATCAGCGCAGAACATGGATCGCTTCAGGCCAACACCGCGGCCGAGTTTACCCGCCTTGCAAATGAACGTCTCGGTGACAAGGCAACCGTGAAGCTTTTTGACTCAGCCCAGCTTGGCAAAGACAAAGAGCTGATGCAGCGTCTTAAACTTGGCACCGTTCAGATCACGCTGCCATCCTCGACGATGCCGACTGTTGCAGACAAATTCGCCTTGTTTGACCTACCATTCCTCGTGAAGGATCGTGATCAACTGGCAAAGATCGAAGAGTCGGTCTTCTGGCCAACCGTTGCGCCGCAGGCTGAAGAAGCCGGGTACAAGATCCTTGCGCTTTGGGAAAACGGTTTCCGTCAGATCACCAATAATGTGCGCCCGATCAGTGTGCCGTCTGACCTTGATGGCATCAAACTGCGCACGCCGCAGTCCGAATGGCGTGTTGCCATGTTCTCGAGCTATGGTGCAAACCCGACCCCGATGGCCTTTTCGGAAGTGTTCGTTGGTCTTCAGACGGGTGTGATCGATGGTCAGGAAAACCCGCTGACCAATATCGAGGCGGCCAAGCTTAACGAAGTTCAGAAATACCTGACCCTTTCCGGTCATATCTATTCGCCGTCATACCCGACCATGTCTGTTGCAGCCTATAACGATATGGACCCGGAAATTCGTGACATTCTGGTCAATACCGCACGCGAAGTGGCACTTTGGTCGCGTGATGCCGGTGCGAAAGCCGACAAGGCGCTTTTGGATGAGCTAATCGCCGGCGGAATGGAAGTGAACACTGCTGACCGTGCAGCGTTCGTTGAGGCATCCAAACCGATCTACGCAAAGTTTGCTTCTGAAATTGACGGTGGTCAGGCCTTGGTCGACGCCGCACTCGCTACTGCAAACTAAACCGGATCGGGGCAATCTTCCCACGGATTGCCCCGCTCTTTCGAATTTGTTTCCGATAGGAGAGAACGCGATGCAGTTCGCAGCTGTTCTGTTCCGGCGTATCCTTGAAGTCTTCACCATGACATTGATCACCGCGTTGGCGCTGATCGTGATTCTGGCAGTGGTGTTCCGTTACTCGGGCAACTCACTGGTCTGGTACGACGAAGTCGCTTCGGTGATGTTGGCCTGGATTACCTATTACGGTGCTGCCCTTGCGGCAGTGCGCCGATCCCACCTGAGTTTTTCGGGCGTTCTTCTTGCGCTGCCGCTGACCTTGCGCAAGGTCGTGTTTCTGATTGGCGAGGCCATCGTGATTGCGATGTTTGCCGCCATGGCATGGGCGGGCTGGTTTGTTCTGCAGATCATGGGCGGTGAGACTCTTGTTTCGCTGCCTTGGGTCGGTTTGCAATTCACCCAATCGGTGATCCCGATCGGCTGTGCCTTGTTCGTCATTGGTCAATTGTTGAGCCTGCCAGAGGCATGGCATCGCATGGTGACGGCGCTTGATGTCGAAACCGAAGAAATGAACCACGAGATTGCCAAGGCGCAAAAGTCTGACGCGCCGATCAATGAAAGGGCAGCATGATGGCCGTTTCAGTCATTCTTCCTTTAATGTTTTTCCTAGTTTTCATGGGGGTTCCGATTGCCGTTTCGATCGGTGCTGCTGCACTGGTCGGCGTCTATTCCCTGCATGGCATTCCGGGCTTCTATAATGCAGCACTCGCCTTGTTTGACGGCGCAACAAGCTTCCCGCTGATTGCGATCCCGCTCTTTATCCTGGCCGGTGCATTGATGAATACCTCGTCCATCTCGCGCCGTCTGATCGAGTTTGTTTCTGCCTTGATCGGGTTCATGCGTGGCGGCCTTGCGATGGTCAATATCGGTGTGTCGCTGTTCTTTGCCGAGATATCCGGTTCTGCGGTGGCTGATGTGGCGGCAACCGGTTCTGTCCTGATCCCGGGCATGAAGCGCAAGGGATATAAAGGCACGTTTGCCGCAGCTGTAACGTCGTCATCTGCTTCGCTTGCCATTATCATCCCGCCGTCGATCCCCATGATCCTCTACGGGGCGCTTTCCGATACTTCGATCGTTCAGTTGTTCGTAGCAGGCGTCGTGCCGGGTCTTTTGGGGGCGTTCGGGCTGATGTGTGTCAGCTATTATTTCGCCGTCAAATATGACATCCCGCGCGATGAGCGATTTGATCTGGTCCGCGTTCGCAAAACCTTCCGCGAGGCTGCTTGGGCGCTGACCCTGCCATTTATCATCCTTGGTGGCATCTTTGGTGGCTTGGTCACCGCGACCGAGGGTGCAGGCCTTGCTGTTGTCGCAGCTGTTGTGATCGGTGCTTTCATCTATCGCGAACTGAACTTTCCGATGTTCCTTGATGCGCTGCGCGAAGGAATCAATCAGACGGCAACCGTGATGCTGCTGGTGGCGACTTCGGCCGTGCTTGGTCTTTATCTGACAGAAGAAGGCCTGCCGCAGATGCTGGCAGAGGCGATAACCGGATTTACCAATGATCCGTTTGTGGTTCTGATGTTGCTCAACGTCTTGTTGCTGGTACTTGGCTGCATTTTGCATGGCGCTGCCGCGATCATTCTTGTGGTGCCCATCGTTTTGCCGCTGATCCAGCAGGTCGGCATCGACCCGGTTCATTTTGGCATCATTCTTACCCTTAATCTTGCAATCGGCCAGCAGACCCCGCCGGTCGCCAGTGTTCTGGTGACATCCTGTTCGATTGCCAAAACCGATATCTGGGACACGACCAAGGTCAATGTGCCGTTCATTGGCGTGCTTTTTGCCGTGCTGATGGCGGTTACCTACCTGCCATTCATTCCCATGACGCTTGTGGAGATCTTCTATAGATGACTGTTAATGTAAAACCGCGTTTGGCGGTAATCCCCGGTGACGCCAACGGGATTGGTCCTGAATTGCTGTTGCGCCTGCTGTCGCAGAGCGACATCCGTGAAAAAGCAGATGTCGTGGTGATTGGCGACAAATGCCTGATTGATCGCGGTCGCAAGGACTCAGGACTGGATATCGAGCTGTTAGCCATTGAGAGTCTCCCGGCAAGCTGGCCCAAGGATGCGTATCCCTATATCGAAACCAGCTATTTTGATGGGGATCAGATCAATCCGGGTGTTGTCGATCCCAAGGCGGGGGCTGCATCTCTTCGCACACTTGACGTCGCCTTGGATCTGGCGCGTGACGAAAAAGTCGATGGCATCTTGTTTATGCCGTTCAACAAGGAAGCCATGATCCGCGGCGGCATGGGGCATGAGGATGAGCTTCATTATATGGCTGAGCATATTGGCCATGATGGCCCGATATGTGAGTTCAACACCATGGAAGGCATGTGGACCAGTCGTGTGACGAGCCACATTGCCCTTGCCCGTGTTGTTGAAAACATCTCGGTCGACCGGATCGTTGATTCCATTCGTCTGATTGCCGATGCGCTTGTAGCCAATGGTGTTGAGCAGCCACGCGTTGGTGTGGCCGCCCTTAACCCGCACGCGGGTGATGGTGGTAACTTCGGTCGTGAAGAGATCGACATTATCGCGCCAGCTGTGAAAAAGGCGCAAGGTATTGGTCTTCCTGCCGAAGGTCCGTGGCCGGCAGATACCATTTTCCTGAAGGCGCAGGCGGGCGAGCTTGATGCCATTGTCACCATGTATCACGACCAAGGGCAGATCGCGATCAAGCTGCTGGGCTTTGATCGCGGTGTGACGGTTCAGGGCGGGCTCCCCATCCCGGTGGCAACGCCGGCGCATGGAACCGCTTATGACATTTCCGGGCTTGGAAAGGCCAATGTCGGGGCGACCTTGGCGGCGTTTGAAATTGTCGCACGTATGGCGGGCAGCCGGCGACAGGCCCGACTTGCTGCCTGATAGTTGATTGCTTGTCCCTGATTGGGTCGCGCTCTCCCTGCGCACCCGGTCAGGGGTGGGGTTCTTATCAAAATTGTGGATCGATCCGGAGACCGCGCAAGAAGTGCTTCTTGTGTGAACGTTACCGCTTTGTCCAAAAGCCCGGTTTGCGGGCACACCATCTGAAAGGATGATCGTGATGAAAATCAAAAATATCCGCACACGTGTTCTGCGCTGGAACGGTAAAACCGTCGCTCCGCAGGCCAATTTCTGCACCAATGCATCTGATGCGCTTTACGAGCGTGGCGACAGCATGGGGTCATTCCGCTTCCATGAATGGCTGATCTGCGAAATTGAAACCGATAACGGTCTTGTCGGGATCGGTAACGCAGCACTGGCGCCGACCATCACCAAGCAGATCATTGACACCTATCTCGCGCCGCTCGTGATTGGCGAAGACCCGTTTGACAATGAATATCTGTGGCAAAAAATGTATCGCCGCACCCATGCATGGGGCCGTAAGGGCGTGGGCATGGTTGCAATTTCGGCGATCGATATTGCCATCTGGGACATCATGGGCAAGGCAACCGGAAAACCTGTCTTCAAGCTTCTGGGGGGGCGGACCAAGGAACAGATCTCGGTCTATGCTTCCAAGCTTTACGGACAGTCGATTGATGCCTTGGCTGAAGAAGCACAAAGCTATGTTGATCAGGGCTTCGATATGGTCAAAATGCGCTTTGGCTGGGGTCCAAAAGACGGTCCAGCGGGGATGCGCAAGAACCTTGATCTGGTCAAAACCGTTCGCGAAGTCATCGGTCCGGACCGTGATCTGATGCTGGAATGCTACATGGGCTGGAACCTGGAATATACCAAACGCATGTTGCCAAAACTGGCAGAATTCCAGCCTCGCTGGCTTGAAGAGCCGGTCATTGCCGATGACCTGGCGGGTTATGCCGAGCTGAATAACATGAACATTGTGCCGATTTCTGGCGGTGAACATGAATTCACCAATTTTGGTTTCAAGACCTTGCTTGATATGAATGCACTTAGCGTCATTCAATATGACACCAACCGTGTTGGTGGCATCACTGCAGCTCAGAAGATCAACGCACTGGCAGAAGCCTATCAGGTGCCGGTCGTTCCGCATGCTGGTCAGATGCACAATTATCACCTGACCATGGCGAACCTGAATTGTCCGATTTCCGAATTCTTCCCGGTCTTCGATGTCGAGGTCGGAAACGAGCTGTTCTACTACGTCTTCAAAGGTGATCCGGTACCAAAGAACGGTTTCATTGATCTTGATGACAATCTTCCGGGCCTTGGTCTTGAGATTGCCGAAGATGCGCTTGGCGATTTTGAGATCATTGAATAGGGGCGATGAATATGCGTTTGGTTCAATTCATAGCAGAAAACGGTAAACGTCGGGTCGGGGTTGTAGATGGTGACACCATCGCACCATTGGCCGGTGTTGAAACCGTTCGCGAGCTTGCGGCCATAGCGATTAATGGTGATATGAGCATGATCGAGGCGGCTGAATGCCGCCTCGACGAGGCGCGCGAAAGCTACGATGCGATCATTGAAAGTGGTCGTCTGCTGTGTCCGATTGATCATCCAGATCCGGCGCATCTTCTGGTGACCGGTACCGGGCTTACGCATCTGGGATCGGCTTCCGCACGCGCCAATATGCATCTGGCCGCCAGCAAGGCAGCTGATGAAACAGACTCAATGAAGATGTTCCGTATGGGGCTTGAAGGCGGAAAGCCCATGTCAGATGAAAAGGGTGTTCAGCCGGAATGGTTTTACAAAGGGGATGGCTCGATCATCGCAGCACCCGGCGATGACATCCCAAGCCCGTCCTTTGCTCGTGATGGCAGTGAAGAACCGGAAATTGCCGGTGTGTATGTCAATGATCCTGACGGGACACCGGTGCGCATCGGATTTGTCATTGGCAACGAGTTCTCCGATCATGTGATGGAACGGCAAAATTACCTGTATCTTGCCCATTCCAAATTGCGCGCCTGCGCGATCGGGCCGGAGCTGTTGCTTGGTGATTTGCCAGGTCATGTCGAAGGTGTCTCACGCGTATATCGCGACGATCAGGTTCTTTGGGAAAAGGCCTTTGTCAGTGGTGAAGAAAACATGTCCCATTCTATTGGCAATCTTGAATATCATCATTTCAAGTATGATTTGTTCCGTCGGTCTGGTGACATCCATCTGCATTTCTTCGGGACCGCAACGCTAAGTTTTGCTGATGGCATTCAGACCCGTGACGGTGACGTGTTTGAGATACAGGCGGAATTGTTCGGGCGTCCGGTACGCAATCGTCTTTCGGTCCAAGCCGAAGAACCGATCAAGGTACGGGTCATCTGATCCATTCTAACGGAGAATTCAATGTCCTATAATCTGACAGGCAAACATCTGATTGCCGGCGAATGGGTCGCTGGTGACGCAACGTTTAAGTCTGAACCGGCACACGGCCCGGCCAATACCTTCCCGGTTGGAACGCCAGCCCTTGTTGATCAGGCGGCCAAGGCTGCCGAAGAAGCGTTTTGGACGTTCGGCTATTCGACCCGTGAAGAGCGCGCGAAATTCATCAATACCATTGCTGATGAAATCGATGCGCGCGGCGATGAAATTACAGAAATCGGAACCCAGGAAACCGGCCTTCCAGAAGCGCGCCTTCAGGGTGAGCGCGGCCGTACCGTTGGTCAGCTTCGCTTGTTCGCCAGCCATATCCTTGATGGGGCCTATCTTGATCGTCGTTATGACGAAGCGCTTCCGGATCGTGCACCCCTTCCACGTCCTGACCTGCGTTTGATGCAGCGCCCGATTGGCCCGGTTGCCGTATTTGGTGCGTCAAACTTCCCGCTGGCGTTTTCTGTTGCGGGTGGTGATACCGCATCGGCACTGGCTGCTGGTTGTCCGGTCGTGGTCAAGGGCCATTCCGCCCATCCGGGTACGGGTGAAATCGTTGCCCAGGCCATTGATGCCGCGATCAAGAAATGCGGTGTCCATCCGGGCGTCTTCAGCCTTATTCAGGGTGGCAAACGTGATGTCGGTCAGTCGCTGGTGCAACATCCGCTGATCAAGGCGGTCGGCTTTACCGGATCGCTTGGCGGTGGTCGTGCGCTGTTTGATCTGTGCGCATCGCGTCCGGAGCCGATCCCGTTCTTTGGCGAACTGGGTTCGGTCAACCCGATGTTCCTGCTGCCCAAGGCTGTTGCCGCACGTGGCGCAGAACTCGGCAAAGGCTGGGTAGGGTCGCTGACCATGGGGGCGGGGCAGTTCTGCACCAATCCGGGGATTGCAGTTGTGATTGATGGTCCGGATGCCGATGCCTTTGTCGCCTCCGCCAAAGAAGAACTCGCCACGGTATCGGCCCAAACCATGCTGACCGATGGCATGGCGGAAACCTATCGCGCAGGGGCAAAGCGCGTTGCAGCGACCTCGGGCGTGAAAGAAGTCCTGACCACGTCGTGCGATTTGCGAAATGCGACGCCGTATCTGTTTGAAACCACCGGTGAAAACTGGCTTTCGAACCATGAACTGGGCGAAGAAGTCTTTGGTCCGCTTGGTC
>NZ_LPVX01000005.1:0-204543 GCF_001613785.1 Thalassospira sp. MCCC 1A02491 | reverse complement strand
GGTGAAAAACCGCCGCAACCCCAATGGCCCGGCGCTTGGGCTGGCGGTTGGGGTGTTGCGCCTGACCGATATGATCACCCGCGCGGCCCGGGTTGCACGCATCCCGCTTGGTTTTGAAATTCACCTGGCTGACCTGAAATCCGAAGGCGACGATCAGCTGATCTATACCAACCGTCAGGCCGATTACGCCGCGGAGCATATCCGCTCGGAACTGAATACCCCGTTCAATCCGAATGTCTCGAACTTCACATTCGGCTATCGCGACTGGACAATTGTCCTGCATCCGTCCCATAGCGGATTTGCCAGCCTGTATTACTGGCAGCCCTGGGCGATCTTTGTCTTTGGCAGCATGGTCAGCATCCTGTTGCTGATTTACCTGCGCTCGCTCAACCGCACGGAAAAATACGTCGTTGATCTGGTCGCACGCCGCACCAAGGAACTTGAAGACGCCCGCGAGGCCGCCGAACGGGCCATGAACCAGGCACAGCAGGCCGACCGGGCAAAATCCGAATTCATCGCCCATATGAGCCACGAATTCAGATCGCCGATGACCTCTATCCTTGGCTATACCCAGCTTGCCAGCGACAATCTCGACAAGGATTTCTCGGTCGATACGCTGCGTGATTATCTGGCAACCATTCGCGGGGCCGGGCGGCATGTGCTGTCGCTGATCGGTGATATTCTTGATATCTCCAAGATCGAGGCCGGGCGTCTTATTCTTGAAGAAGTACCCTTTGATCTGCACCGGATTTGCGAAGAAGTCACTTCGATGATGCTTGTCCCGGCACGGGCACAGGAAAACCAGCTGCATCTGGAAATCCCCGCAGACATTCCGCGCTGGGTGATTGGCGATCCGGTTCGCTTCAAACAGGTTCTGACCAACCTTGTTTCCAACGCCATCAAATTCACCAAGTTCGGCAACATCCATCTGACCGTGACCCCGAAATCGGTGACCGATGATGAACTGTCATTCCGCATTTCCGTGCGTGATGAAGGCATCGGCATTCCGTCGAACAAGCTTGAAACCATTTTCGAAGCCTTCGCCCAGGTCGATACATCGACCTCGCGGCGCTATGGCGGCACGGGGCTTGGACTGGCGATTTGCCAGCGCATGGTCAAGGCCATGGGTGGCAAGATCAAAGCCGAAAGCATCGAAGGTCGCGGCAGTGAATTCTGGTTTGAACTGACGCTTCCGCGCAGCTCGGCCGAGGCGGTCGCCGCCATCGAAAAAACCGAAGATCAGGATATTGACGGTCAGGACAAGGAACGCGTGATCGGCTGGAACCTGCTTCTGGTTGAAGATATCGAAATCAACCGCATTCTGGCCCAGAAGCTCCTTGAACAGCAGGGCCACACCATCACCCCGGCCGCAAACGGGCAGGATGCGCTTGAAAAACTCGCACAAGATGATTTTGACGCGGTCCTGATGGACATTCACATGCCCGTTCTTGACGGTGTCGAAGCCACCCGCCAGGTCCGGGCCTTTGAAGACCCGGTCAAGGCAACCATCCCGATCCTTGCGCTGACGGCCGACATTTCCAACGACAACCTTGCGACATTCCGGGCAGCGGGCTTTGACGCCCACTGCACCAAACCGCTTGATATCAAGGCAATCAATCGCGAACTGATGCGCCTCGAAAGCCGAATGCTGATCCGCCGCCGGGAAGCACTGTCCTCACAAGACGAATAGCAGCCATTCGCACGCAAGGTTTTCTTTGACCCGCCTTGGGCAAAAACCCTATTCTGACGCCCGGATTTGACCGCCCCACAGGCAAAGCCGGGCCAGTCCCCGGCTCCCACCAAGAATAATCAGGAGTACAAGAATGGGTCACGCCGCCACAGACAGCACCCCCACCACCTGGACCTGGTATAACGGCGAATGGTACGAAGGTAACCCCAACATCATGGGGCCGCAGACCCATGGTGTGTGGATGGCATCGACCGTGTTTGACGGGGCGCGCCGCATGAATGGCAAGATGCCCGATCTTTATCCGCATTGTGCGCGTGTGCTGCGTTCGGCGCAGTTGATGGGGCTTAAACCGTCGATCACCACCGATGAAATCGTTGCCCTGGTCAAGGACGGCGTTCAGAAATTTGATCCGGAACTGGCCCTTTATATCAAGCCGATTGTCTATGGTGGCGACGGTTTCCTGGCCCCGAACCCCGATAGCGCGCAATTCGTTCTGTGCATTTCGGTATCCGAAATCCCGGCCGCCATCGAAACCGGCTTTACCGCGCGCAAATCAAGCTTCCGCCGTCCGTCACCCGAAAGTGCACCGACCGAGGCAAAGGCCGCCTGTCTTTATCCGAACGTCGGCCGTGCCGTGACCGAGGCCACCGATGCCGGTTTTGACACCGGCGTGATGCTTGATCCGATTGGCAATGTTGCGGAATTTTCCTATGCCAACCTGTTCTTTGCCAAGGATGGCACGGTTTATACCCCGGCGATCAATGGTACGTTCCTCAATGGTCTGACCCGCCAGCGCGTGATCACGCTTTTGCGTGAAGACGGTGTCGAGGTGGTCGAGAAAACCTGCAAATACGAGGAACTCGAAGCCGCCGACGAAATTTTTGGCACCGGCAACTATTACAAGGTCGCACCATGCGTCAAACTTGATGATCGCAACCTGCAACCGGGCCCGATCACGCGCCGCGCCCAGGACCTTTACATGGCCTTTACCGCCGCCAGTGCCGACTGATCATCCAGCGCCGACTGACCACAAGGCAATATCGACTAAAAAGGGCCGGTTTTCCGGCCCTTTTCTGTTTGGTGGTTCTTCTTGGCAATTTGTCGGCGAACAGTTGGATTACTGTACCGGTGGCACGGCAACGCCACTGCCCGCGACATAGGGATATTGCGCAAAGATTGATGCCACGGCGTTGCGTACCGTTTCGTTCGGGGCTTCGCGTACCGAGCTTGTGACGCGCGCAACAGCCGTGCCTTCCCAGACCATCTGATTGGTGCGGCGATTGACCATATCAACCGTCAGCGTGCCCTCGGTATAGGTATCGACATATCCCGGCTCGACATAGCCCGGCCAGCCGACATACATGCCGCTGCGATATCCGTAATAGCCGCCAACATAAACCGGCGGAGAGCTTCGGGTTTTTTCCTGGGTCTTGAGATGGAAGTTGATCAGGATATCGGGATTGTGGATATCCACCCGATAGCCGCGCGCCTCAAGGGCGGTGCTGATCGCATCCTCGATCCGCTGTCCCGATAGGGTCTGATACTGGGCCTCGGCGTTTTTGCCCGCTTCTTCCATGAAGGCGAATGTGCGGAACTGGCTGAAATCCGCAGCCGGATCAACATCGGTATAAATCCGCGGACCGCTTGCGGCACATGCCGAAAGCATCAGGGCCATCACGCCCGCGATGACAAGTTTCATCTTTGTCATGTCCCGTATCCTTTGTCCTGTTGCGGCCTTTTCTGGCTACTTACTATGACGTTTCACAACAGGAATTACACCATCATAAATTGCCAAAATAATGGTAAGCGCATGCTGACAGTATGTGTTTTTCGATCAATTGCGCCCGCTTCGGTGCGCCCACCCAACAGCCCCAGCCTCGCCCGGGTTTGATGGCACTCGGCAAGCCGGGTGACCGGCGCAGTCAGATAAACATCCCGGATCCGGCCTTAAGGGCGCACGCTTGGGGCGTGGGGCTTTGGGCGTGGAGCGTGGAGCGTGGGGTTTCAAACTTCTGGCTTCGCGCTTCCGACGGCGAGCTTTAAGCGTGGGCGTGGGCGTGGGCGTGAGCTTGGGCTTGGGCTTGGGCTTGGGCAACCGACATAATCGGTGCGCGGGATCCAACCGGTAGCAACCGCCCGGTGTGCTGTGCAGGCCATCCCCGGCCACTTCGCCGTGTTGGCTCAGGGCATGGAGGCGCTGTGGCGCTGCGATGCGGTGCTGTGGTGCGGCGGTGCGGTGGTACTAAGGTCCCGTGGCGCTGATGCTCCGCAGCACTACGCCCCGGGCAGTTGGTATCCTCGAACACACCCTGCCGCGTCCACCAGCCCCTTTACGCCCCGTCGATCAGCCGGTTGGCGGTATCGCGCAGGTCACGGATTTCATCATCAAGGATCGCGCGGTCGGCCATGGAATGGGCAAGGATGATCGCCCCCTGCCAACGCAGGATCATCCGGCGACCTTCGGTCCTTGCGCGTTCATCGGCCATGCCGGCCCTGGCGAGTTGCCCGGCAACCCAATTGATCAAACCGTCAAACACCGCCTGCCCGGTCTGACGCGCCGGGTCAAAGGCCCCGTCAGCCGGAAGATCAAGCATCAATCTTGCCAGCGGGCAGCCATGGCTGACCCGGCGCGGGGTCATCGCATCAAGATAGTCAAAAAAGATCGACAGCCGTTGGCGCACCGTGCCATTGGGCGCGATGCTGGCCAAAAGCGGCGTGAACTCGTTTTCCATGGTTTCAAGGGCAGCCTGGGCAAGATCGTGCTTTTTGGGAAAACGATAAAACACGCCCCCGGCCGGCAGGCCCGCCTCGTCGGCGACGGCCTGGATGGTGGCGGCATGATACCCGTCACGCCAGATCACATTCATCGCCGCACGCGCCAGTTTCTGGCGCTTTTCCCCGGAAGTCAGTTTGCCTGCCATCAATTCAGTCCCACTAAAGTCAGTTAACTGACTTATGCATGAAATCAATAAAAAATCGTCAATGCCGACCATCCGGTTGCGCGACGCAGGGGAGATTGGTCGTTGCCGCGCTCCCCAAACGGCCTCAAAGACGATGCCTTTGAAAACCACGCCAAAAAAAAACGATGCCAAAACCACGCCCAAAAACGATGTCCCGAACACGGTGCTCCGGCAACGATGTGCCGGAAAGAACATCCCGGCGACGACACCCTGGCGACAATGCGCCATCCGCGACGCTTAGGAAACCATGCCCCACCCGGCGTTGTGGCAAAACTGCACCGCAACCACAGCGGAACCGCATCACGTGAAATTGCGATTTTTCTGATATTTCGTAAAAATTGATCCCGTCGGCATTGGGCGCTATCAACAAGGCGTCCGGACTTTAAAAACCAACGGAACCACGCGCCCCATGAAAAACCGACAATTTTCCATCGCTGAAATCAGGAACGCCATCGCGGCTGGCGTCATCAGCGAAGAATCCTTTGCCAGACTGGAAAGCTTCCTGATCGCGCAATCGCACGAAGCCGCCGAGACCGAGAAATTCACCCTGTTTCGCGGCATGAATGACATTTTCATCGCCCTTGGCGTTGTCGCACTCAGCATCGGCTGGTTCATTCTTTGGGGCATGCTTACCGCAAGTCCGGCATTCTGGGTGGCACCGCTTGTCGCGATTGCCGGTTACGTGGTGCTGGCGGAATATATCGCCGGCAAGCTCAAGGCGACCCTGCCATCGATTGCGATCATGGCATCGCTTGGCGTGACCATCATGCTCTATGCGGTTGCGATCTATATGTCACTGACCAGCACGCCCGATCAAATGTCGGGGCTGGATGATGTCGTTGATTTCGGCAAACGGTCGATCAATGTGCTTGTTGTGGTTTCGGTGATCGGCTTTGCCTTTCAGGTCGGCTTTTTCCTGCGTTACCGGTTGCCGGTTTCCTTTGCGTTGATTGCCGCCGGCATCCTTGGCGTCCTGTGGTCGGCATTGACCGCCGCCGTCGGCCCGGCCATCGGCAGCTATTTGCATTACCTGATCACCGCAACCGGGCTTTTGCTTTTGGGGCTTGGGGTTTTCATCGACAGTCGCGATCCTGATCGCATCAATGGCTGGGCGGAATGTGCATTCTGGCTTTATGTCATGGGCGCACCGATGACCATCCATTCGGTCGCCATTGCCTTTGACGCATCACCCTGGGTGATGGTGCCGGTCATTGTTCTTGCCATGCTGTTTTCGCTGATTGTTGATCGCCGGTCCCCGATCATCAGCGCGCTGATCTATGTCGGCTACTTGCTGCAATCCGGTTTCGAAGGCGTTTCCATCGATCCGTCGATCACCATTGTTCTGGTCTGCTTTATCATTGGCGGGCTGGTCATGGCATTTGGCGTTGGCTGGCAAAAAGCCCGTCAAACCATTCTTGCCCCGTTCGAAACCCATGCCTGGCGGCGCTATCTTCCGCCAAGTTAGGCATTGCAAACCAAAGGCCCGCCTCATTATGAAGCGGGCCTTTGTTATCTGGCATATCGTGATCCGGTTGGCAAAGCGGCATCACTTGATCGCCAGGATGTCATAATTCCGGACATTGGCGACAACCCCGTCCGTCCAGCCACCCCGGACAAGATCGCCCGATTTTTCCATCAGCAGTCCCGCGACCTGCCCGTCAAAATGCGCCGCACGGCCGGCTTCATCGGCGAAAATGTCAAAGATGGCAAAGGTCGTCTTGTCGATCTGCACCCCCGCCCAGAACAGGGTCCCCGGTTCGGTTTTCGCAACAATCGGCCCGGCCGCACGCAACAGGGCCGCCAGCTGGTCACTTTGCCCCGGTGCTGCTTCGATCATGATGAATGTTGCGGTTTTTGCGCTGTAAAGATCGGTGGCATCCTTGGTCGAAAGCACGTCGGCATTGCGGATATTGGCAACAACCCCGCGATCCCAGCCACCCGCAACCAGATTGTCAGCATTGTCTTTGAGCGCCGCGGCCACAGCACCGGCAAAATGCGCATCGCGCGCCGATGCATCAACAAAGACATCAAAGATTGCCAGCCTTTCTTGTGGCTTGTCTTGCGGCGTGTCTTGCGCCTTAAGCGCAAACCAAAGGGCGGTTCCCGGTTCGCTCTGTTTCACCAGTGGCGCGGCATCGGCCAGAAATTCGGCAAAGGCATCGGCCTGACCGGGTGCGGCCGGCATTTCGATAAAACTGGCGGTACGGTGATCGGCGGCATTTTCCTGTGCCCGAACCGGCATGCCGGCCACAACAAAGGCCAAAGCCGAAACGATTGGAAGGATGGCAGCTTTCATGGTCAGATCTCCTGAATATTGGTGGTTAACCGGGGCCTATCCCGTGCCACACTTGTCCCATGACGTGCCGGGTCTGCGCCAATTCCGATGCCCTATTTTACGATAGCCATTGACTATGGTTATTGATCGGAAGACCCTGTCAAAGGTGACAAAACCGGGAGACTGTCATGGAGATGAACCAGATCCGCTATTTTCTGGCGGTATGCGAACATCGCAACTTCACCCATGCGGCAAATGCATCGAACGTGTCGCAACCGTCCCTGACCACTGCGATCAAAAAGCTTGAAGATGAATTGGGCGGGCCTCTGTTTATCCGCGATCGGGCCGGGTGCCGGCTGACACCGCTTGGCAAACTGGTCAAACCGCGCCTGACCCGGGTTCTCGCCGAAACGATCGAAGCCAAGGCCGACGCCATCCGCCATACCCGATTAGACAGGGTCCCGATCAGCATCGGCATCGGCGAAACCATTGGCCATAACAGGGTCTCCAGGGCGGTCGAACGGTTCAGAACGCGCATCCCACAGGCCGAAATCGAACTGATCATCGCACCGGCTGACGGGTTGTTTTCCGGGCTGCGTGATGGCGATTTTGACATTGTCATCACCGCCCAACCGGCCAGTCCGACGCTATATCGCATAGATAGTCTCTATCGTGAGGACTATAAACTTGTCGTCGCCCCCCATCATCGGCTTGCCCGGTGCGATGGCGTTTCACTTGGCGATCTTGCCAGTATCAACATGCTGGACCGGCCCAATTGCGAAATGCGCGATACCCTTCATGCCGCCTGTGCCGATCAGGGGCATGTGCTGTATGCGGCCTATCGTTCCAATCGGGTGGATTGGTTGATTGAACTGGCGCGTCAGGGATCCGGGGCCGTGATCTTGCCTGCAACGGCAATTCCGGCGGGGGACGATCTGGTATCGCTGCCGATCCGCGATATGGAAATCACGCGCGATGTGGTCGCCCTGCGCTATCGCCATCAGATATCAAGACCGGAAACCAATGAACTGATCGCCGAATTTACCCGGTGCTGACAGCCAACCTGAACGCAACCGGCGGCAGGTGCATCTACAAGAGACCAGCCAGCCCCAAAACAAAAAGGCCCGCATCACAACGATGCGGGCCTTTGTCATGTTTGGTAACGGTCGGCCTGAAATCAGGCCCCCAGATCTTCGCCGGCCAAGGCGCGGTCGATCAGGGCAACGCTTTCTTCAAGACCATAAAGGGCAATGAAGGAGCCCATGCGCGGGCCCTGTTCCTGACCCAGCAGGATTTCATAAAGCGTTTTGAACCAGTCACGCAGGTTCTCGTAATTGTGGTTTTTGCCAACCGTGAAGACTTCGGTCTGGATGTCTGACGGATCGGTGCCCGGTTCGATTTTCGACAGCGCATCGCGCAGATCGCGAAGGGCTGCCTGCTCGGCCTCGGTGGCGGCACGGTATTTCTTCGTCGGTTTGACGAAGTCACGATAATAGTTGATCGCATAGCCGACCAGCTTGTCGAGATACGGCGCGCTTTGCGGGGTTGCACCGGTGGCATAACGCGAAATGAACTTCCACAGCAGATCACGGTCATCGGTGTTACACACCGAAACCAGGTTCAGCAAAATGCCAAACGACAGCGGAATGTCGCGATCCGGGGCCGTACCGGCATGGATGTGCCAGGCCGGGTTCTGAAGGATTTTGGCCGGATCGGTTTCGGTTTTGAGCTTCTCGGCAAAGGTCAGATATTCATCCACGGTTTTCGGGATGACATCGAAATAAAGACGCTTTGCGGTTTTCGGCTTCTGGAACATGAACAGCGACAGGCTGTCTTCCGGCGCATAGGTCAGCCATTCTTCAACCGACAGGCCATTGCCCTTGGATTTGGAAATCTTCTGGGCATTTTCATCGAGGAACAGCTCGTAATTGAAGCCTTCCGGCGGGGTGCCGCCAAGCGCCTTGACGATCTTGTTGCCAAGTTCGACCGACGGAATAAGGTCCTTGCCGGCCATTTCGTAATCCACACCCAGCGCATACCAGCGCATCGCCCAGTCGGGCTTCCACTGCAATTTGCAATGACCGCCGGTGACCGGGGTTTCGACCAGCTTGCCGGTTTCGGGATGTTCGTAAACGATGGTGCCGCTTTCGGGTTTCAGTTCGGTGACCTTGGCCATCAGGACCTTGTTGGTGTCCTGTTCGACCGGCATGAACGGGCTATAGGTCGCACGGCGTTCTTCGCCAAGGGTCGGCAGCATGATTTTCTGGATCGCGTCATACCGTTCCAGAACGCGCAGCAACGCATCGTCAAACATGCCCGAACGATAGCATTCGGTCGAAGATTTGAATTCATATTCAAACCCGAACCCGTCAAGGAATTCGCGCAGTTTGGCGTTGTTATGATGGGCAAAGCTTTCATGGGTGCCAAACGGGTCCGGAACGGATGTCAGCGCCTTGCCAAGATGCTGGGCGACCATGTCCTTGTTCGGGATATTGTCGGGCACCTTGCGCAGGCCATCCATATCATCGGAAAAGCAGAAAAGCTTGGTCGGGATATCGCACATGGTTTCAAACGCGCGGCGGACATAGCTTGTGCGCGCGACTTCGCCAAAGGTGCCGATATGGGGCAAACCCGACGGACCATAACCGGTTTCAAAAAGGACATAGCCCTTTTCAGGCGCCTTCTGTTTATACCGCTTGACCAGCTTGCTGGCTTCCTGAAAAGCCCAGACGTTGCTGTTAAGTGCGGCATCTCGAAGATCGGCTGTCATTTTTGAAACCTTGTTTGTCAGTTGGATCGTTAAATTAACGTGGAAAACCAATGCACGGCAGATCACCCGGATCGCGTGCGTGCGCGAAGCTATACCTCACCACCGCCCAAGATCAAGCATCTGTTGCGCATGGCTGCCAAATAATCGCGGAATTCGTCATGCCTGCGACCTCATGCAAACCCGTTTGCCCCGTCCCTGCCCCGCACCAGCCCCGCCCGACCCCGGGCGCAACAGCCACATCGGCCCGGCTTTCCCGAACCTGCCCGATAATTGCCGCACATTCCCGATAGATCATTGCAAAGCCCCGATCTTTTCGGGGTGGCCAGCGTCCCGATACCGGCATTTTGTTGATAGCAACCCGAATGCATGGTTGTATGGGACGTGATCTTTGCATCCTGTGCCATCAGACAAGGAATTTGCCAATGCTGCCCCTTCCTGTGACCGTCTGTACCGTTGCGATTTTCGCCCTGATGCTTACGGGGCTGAGTTTGTTTGTGTCGCTGCGCCGCCGTGATCTGGGGATCGCGACCGGTGATGGTGATGACCGCATCCTGCGCCGGCGCATTCGTGCCCATGGCAATTTCATTGAAAATGCACCGCTTTGCACCCTGCTTGTGCTTGCGCTCGAGGCCGTTCTGGCAACGTCTGACATTATCTGGGTGGTTGCGATCATTCTGATTGCCGCACGCATCATGCATGCAATCGGGACCCTGAACTGGTCAAGCAAACGGCTGATCCCGCCGGCCATGGTGATGCAACATGCCACCATGGTGATTTGTGGTATCTGGTTGCTGGTTCAGACATTTGGCAATCTGACCATGGCTGCTGGCATGTGATGGGCATTGACCAAAAATCACCCGCCATAACGGCAAAAATCGCACATTTCCCCGCCCCGGCCCGTGACAAGATCAGCCGGATCCGCGACATGATCCATGATGTGGCTGCCGGGCTGGACGGGGTTGGTGCGATTGAAGAAAGCCTGAAATGGGGGGAACCGGCCTGGCGCCCGATATCTGGATCGGGCACCACCATTCGTGCCGACTGGAAGGAAAAGACACCCGATCAGGTGATGATCTTCCTGGATTGCAAAACCGACCTGATTGACCGCGCCCGCAGCCTTTTGCACCCCGAACTGACCTGTTCGGGCAATCGCGCGGTCATCTTCGCCCTTGATCAGCCGCTTCCTGAAAATGCGATCAGAACCCTTTTGGGATGGGCGCTGACCTATCATCTGGACCGCAAAAAGCGCGCCTGATGGCGCGACATACAGCCGGTTTTTAAAAAATAAGCCTGAAAAAACACCCCAAAAAAACGCCTGAAATACCCCTGAAACGCCCGTGTGCCGCGCGATGGCGGTGCGTGGTTGTATGAGTGCGGACAAATACCTCCCCATATGAGGGTATATTCCTATTCTATGGTATTATATACCTATGGGTAGTTTCCTATACTTTTACAGATAGAACTACATCGGGGATAAAGGTCAATGCCAAGCGTTTTCAGGAATTTACGTATTTCGCACCGGCTTTACAGTCTGGTTGGAATGCTGGTCGTGTTCATCGGCATTCTGGGTGCCGTGGGTGTCTATACCATGTCGGTTATCGGGCATGAGCTCGAAGAAGTCGCCCATCGCGACCTGCCGCTGAATGGTATTCTGGAAAAAATCACGCAGCATCAGCTTGAACAGGCCATCCTGATGGAAAAGGCATTGCGGATCGCCAATATTTCCGCCCATGACAAAAGCGAAACCTTTGAGTCCGTGCGCGCGCATTTCACCGAAGTCGCCCACCTGACCGACGACGAAATCGCCACCGCCCATCAGATGGTCAAGGATTTCCTGGCCGGTGATCTCAGTGATGCGGCGCGCACGGAGTTTGAAAAAGTCCTGATCGCGCTTGAACGGATCGAAAAAGAACATCTCGATTATGAACTTCATATCGAGGAAATCTTTGATCAGGTCACCACCGGCAATTATGACGCCGCCACGTTCGAGCAGGCCGTCATCAAGGTCGAGGAAGAACAAAGCGTCCTTGATCACGAAGTCGAAGCCCTTCTTTCGGAAGTTTCCGCCTTTACCCGTGCCTCGATGGAAGTTGCCCTTCAGGATGAAATTCGCGGTCAGACCATGATCGCCATCCTTTCAAGTGCGGCGACCGTGCTTGCCATCATCTTGTCGGTTCTGCTGGGACGCAGCATTTCCGGCCCGATGAAGAACCTGACGTCGGCACTTGGCGCGCTGGCTGATGGAAAACTCGATACCCCGATCCCGGCCAGCAAGTATCGCGACGAGGTTGCCGATATCGGCGATGCGATGAAAGTGTTCCAGGCCAACATGATCCGCGCCCGCGAACTTGAAGAAGAACAAAAGAAAATCGATGCTCTTCAAATGCGCCGCCAGGATGAACGCAACCATCTGGTCAGCGTGTTCGGGTCCTCGATCGGTGCGGTTTTCGGCCGTATCCTCAACAGTTCCGAAAGCATGGTAAACCGTGCAAGCGGTGTGCGTGACAATTCGGGCCGGACCTATGACCTGGCCCTGACGGTCGCCACCGAAGCCGAACAATCTTCGGGCAATGCAAGTTCGCTAAGTTCCGCGGTCGAGGAAATGGTGGCATCGATCGAAGAAATTTCGAACCATGTTTCGAACTTTACCGATGTGTCGCGTGATGCCGTGCGCCATTCCGAAGTCTCGCGCGAAGAAATGAAAAACCTTCAGGAAGTGGCAAGCGAAATCGGCGAAGTGGTCAGCCTGATCACCTCGATCGCGCAACAGACCAGCATGCTGTCACTCAACGCCACCATCGAAGCCGCCCGTGCCGGTGAAATGGGCAAAGGCTTTGCCGTGGTCGCAGGCGAGGTCAAAACCCTTGCCAAACAAACATCAAACGCAACCGATGAAATCGCCCAGCGCATCACCCGCATTCAGGAAGTCGCCGACCGTTCGGCCCGTGCGATTGGCGATGTTGCTGCCGTGATCGAAAGCATCGACGAATATGTCACCGGTATCGCCGGGGCCGTCGAACAGCAAAATGCCGCAACCCGCGAAATTTCGCGTAACGTGACCTTTGTATCGGAAAGCGCGACACGGGTGGCCGGCAATATGGGTGAAATCCGCGGTCAGGTCGAAGATGTCAGCGGCAATGCATCCGAAGTCCACACCGTTGCGGAAACCACCGCCAAAGAAGCCGCCCTTCTGAGCCGCGAGGTCGATATTTTCCTGGCTGCGGTACAGAATTCCGACATTCATGACGATACCTACAGCGTCCATGACATCAATGTCGGCGGCAGGATCACGTTTGGCGAACAGGCGATGAACATCACCCTGTCGGAAATTTCCTGTGCCCATGTCCGGATTTCGCCGTCACCGGATCTGCGTCCGGGCGAAGTGGTCGAACTGGTGATTGATGGCATCAATCAGCCGATCAATGCCCGTGTTGCCCGCCATGAAGACGGACACAGCATCCTGCAATTCCCGCTTGATGGTGACCATCTTGCGGTGATGCGCGCCCATATCGATACACTCACCACACACAACAAACAGGCTGCATAATCATAAAATGAATTGGGAGTGGTGGTGAAACGGGGCGGTCATATGACCGCCCCGTTTTGGTGTGCCGACACTTGCGCAGACCAGATGATCAGGCGCGGCGCGGTTTTTCGATCTGATCGCGCAATGCCCGCAAGTCGCGATTAAGGCGCTTGGCAGTTTCAATATCAAGGCCGGTGGCCTCAAGAATGCAGGTCGGAATTTCTTCGGCCTTTTCGCGCAAGGCCTTGCCTTGTTCTGTCAGGCGGATGCGCACAGACCGTTCATCATTGGGATCACGGTTGCGCATGACCAGACCATTGGCTTCGAGCCGCTTAAGCAACGGTGTCAGGGTGCTGGATTCCAGATACATCTTTTCACCGATGCTGCGAACCGACTGGTCGTCTTCCTGCCACAGGCTGACCATCACCAGATATTGCGGATAGGTCAGGCCAATCTGGTCAAGCAGCGGCTTATAGATCCGGTTAAAGGCATGGCTTGCCGAATAAACCGAAAAGCACAGAAACTTTTCAAGCTGCAAAAAGTCTTCCTTGGACGTGTCTTTCATCGGTTCATCCTGTCTGAAACTGTCGGGCATCGCGTCTTTGTCAGATCACCGCACGGTGTCCTGACATCTGTATATATGGTGCCCTGACATATATCGGGCGGCGGTTATGGTCAAACCCGCGGCCCGGCCTTTGGGCGACATCACAGGATCACCTTCGGCTTTCTTGCCGGTGTCCTGCGGGTTTTTCTGCTTTTTTCTTAAACTTTCTGCCGTTTGCTTCACGAAACCTTCGGTGCAATCCGGATCGGCCTGAAACACAAAGCCCGACAATTTATATCGTGCACGATTTAATTACAAGCGATTCATTTGCATGCCTGCTATTTCATTTTTTATATCGTGCACGATTTAATTGTGTACGATACATAATTCCACACAGACACACAGCGCCCGCTACCGGGCCGATCAAAGGAACAGACCCATGAGCCCATTGAAATCAAAAATTGCCACCGCCGCAATATCTGCTGCACTGGCCTTTTCGACCGCGATTGCCTCTTCTGCTGCTTTTGCTGAACCGGTTCTTGAACCGACCACCCGGAACTTCATCAATGCCCTGGAAGCATCGGGCGGCCCGGCGATCTATACCCTGACCCCGACCGAGGCCCGCAATGTTCTGTCCGGTGCCCAGTCCGGCAAAATTGCCAAACCGGCCGTCGATATTACCGATACCGTCTTTGGCGTCGGCCCGACCGGCCAGACAAAAGTCCGCATCATCCGCCCGGCCGGAAATCAGGATCGCCTGCCTGCGATTGTCTATTTCCACGGCGCTGGCTGGGTGATGGGCGATACCGGCACCCATGACCGCCTGGTTCGGGAACTGGCCGTGCGCGCCAATGCTGCCCTTGTCTTTGTCGATTACGAACGTTCACCCGAACAGCGTTATCCGATCGCCATCGAACAGGATTACGCCGTGACCAAATATGTCGCCGAACATGGTGAACAGCTTAATATCGATCCGACCCGCCTTGCCATTGCCGGTGACAGTGTCGGGGGCAACATGACCGCTGTGGTCTCGCTTCTGGCCCAGGAACGCAAAGGTCCGGCGATCACCGCCCAGGTCCTGTTCTATCCGGTGACCGATGCCGATTTTGACAATGGCTCCTATCGCGCCTTTGCCAATGGCCCATGGTTGACCAAACCGGCAATGGAATGGTTCTGGAACCAGTACCTGCCCGAAGGCGTTGATCGTAAGGACCCGAAAATAACCCCGATCCATGCCAGCGCCGAACAGCTTTCCGGACAGGCACCTGCTCTTGTGATTACCGCTGAAAATGACGTGCTGCGTGACGAAGGCGAAGCCTATGCCCGCAAACTGTTCCAGGCTGGCGTCGATGTCACGGTCACCCGATATAACGGAACGATCCATGATTTTGTCATGCTTAATGCCCTTGCCGATACCCCGGCCGCCAAAGGCGCGATTGCCCAGGCTGCCCAGTACCTGCACACGGCCCTTCATGGCAAATGATCAACCGGTCTGACACGAAACCTTCACACTCTCTTTCGGGTAGGCGCGGTTGCGCCTGCCCACCCCCGGCGACATATGCAAGAAGATGCGATGGACAGCCGGGTCGTCAACCAGAACTGAAACACGGTTCAAACAAAGGATGAAAACCATGTCTGTAGATGTCAAATACACCGCACAAGCTTCTGCAACCGGTGGCCGCGATGGTCGCGCCAAAACGGCTGATGGCTCGCTTGATGTCAAGCTGACCACGCCCAAGGAACTTGGCGGTGCGGGTGGCGACGGCAACAACCCCGAACAGCTGTTTGCCATGGGCTATTCGGCCTGCTTCATCGGTGCGATGAAATTCGTATCTTCTCAGGGCGGCCCGAAAATCCCGGCCGATGTTTCCGTGACCGCCGATGTCGGGATCGGCCCGCGTTCGGCCGGCGGCTTTGGCCTTGCCGTCACCCTGACCGTCTCGCTTCCGGGCCTTGATAAGGCCGAGGCTGAAAAACTGGTCGAAGAAGCCCACAAGATCTGCCCGTATTCGAATGCAACGCGCGGCAATGTCGATGTCAAATCGGTCATTGCCTGATCACAAGGCTCCCCCCTGCTGATCGGCACTCCCCCCGAAAGCTGATCGGCGTTGCAAGGCCCGGTGTCCCCCGCACCGGGCCTTTTTTATGGCGTGTTCAGGCGATCATGCGTTCGATCAATGCTTCGTCGCCAAATCCACCGGATTTCGTCACGATATCGACACCGTCAAACTGTCCGCCCAGAATGCGCGACACCGGCAATCCCGGCCCGACTTCGCCAAAACATTCCATTGATTGTGCGCCGCTGGCCGCCAGAATGGCCGACAATGTATCCCCGCCAATCACCATGAGACCGGTTCCCGGATGCACCGAAAGTTTCGGGACCTCTTCCATCAGTGCGGCGACTGTTTCCTCGGCGTTTTTTGCCGTCGGTACCGGATCAAGCAGGACCGGCCCGTTCGCGACGGATCCAAGACCGTGACGCACGGCATTTGCAATCTGTTTTCGGGTCACCGGATGGGCCGTACCCGCCACAATGACGGATAACCGCGGTTGCGGGCGGCTTGTGAATTCCGGGGTCAGTGCCTGTGCAAGTCCGCGACTTCCCGCCCACAGGATGTCGGGCACATCGCGACAGCGCGCCACCAGCACATCAAGATCTGCTTGCGTCACCGCATTGCCGATCACAACGCCTTTGACCGGGTTCCCGGGTGAAAATATCTGTGCTTCGACACCAAAATCGGCAAACGCCTGGCGCAAATCATGGACCGATGCCGGTTCCCAGTCATTGCCGGACCGCACTTCATGCATGCCATCGCGTGTACGGCGTCCCATTTCGGGGAAGGCCGGTGCAAAGATACAGGTCGAAAATGCCCCGCATCGCATCATCTCGATGGTTTCAAGGATCGAATTGCCGCGCAGGACACTGTCGACCTTTTTAAACCACAGGGCCCGATCCTGACCCGTGCGGTTCACATTATCCCCGCCATCGCCAAGCAGCTGATAGGCTCGCCCGACCGCGGCCCGGCTTTGATCTTCGGGCAGATCGCGGCTTTCGCTGCTGATCGTCACCTTGGCACCTAGCATTCCGCCATCCGACAAAATCAGGCGCACCGGCGCATCAGGCGATGCAAACGGGGCTGCGGCATCAAGTGCACCGGTCAAATCATCGGCCAGAATACGCACGTCACTCATTGGGCACCTCTTGCGATACCGTTTCGACCGGTATGTTTCTTTGTTTCAGTTCCTTGAGCATGTCCGGGCTGATCCGGTCATCGGTAATGATCAGTCCGATTTCCTCAAGACCGCCAAACAGACTGAAGCTGCGGCTGAAAAACTTGCTGCTGTCGACCAGCAGAACCACGAATTCCGCCGCCGAAATGATTGCGCGTTTGACTTCGCACAGTTCGATTGAACTGTCGGAAAGACCATCGTTTGAAACCGCGTGGGCCCCGATGATCGCAACATCGGCGCGAAGCTGTTCGATCATGCGCACGGCCGACGCCCCCAGCAATGTAGATGACCCGGGGCGCACATTCCCGCCCGCGACAAAGGTATTGATCGTGTTGCTTTGGGAAAAAACTGACGCGATTGAAAGATCGTTCGTAAAGGCGGTGAAAGGCACATCGCGTTCGACCATGGCATGTGCCGCGGCAAGGGTGGTTGTTCCACTATCTACCAAAACGGTCTGACCGGGCTGAATAAGTGCAGCCGCGCGTTGGCCGATGCGGTTCTTGGCATCCCTTTCCAGTTCGGATGAAATCGCGGCTTCGGGTTCGAATCCCTTGCGGTCGCTGACATTCATCATCGCCCCGCCATGGGTGCGTGTCAGATGCCCGGTGGAACACAGATATTCCACATCGCGCCGGATCGTGGACACCGACATGTCCAGCCGTTCGGCCAGCTCCTTGAGTGACGCCATTTCCTCCCGGCGCAGGAATTCGATAATTCTGGCACGTCGCTTGGCTGGCAACATGAACGCCTCCTTGGTTTTTTCTTTGTGTTAGCACATCTCCGCACGCCAAGACGAGCCAATATCTTCCAAAATCACCCAACGGATACAAATTTTGGATATTTTTATGAATATTTTCTTCCAATAAATTCCATTTAGTGTCAATTTCTCCCACGATCAATCAAAATCAATCGGGAAATTAATTTCCCCACAGCGGTCCTTCGGGAGGAACCCATGAAAATCAAACACACACTCGAACGCATTCCTGGCGGCATGATGATTGTCCCGCTTTTGCTTGGCGCGACCATCAATACCTTTGCGCCGGACCTGCTGCGCATCGGCAATTTCACCGAGGCCCTTTTCGTCAATAGTGCTGGCGCACTGATCGCACTTTTCCTGCTCTGTGCAGGTGCGCAGATCACCCTGTCAAATGTCGGAACGGCGGCCGCCAAGGGCGCGACCCTTCTGGTTGTCAAATGGATTGCCGGTGCTGCGGTCGGTCTTCTGGCCTATGCCATGGCCGATAGTGGCGGCCTGTTCTTTGGCATGGTGCCGATTGCCATCATCGCGGCAATGACCAACTCGAACGGCGGACTTTATGTCGCGATTGTCGGTCAGTACGGACGCGCCGATGACAAGGCTGCCTATTCCATCCTTGCCTTGAATGACGGTCCTTTCCTGACCATGATCGCACTGACAGTCTTTGGTGCGATGGGCTTTGTCGAAGGCTTCTTCTCGATCATTTCGTTTGTTGCCGTGTTGCTGCCGATTGTTGTTGGCATGGTGCTTGGCAACCTTGATCATGAACTGCGCGCATTCCTTGCCAAAGGCAGCGACATGCTGATCCCGTTCTTTGCCTTTGCGCTTGGCATGGGCATCAATTTCCAGGCCATCATCGAAGGCGGCCTTGCCGGCATTCTGATCGGTATCCTGACGGTCTTTGTTACCGGTACTGCGGGCTATATCGTGTTCCGTGTCATGAAATGGAACCCGATTGTCGGCGCGTCCGAAGGATCGACCGCCGGTAACGCTGTTGCCACCCCGATGGCGATTGCGGCGGCCAACCCGCTGTTTGGTCAGCTGGCCGATCTTGCAACCGTTCAGGTCGCGGCATCGACCGTGACAACGGCCATTTTGCTGCCGATCTATATCTCGTTCCTTGTTCGCCGCACCGACTTGACCGGGATGACCGACCAGCAGGCAGAAACCACAACCGGGTCGGGCGAAACCACCGCCTGATCACCCGGCACGCAGATAAAAGAAGGTAAAAACATGAAACCGATCGTAGCAATCACCATGGGCGATGTTTGCGGTGTAGGTCCGGAAATCGTTGCACGCACCGTTGCCGATCCGCAAACTTACGAAATGGCCCGCCCGATCGTTATTGGCGATGCCGGCAAACTGGCCGTCGCCCGCGATATCGTCGGTGCAAAATTCGACATCAAGACGTTCCTGCCAACCGATCCGGTTCCGCAAGAACCGGAATTGGGCACCGTTCTTTGTGCCGATCCGGGCTTTGATCTTGGCGATCTTCCGTTTGGCGAAGTCAATGCCAAGGCCGGTCATGCCGCCTTTGAATATCTGAGTGCCGCCATCGATATGGCCAAGGCAGAGCGCGTGGCAGCAATTGTCACCGCTCCGCTCAACAAGGAAGCCCTGCATGCCGGTGGCCATATCTTTCCCGGCCATACCGAAATCCTCGCGGAACTGACCGGGACCGAAAGCTATTCGATGATGCTGGCGACCCCAAAGATGAAGGTCATTCATCTGACCACCCATGTTGGTCTGATCGAAGCCATCCGCCGCATCAACCCGGAACGGACCTATCAGGTGATCCGGCTGGCCCATGACACCCTGTCCAAGGCCGGTCAGACATCACCGCGCATTGCCGTTTGCGGCATCAACCCGCACGCCGGTGAAAACGGCCTGTTTGGCGAGGGCGAGGAAGAGGAAAAACTCATCCCCGGCATCGAACGCGCCCAAAAGGAAGGCATCGATGTTCAGGGCCCGCTTCCGGCCGATACCCTGTTCTACCGTGCAACACGCGGTGATTTTGACGTCGTGGTGGCCTGCTATCACGATCAGGGCCACGGCCCGGTCAAGGTGCAGTCGATTGACGAAGGTGTGAATATCACCGTCGGTCTTAAGGGCGGAATTATCCGCACATCGGTCGATCACGGCACCGCATTCGACATCGCCGGCAAGGGCATCGCCCGTTACGAAAGCCTGATCGCAGCCATCCGCTATGGTGTTCAGTTGGCACCAAATGATCGCGCTATCGGTCCTGCGGCATAATCTGTTTTTCAGATTATCGCTTCTGGGGGTGGACCGACCAAAGCCCGGCGTCAATGCGCCGGGCTTTTTTATGTCTTCGATGCTGGACCGCGCCGCAAAAGCAGGCTAATCCGGTGCGATGACAACCGATATCGCCCTTTTTGCCGGGTTATTATTTTCTGCCCTGACCTCGGCCACCATCCTGCCCGGCACGTCCGAGGCGGCACTGGGCGCCCTTGTCGCCAAGGGGGATCACGCGGTCTGGCTGCTTGTCATGATTGCGACTGCGGGCAATGTCATCGGATCGATCATCAACTGGGCGCTTGGCCTTTATATCGACCGGTTTCGCGATCGTCGCTGGTTCCCGGTATCGGGCGCGGCACTTGATCGTGCGGCACGATGGTTTTCGAAATACGGGCTGTGGTCGCTGCTTCTGGCCTGGCTTCCGATCATTGGCGATCCGCTGACCCTGTTTGCCGGGGTGATGCGGGTCCGTTTCATCCCGTTTCTGATCCTGGTCACCATTGGCAAGGCCGCGCGCTATGCCATGATTGCCGGCGGGGCATCGGCACTGGCATCGATGCTGTCATAATGCCATCACGTCACACCCTGCACTGATACAAACCATCGGCTGGGGCCACCGGTTTGAGCAATCTGCTTGGGTAATCGGCATAAGCAATCGTCACGGGCAATAGGCACTGGCAATCCGCTTGGGCACTGCGTCGGCCGGGGCAAAATTCCCGACAGGGCAATATCGTTCAATAAATCACGGCAAAACGGTCTCATCCTGCCTGCAACAATTTAACCGCTCCGGCCCCACAAAGCGGACACCAGCCAGCAGGAAACATCCGATGACCGCCACCCTCAGCCTTTATCTTTCCATGGCAAGTTTCGCGCTCGCCGCCTCGATCACGCCGGGCCCGGTCAATATTCTGGTGCTGAGTTCCGGCGTCCAATACGGGTTTCGCCCTTCGCTTCGTCTTGTCTTCGGGGCGACGGCGGGCTTTTGCCTTTTGCTGCTTTTGATCGGGCTTGGCCTGCATCAGTTGCTTGAAACCTTTCCGCAGCTGACCACGATCATTCAGTGGGCCGGTGTTGCCTTCTTGCTGTTCATGGCCTGGAAGCTGTTTTCATCAAATGGCGAGTTGGGAAAATCCGATGCCGGCACGGGCCCGTCGGTCATGACCGGTGCGGTGATGCAATGGCTTAACCCCAAGGCGTGGCTGGCATCAATCGCCGGTATGGGCGCCTACGCCGCGTCCGGTGCGCCGACCCTGATCTGGGAATTTACCGCGATCTATTTCGTGATCTGTTTTGCTTCTGTTGCCTGCTGGGCCTATGCCGGGGCGTTTTTGTCACGCTTTTTGGGGAATCCCGCCCGCATCCGCATTTTTAACCGCATCATGGCGGCCCTGCTGGCGGCAAGTGCGATCTATCTGACGCTATAAGCCGACCGTGCGGCTACTGGGTGTCGTCCTTGTTGCTATAGGCATCCTCCCCGATAAAGTGCGGCTGAACAATCGGCAGATCGCCCAGCACCTTGTCCTGCGTCAGTGACACCAGATAGTGATAGACAACATTGCCAAGGTTATAGAAATCAATCGCCACCAGCCCGTCGACCATTTTATCGCGCAGGATCGACACATGTTCGGGTGTTGGCGCGCCTGTCCCGCCAATCAGGATCAACGGCCGGTTCTGGCGTGCGTCTGCCGGTAAATTGCGAAAGGTCTGCACATATCGCTGCGGATCATGCAACGGCCATGACCCGACTGTGATAAAGGCATCCAGCCTGTCATCCAGCATGCTTTGGCGGAACTGCGTCATCGCCAGATCAAGATTGTCCTTGTTGAACCACGGACAGCGCGGGCTTTCGAACCAGCCGCCACTGCCATTTAACGGCAACTGACTGCCCAGATCGGACGTCTTTCTGATTTCGCTTCGAAACCCGTTGATCCGTTCATTCAGATTGGGGTCATAGGGCCCGGCACTCATCAAACAGACATTCCCGCCAAATGGCAGGCGGTTTTGCAATTCACGGGCAAGCATCCGCCCGATCAGGTGGTTTTCCACACCGATAAAAGCCTGTCTGAGATGGTGAAACGGCGCAATCAGATCGGAATCAAACGTAATAACCGGCACACCGGTTTCAATCAGCTTGGGCAAACCGTTTTCTGCAATGAATTCCGATTTGGTGACCGAAATGGCAACCCCGCTATAACCTTCGCCAACCGCATCTTCGATCGCGCGGTTCTGGGCCCTGAAATATCCCAGATTGTCGCCGCCCAGATGCACACACCGATCCCCCTTGATGCGCGCAGCATCATTGCATCCGCGCCAGGCCTCGATGAAATTGGGATCACCGACATTCTTGGTGATCAGGGCAAAAACCCGCTCGGCCATGGCATGCCGCGACGGGCCTGCAAAAATGCTGATTGTTGCGACCACCAGCAACAAGGACTGAAAACCAAAACCGGCCCTGACACAGGAAATCATTCCAAACGGTCTCCTTTTCGGCGCGGCTGGTGTTTGGCACCCCGATCAATGCCAAAAGCCGCGCCCGATTTATCTGTTCGCCCCTTCTTTAAAATAGAATAACTAAAATGAAACACGTTTTGGTTGATTAAGATCAAGGAGATTTAAATCAAAACAAACCACATGTTGAACCCGACACTGGCCGCACCCGCGCCGACCCCGGCCTCATCCGGGACCACCGGGCCACAACGGATTACACACGAACACACAAACGCGCACCGGGCTTGACCGGGTGTCGGATCAATGGGTCATTGCGGCGGAAGATCAGGGAAAATCAGGCGGCCTGCACGCGCGCATATTGGCGTGGTGTGGTTGCCATCAGACGTTTGAACATGCGTTGAAAATGCGCCTGATCGGCAAAACCGGTTTCAAGCGCGACATCAACGATCTTTTCCCCGCGCCTGAGCGCATGACGGGCGCGCTGCACCCGGCAATTGATCAGATAGGCATAAGGCGTCATGCCAAAGGTCTTTTTAAAAGCCCGCACCAGATAGGACCGCGAATAGCCCGCCAGATCGGCAAGATCATCCAGACTGATGGTTTCGGCATAATGGGTTTGGATATAATCGCCGACCCGCATCATTTTGCGGTCATGCACCGACCCGCCTGCCCTGCCCGACCTGCCCGACCCGCCCGTCCCGTCCAGCACCCCGCGCCGGTTCAGCCGCACATGCAGATCGCCAAAGAACGACACCAGTGCCGTTTCCTTGCCAAGAATATCAATATCCGCATTGACCAGCGTATCGGCCAGATCAAGCAACCCGCCATAAAGATGGGGATCATGGCTTAGCGTATCGGAAAACATCGCAAACTTGCCGGCCGCATCGGCATCGATTTCGATCTGCAAATCCAGAAGCCAGTCCGGGTCCACAAACAGCATGTCATAGCACCAGTCCGCCCCCTTGACCGGGTTGCAGCCATGAACATCCTCGGGATTAAGGATCACCACCGATCCTTCTTGCGTTTCATGGGTTTTGCCACGGTTCCAATAGGTGCTGTAACCGTCCTTCACCGTGCCGATCGAAAAGGTATCGTGGCTGTGGCGCTCGTAACAAACCGCATGCCCGTCCGCCACGCGCCGCAATTCGACAAACGGCAAAGCCGGATCGCGCCAGAAATGCTGATTGCGGGTGTTGGGGGCATTCATGCGGTGTGATCTTCTTGCGATTACAGTCAAGCTCGATAAATTCCAAGATAGGTCAATTTCCCCGGTAGCGCCACTGCACGTGCGCCCTTATAGTGCCCCAAATGTTCGATGATCGTTCCGAAGAAGCCCAGCCGCGTTTCATGCCGCCCAATGCACCTGTCATGGTCGTTGGATTGCGCCATGCTGTGTTTCTGTCGCCCGATGGCGAGATCGAGGAACTACCGCACGGGGCTGCGGCCAAGCGGGCACGCGCAACGCGGCCCATTCTGGTCCATACCCCGGCCTGTGCGCGGCGTTTAAAAATTGATCCGTTTGCCGCACATGATTTGCTCGAACTGTTTGCCTTTGTGCGTCCGGCACAGTTTTGCGTGCCGACCCCGCGCGGCATTGCGCTGGCCACCGGGCAAAAACCGGCCGATGACCTGATCGGTCAGGCAGAGGCCCTGGCAGAAGCCATGAAACGGCTTTTGCAGGAACTTGCCACCCTTCATCGCAACAAGCGCGGCCCGGCCCTATCCATCGCATGGCCGATGGCACGCGGGCATTGGCCGTGGGGCGTTTCGGTTCTGGCCGCCCTTGGCGCGGATGGCGATGGCCCGCATCGCTATGCGGTGTATGAAGGGCTGAAAGTCTGGAAAAAGCTTGGCGAATGGGCCGAACATGCCCCGCCACCGCCGCCCGCCAATTATCCGGTTGATCCCAAGGATGCCCGCAAGCGCCTGAAAGAACTTCTGGGCGAAGGGGCCGAAGAACGCCCGCAACAGGCCGATTATGCATCGTCCGTCTGTTCGGCCTTTGGCCCGCGCCTCCATGATGGTGCGCCCAATATCGTACTGGCCGAGGCCGGAACAGGGACAGGCAAGACGCTGGGCTATGTCGCACCGGCATCACTTTGGGCACAAAAGAATGACGGGGCAGTGTGGATTTCGACCTATACCCGTAACCTGCAACGTCAGATCGATCAGGAACTTGATCGCCTCTATGACGATCCCAAGGACAAGCGCCTTAAGGCCGTGGTGCGTAAAGGTCGTGAAAACTATTTCTGTCTTTTGAATTTCGAAGAAGCGCAAAGGCCGCTCGCCCAGCAACCCCATCAGGCCACCCCGCTTGGCCTGATTGCCAGATGGGCATCGACCACGCGCGATGGCGATATGGTCGGTGGGGATTTCCCGGCCTGGCTGACCGAGCTTCTAGGCAATCGTTTTACCGGGGCGCTGGCCGATCAGCGCGGCGAATGCATCTATGCCGCCTGCCCGCATTATTCGAAATGCTTTATCGAAAAGACCGTGCGTCGCGCCCGTTCCGCTGAAATCGTGGTCGCCAACCATGCCCTTGTCATGGTGCAGGCCGCCTTGGGCGGCCTTGATGACAGCTCCATGCCGACGCGATATGTCTTTGACGAAGGCCATCATTTGTTTGATGCAGCCGACAAGGCATTTTCATCCCACCTGACCGGTCAGGAAGGACAGGAATTGCGCCGCTGGCTGCTGGGGGCCGAGCAAAAGGGATCATCGCGTGCGCGTGGTCTTAAGCAGCGGCTTGAAACCCTGATCCATGATCGTGATGAATTGCGCGATGCGGTCAATGCCGTGATTGTTGCCGCACAATGCCTTCCCGAACAGGGATGGCTTGGCCGTATTCACGACGGATCGCAACATGCCAAGGGCCCGGCAGAAGTATTTCTGGCCCATGTGCGCGCACAGGTGATGGCACGGTCCGCCGATGGGGATCGCGGCTATTCGATTGAAACCGATTGCAAACCGGCCTTGAACGAAGTCCTGGCCAGTGCGGCCGACCTTGACCGCGCGCTTGAAGCCATGGAAAAACCGGCCAGATCGCTGATCAAGATCATCGCCCATATGCTTGATGAAAAGGCCGATGAACTTGACAGCGCCGAACGTCAGCGCCTTGATGCCGCGATCCGATCCCTTGAACGCCGCGCGATCATGCAGGTTGCAGCATGGCGTGAAATGCTGGCATCCCTGGTCGAAGAAACGCCGCAAAGCTTTGTCGACTGGTTTGCGATTGAACGCCAGTTTGGCCGTGATTTCGATGTCGGCATGCATCGTCATTATCTTGACCCGACATTGCCGCTGACATCGGCACTGGCCCCCACCGCGCATGGCATGGTGGTGACGTCCGCGACCCTTCGCGATGGCACCGGGGACGAAGATTTTGACTGGGCCGTAGCCGAGGACCGCACCGGGGCATCGCACATGCCGCTTCCGGCCATCCGGGCGGCGATGAAAAGCCCCTATAATTACCGCGAACAGACCCGCGTTTTCATCGTCAATGATCTGGGCCGTGATAACCCGGACCACATTGCCGCGGCCTATCGCGAACTGTTTCTGGCATCCGGCGGTGGCGCGCTTGGCCTGTTTACCGCGATTTCACGCTTGCGCGCGATTTACGAACGGCTGACCGGGCCGATGGATGATGCGGGCCTGCAATTGCTGGCCCAGCATATTGACGGCATGGATGTTTCGACCCTGATTGATATTTTCCGGGTTGAACGTGATGCCTGCCTGCTGGGGACCGATGCGGTGCGTGACGGGGTCGATGTTCCGGGCGACAGCCTCCGTCTGATCGTGTTTGACCGCGTGCCCTGGCCGCGCCCCGATATCCTGCACCGTGCGCGCAAATCGGCCTTCCACGGCGCACGCTATGACGACATGCTTACACGCCTGCGCATGAAGCAGGCCTTTGGCCGCCTTGTCCGCCGTGCCGAAGATCGCGGTGTGTTTGTCCTGCTGGATAACCGCATGCCATCACGGCTTCTGGGCGCCTTCCCCGAAGATGTCGAAGTCCAGCGTGTCGGCCTGCGCGAAGCGATTGAACAGACCCGCCTTTTCCTTGGCAATGTGCAGAACAGCGAAAACTGATCATCCGTCCGACCGCCTTTTCACTGCCGGAATTGGGTATTAAAGTCTGTCAGGCTTCTGATCCGTGAACCGCTTTTGCGAACGGCAAAAAGGATAGATCATGCATGTCATGCTGATGACCTATGGGACACGCGGTGATGTGCAGCCCTTTGTCGCCCTTGGCCGTGGTCTCATCGAAAACGGGCATCAGGTCACACTTGCCGCCCCCGAACGCTTTGCCGGTTTTGTTACGGGTCACAATCTTGAATTCGCGACCCTTGGCGATGCGCTGATCGCGCTTATGGATGATCCGCACTTTGGCCGGGCGTCCGGTCCCAAAGCATCATGGTTGCAAAAACTGATTTCTCTGTTTGCGATTGGCAAAAAGGCGCGCCGACTTCAGGACGGGCTGATCGATGATATTTTCCGCGCAATTGATCAGAACAAACCCGACGTCATTGTGTTTCATCCCAAGACCTTTGGCGCATTTCCGATTGCCAATCATTTCGGCATTCCGGTGGTCATGGCGCAACTGATCCCGTGCTTTATCCCGACCGGCGATTATCCCCATATGGGCGTCCCCGATACTGGTCTGCGAAACCGGTTCGCACGATGCTATAACCGTCTGACCGGCAAGCTTGTTTACAGGTTGTTGAACGCAACATTGCGTCGGCAATTTTGTCGCTGGGCGGCCCGACGCAAGAACGGCATTGATGGCAGGTCTTTGGACATCGTGAAATCATGCCAGTCCGGTGCCCTTCGGATCATTCATGCCTTTGGCAACGCCGTGATCCCGCGTCCGTCCGACTGGCCGGAACATGCCCGTGTCACAGGGTACTGGTTTCTCGATACAGATCCCCAAACCGGCATGCCCGATCGGGCGTTACAAGACTTTGTCGAACGCCACAAGAACCTGATTTATATCGGGTTTGGATCGATGCATGGCAATGATCCGACCGCAATGGCACAGATGATTTCAAATGCCGTTGCACAAACCGGCAAACCCGATCTGGCAGCCATTGTCGCAACCGGCTGGGGTGGTATGGATGACATTGACTGGCCATCCAATATCCTTGCGGTGCGCGAGGTCCCCCACGACTGGCTGTTTCCCAAGGTCAAAATCGTTCTTCATCACGGCGGCGCTGGCACCTGTGCGGCGGCCCTTCGCGCCGGTCGCCCGTCAATCATCATTCCGTTTTTTGGCGATCAACCATTCTGGGCCAAACGCCTTTGGACGCTGGGCGTTGCGCCAAAGCCGATAAAGCCGGCAAAACTCGATGCCGCAATTCTGGCAGACCGAATCAAGACCGTTCTTCAAACGCCGTCCTATCGCGCCAATGCCCAACATCTCGCGGGCAGGATTGCTGCCGAAGACGGGATCAACACAGCAATTGCCGAAATCATCCGTGCGGCCGAAGAAACCGACCACACCCGGACTGCAAGCCTTTGACAGCAGCGCTCAAACCCCATAAACAGCATCATGGTCAAACCGTGATGGAACGCGATACGTGCGACGCTGCTGGCATATCAGCCTGATCTGCAGACAGTGCCTTTTGGCGCTGGTCAGCGTCCTGTTCCTGGCCAATACCATCATGTTCGGCTTCATGCATATTCCGATGGCCAAGGCCAACGGGGCGTCGCTGGCATCCATGATGGATGGCGTGGTCCGTATTCCGATTGTGATTTGTACCGGCTCCACCTTCAAAACCATTCTGGTCCGTGCCGACGGCCTGCCCGATGAACCGGCCGAAAATGCCGATACGCCAGATGGTTATGAATGCGCGCTATGTGGTTTGGGCAATTATGCCTTTGGCATGCCCGTCGCACCGGAATTGCCCAAGCTTGCCGCGATCGAGCTTAGCAACGCCGTCACCGCCCTTCATATCACCGCGACAATGCATGGCTTTTGCGCCATTGCCCCGTCGCCGCGTGCCCCGCCTGCTGTTTCCTGTCCTGTAATCAAGCACGTCTGAGAAAACGCACCCGATCGGATCAGATCCATCGGTCGTGGCGTTTTCCGGTCTGCTTTTCCTGAAATTCAAGTGCCTTTGCCGGGTCGACAACGTTACGACCGGGAATGCACGCATCTGGACAAGAAACATGACCAAGAATTCCCGATCCCCTGAAAATCAGGGGAATACAAGCCTCTATCGCGCTGTCTGGCGCTGGCATTTCTATGCCGGTCTTTTGATCCTGCCCTTCATGATCCTGATGGCGGTCACGGGAGCAGCCTATATTTATCGCGATGAAATTGACGACTGGTATCACGCCGATCTTAAATTTGTTGAAGCATCAGGCAATACCGCCCTTCCGATCAGTTCACAGATCGACGCGGCCCTTCTTGCCGTTCCGGGCACCCCGGTCAAGGTGATGCCGCCCGCCGACCCGACGCGCAGCAGCGAGATCGTGATTGCCGCTGATGCCGGCGGACGGCAGGCGGTTTATGTCGATCCCTATCGCGGGGATGTGCTTGGCCATATGCCAGATCGCACCACATTGATGTGGGTGGTTCGACGTATCCACAGTCTGGCCGAGTTCGGCACGATCCCGAACTATGCGATTGAAATTGCGTCGGGCTGGGCGATCCTGCTGGTGCTCACCGGCACCTATTTGTGGTGGCCGCGCGGTGATCAGAAAGGCGGTATTGTCACGCTGCGCGACACGCCCAAACGCCGTCGCTGGTGGCGTGATGCCCATGCGGTAACCGGTATTTTTATCGGCATTTTCATCATCTTCATGGCCGCAACCGGCATGTTCTGGTCGGTCTTCTGGGGCAAATATGCCAACGAATTTGCCAATGGCACACCCAATGGCTACCCATCCGGGGTGCGGGTTGATGTGCCACTTTCAACCATCCCGATGATCGAGGCCTTTGGCGAAACCAGCTGGACCAATGAAAACATCCCGCTGCCGCAATCGGTTGATGGCGGGAATGGACAAACCGCAAATCCGGGCCCGATTGGCATTGATCGTGCGGTGTCGATTTTTAACGAAATGGGCCTGACACCGGGCTATGCTATCTCGCTCCCGCGCGGGGAAACCGGCGTTTATTCTGCTTCGATCTATCCTGATGATTTGTCCCTGCAACGGGTCATTCACCTTGATCAATATTCCGGCCGACCACTGATCGACATGGGATATGGCGATTACGGCCCCTTTGGCAAAATCATGGAATTTGGCATCAATGTCCATCTGGGACAGGAATTTGGTATCGCCAACCAGATCCTGTTGCTGGTGATCTGTGGCCTGATCATTTTCATGTCGGTTTCAGCCGCCGTGATGTGGTGGAAACGCCGCCCGTCGGGAACGCTTGGCGTCCCGCCGATGCCGCGTAATACCCGCAACCTTACGGTCGTAACCGCGATCCTTGCCATTGGCGGGATCATCTATCCGATGGTCGGCGCATCAATGATCGTGATCTGGCTGCTTGATTACCTGTTCGTTGTCCGTCTGCAACGCAGGTCGCGTATGGCTAGAACCTGATCGGAAATACTGGCGCAGCCCGGGTCACACTCGGGCTGTGCATCGCATCATCAAAATCTGGTTTCCTCAACAATATCGGCATCAATGTCATGCCGTATCGCCAGTCTGAGCGCATTAAGGATCGCGATCACGTCAATGCCTTCCTGCAACAGCGCACCGGCGACCGGGGTGATGTGGCCTGCGGCGGCAAAGCCCATGGCAAGGATGGATAAAACCATACCGCCAATCACGCTTTGCAAAAGGATGCGGCGCATGGCCATGCTGATGTGAAGAAGCTCGTCGACGGTCACAAGAGATGCTTCGGGGATGACCGCCCCGGCCGCATCGGCGGTCACCGCACTTTCCTTGCCAAAAGCAATGCCGACCGTGGCGACCGCCAATGCCGGGGCGTCATTGATGCCATCGCCCATGAATAGGGTCGGGGCCTTGGCGGCCTCGGCCCGGACGATGGCGACTTTCTGTTCCGGGCTTTGCGAGGCAAGGCTGTCGCGGATGCCCAGCAGGTCGGAAAGATAGCTGACCTCACTTTCGCGATCGCCCGACAGCAGCATGACTTTTTTGAAATGATGGATCGCGCCCAGATGCCCGACGAAATTTTCGCCCTCGGCCCGCGGGGTATCGCGGAAACGAAAAGTCGCGCCATACTGCCCGTCAATCAGCACCACGCATTCCAGCCCCGCCGCCGTTTCCGGCAGAAGGGCCGCGATATCGGGATCGGATTTCACCAGCTTGTTGCGATGGGTCACCGCCACATCATGGCCGTCGACCTGCCCGCTTAGACCCTGTCCGGGTTTTTCGGATGCGTGCGAGACTTCATCAAGCGGCAAATTGCGAAGCCGGGCCTCTTTGAGAACCGCCGATGCCAGCGGATGCTTGGAATAACGTTCAAGCCCGGCCGTCAAACGCAACACCAGATCGGCATCAAAATCCGGCCCCGCCAAAACATCAACCAGTTCGGGCCGGCCATAGGTCAGGGTCCCGGTCTTGTCAAAAATCGCGGTCTGACATGTCGGCAATCGTTCAAGGACGGTCGGGTCGCGAATGACGATGCCCCGCCGTGCGGCAATCGAAATCGCACTCATCACCGTGATCGGAATGGCAATCAGAAGCGGACAGGGTGTCGCCACCACGAGGACCGCCAGAAACCGCGATGAATCCCCGCTCAGATACCCGACAATAATGGCAAACAACAATGCCGCCGGGGCAAACCACGCCCCGATCTGATCGCCAAGGCGGCGGATATGCGGGCGTTTTTGTTCGGCCTCGGCCATCACATTCATGATCTGGGCATAACGGGAATCACGTGCGCGTTTTTCCGCCCGGATGATCAGGACCGCCTCGCCATTGATCGCACCTGAAAGGACTGCCGTTCCCGGTGCCTTTGACACGACATAGGGTTCCCCCGTCAGATAGCTTTCATCCATCGTGCCATGCCCGTCGACAACCGTGCCATCGACCGGGGCGGTTTCATGGGGAAAGACCGCAATCAGGTCATTGATTGCAATATCATCAAGGGCAATGTCGGCAATATCGCCATCGGCATTCTTGCGGTGCGCGACACTGGGCATGCGGCGTGCCAGTGCATTCAGGGCCGAGGACGCCTTGCGCATGGCAAAGCTTTCAAGAACCTGCCCGCCGGTCAGCATCAGAATGATCAGGCTGGCCGCCAGATATTCATCCAGCACAATGCCCGTGACAAAGGAAATCGCGGCCAGAAAATCCGCCCCCATTTCCCGTCTGAGCAACTTGATGGCAAGCTGCCCAAGGATCGGCAACCCGCCCGATACAAACAGGATAAAAAGTGGAATGTCGGCCGTTCGATATGCCCCGATCTGCTCGGGTGCGCCCCACATCAGGACAAAATGCCCCGCCATGGCAATCAGCGTCACCGCCAGAATGGCCCGGTTTAGCGCGGGCGCAGACAGGGCGCCATCAACCCGCGCAAGAACCCTGTCAATCGCGTGATCCGTCATGCCGCCTCCGAACATCATTACATTATCATGGCGTAAAATGAATGATAACGCCAGCGTTCAGGAAACAGCCAAAAGGCGATCAAAGATGGATCAGAGATCGATCAAACCCCGGTCAGACACGGGCGACTTTGCCCATTGCCATCGACACCATCAAATAGCTGAAGCCCGAAGACAACAGATTGATGCCCAAAAGCAATCCGATCGCCCAGGTGGCCGAACTTGGCAATTCGGCAAAGATCAGGATACCGGCAAGAATGGCGATCGCGCCTGAAAACAGCATCCATTTCCAGCCGGGAAACTGTTGCAGCCACATCCCCATGACAAGCTCGAACAAGCCATGCAGGATAAAGCCGATCGCCAGCAACACGGTAAGTGTCACAATCCCGCCAAGCGGCAGGAACGCCAGCCACACACCGATCACGCCAAATACAAGCCCCTGAATGATATCAACACCGCGGCGCGTCGGGGTATCGGCATTCCAGGCCCCGTAAAAATGGCCAAGTGCGCCAATGATAAACAGCCAGCCAATGATCGTCTTGAACGCAATCGTGGTCGCAAAAGGAAACGCCACCGCAAGGATCCCCAGCACCAGCATGACCACGCCAATATTGCGAAGCCGCTTGCGGCCCTTGTCAAGAAGTCCGCGCATTTCCGGGGTGCCGTCATTTACGATCTGGGTCATTGGCTTGCTCCTGCCTGACTGCGGTTTGTATCAACAGCTTCAACTCAAAATAGTTCATTTTGTTCCGACTGAATACAAAAGTTTATGAATTGCAACATGTTGGGAAGCTGTGATTGGTGATGCAATTGGCACTATCCCCAACCAAAACCGGGGTGAAAAACCGGTTCTGAAACCGCCCCGTCAAGGTCTTGAAACCCGGCCTTTGGCGAAAAAATTTCACTCCTATTTTACGCCGTCTGATGGTCATGCGGATGCACAGAGCACGGGTGGCCTGCCATTGCGGGACTTTCTGGAAGTATTATAAAAAAATAGTGATAACTGGTTCACAAATGCAGGCTTTGACAGGCCGGTTTCAAAGGTCTATTGAAAATCCGTATCTTTCCAATCTGGATAGAAAGCCGTGAGAACCACCCGAAACACCATACCGGTCGTTCGACGCACACTGTCACTCTTTGTCGGGTGGCTGTTGCTGGTGAACGCCCTGATGTTCGGGTTCATGCATGCGCCTGTCGCCCTTGCATCGGTTCCAAGCGGCATTGAAACTTCCGATGTGACCTATGTGCCGTTGATCATCTGTACGGCAAACGGCATCAAAACCATTTCGGTTCCCGCCGAGATCGCCAAGGATGGCGGTACATCGCCGCACAGCTCGGACGCCTATGAAGGCTTCCAGTGCGCCAGTTGCGGTCTTGGCAATCATGCCGTAGGCATGCCCGTCGAACCGGAACTTCCGCAAGTTCACCGCATCCGGCTGTCAAATCAGGTTACGGCCCTTCATATTACGGCCCGCCTGCATGATTTCTGCCCGATTGCGGCATCGCCGCGCGCCCCGCCCGCTTTGATCTGATTTTGTTTCGGCTGCGTTGGGCGGTTTTGCGCCACTGATGTATCCAGACGCCCGGAATCCGTGCCTGAAACAGTTGTCCTTGCCCATCCAATCGGGCCATCCCGGATGCCATGCCGGGTCAAAAGACTGGTGTCGATACGCGACCCCGCACTTGCCGCGTATCCTGATTTTGCCAATGGGGGACAACCCATGAACAAACAAGACGCCTTTGAACTGCTTGAAAAACTGGCGGAACCGGCAGCTCTTAATCTGCCCGCAGATGCCAGCATCGGCCACCATGCCGAAGATCAGACCTATATCTATCTTCTGGCAAGCGGCCTTGCGCTTCGGTGCAAATATACAGAAGACGGCGAAAGACAGGTCTGCCGGGTTTATCGTCCCGGTGACTTTATCGGGCTTGAGATGCTCGCAGTCAGTGATCCGTCACTGGTGATCGAAACCATTGCACCATCGATCATCAAACGCCTGCCGATCCAGCGGGTGCAAGCAGCCCAGCAAAAGGACCGGCATATACAGGCTGCGGTCATGTCACTGCTTGCGACCGAAGTCATGGACGCCCAGCAGCTTAAAATAAGCTTTGGCACCGGATCGGCGATGCGACGCATCTGCCGGTTCCTGCTTTGGGCGTCGCACAAGGATCAGGTTGCCCTGCCCAACCGTGAAAAGCTTGGCAATATCATTGCGACCACGACCGAAACGGCCAGTCGCATGATCGCCAATCTCAAACGTGAAGGGGCCCTTTCCAAAAGCCCGGCCTTGCCGACCGTCATGCAGATCAATCGTGACAAACTCTGCAAGGGGGCGGGCGAAGCCCAGCAACAATCTGCGGCCTGAACTACGGTAAGGGCCATCCAGGCCGATCCGGTCAAACCAAAAGGTGCATGGCATTGTGTCATGCACCTTTTTTCATGCTTTTTCGGAAAATGGCCCGCGGCACTATTGGGTTAGCAGGCCAAAGGGCTAGTGGGCGGTATTGCCATGACCGCTAAGCGGGAAGTGGGTCGGCGCGATTTTATTGGCCTTGAGCAACGCTTCCATGTCGGTTGCCGAAACCGGCTTGCTGAAATAGAAGCCCTGAACTTCGTCGACACCCTCGGATGCAATATGTTCAAGCTGGGTTTCGGTTTCGATGCCTTCGACATTGACCGCCATGCCAAATGACCGCGCCAGGAACACCACCGCACGCACAATCGCGGCATTGCCGTCTGAACTGTCGATATCAATGATAAAGGACCGGTCGATCTTGATCTTGTCGACCGGGAACCGTTTCAGATAGGCCAGTGACGAATAGCCGGTTCCGAAATCATCAATCGCAATACGAATGCCCTGATTGCGCAGGATGCCAAGGGTAATGGCGGCTTCGCGCGGATTGTCCATCACCGCACCTTCGGTGACTTCGAATTGCAGCTGGCGCGGATTAAGCCCCGACCGCGACAGAACTTCGCCGACACTTTCGATCAGATCTTCATGACGGGCCAGTTCAAGCGGCGACAGATTGACCGAAATCGTCAAGTCGCCATATCCGTCATCGCGCCAGGCACGGGTCTGTTCACATGCACGGGTCAAAACCCATTTGCCGATATCGCCGATAATGCCCATGCGTTCGGCCACCGGGATGAAATCGACCGGACTGACCGGCCCGCGCGACGGGCTGAACCAGCGTACAAGTGCCTCCATCCCGATGATGCGATGCCCGCCCATATCAATGATCGGCTGATAGAACAGTTCAAGTTCATCATTTTCGATCGCATGGCTCAGATCGCGTTCCATCGCCTTGCGTTCCTGGACTTCGACCTGCAATTTCGGTTCAAAGAAATGATACCGGTTGCGGCCTTCGGCCTTGGAGCAATAAAGCGCCAGATCGGCATTGCGCAAAAGGTCCTTTTCGTCGCGACCATCTTGCGGATACATGCAAATCCCGACCGATGTCGATGCCTGCACCTCGTTACCATCAAGCATGAAGCGTTCGGAAACCCGTTCAATCAGACGCTGGGCGACAAAGGTGACTTCCTCGACCGAGCCCGGTTCATGGATCAGAACCGCAAATTCGTCACCACCAAGCCGTGCCACCACATCCTCGTTGCGCAGGCAGACGCGCATGCGCTCCCCCACCCCCTGTAAGAGTAGGTCGCCGATAGGATGACCAAGCGTGTCGTTGATATCCTTGAAGTTATCAAGATCGAACATCATCAGCACAAAATTGCGCCGTTCGCGTTTGGACCGTTCGACCGCCGCGGCAAGGCGTTCCTGGAACAGGGTGCGGTTGGGAAGCCCGGTCAACCCGTCATGATGGGCCAAAAACTGAATGCGGGCTTCGCTGCGTTTGCGGTCGGTAATGTCGGTGATCGATCCTTCGATCAGGCTTGGCCGGCCCTTTTCATCGCGGACCAGACGGGCATTTTCCTCGACCCAGATGATCTTGCCATCCGTGCGGCGCAGTTCGGTTTCAAAACCGTGGATCGCGCCATCGCGCATCAACCGCCCCGTAAGGCGCAACCGGCTTACCGGATTAAGGTAATGATGCTGAAGCTCCTCACCCTGGGCCATCAATTCATCAACGGATTCATATCCCAGGATCGACACAAAGGCCGGGTTGGCCGACAGGACCGGGCCAAGCGGCCGGCTTTGATAAAGACCTTCGGCAGAGTTTTCGAAAATCCCGCGGAATTTTTCCTCGGCATGACGCAGCGCGCGTTCAACCGCAAGCTTTTCGGTCACGTCCTGCCCGATACAGATCACACCGGCAACATCGCCATCCTCGCCGAAATGCGCACGCGCATTCCACTGCAACAGGCGAATTTCCCCGTCGCGCCGTTTGAACGAAAATACTTCATCCTTGATGATTTCACCCGATAACAGGCGGCGCACAGCCATGCGCACCCGCGCACGGTCGCTTTCGATCAACAGGAAATCAAAGAAGTTCTGACCGGCGGCCTCCATCCAGGAATAGCCAAAAGTCCATTCGCATTCGCGGTTATATTCAAGAATGCGTCCTTCGGAATCCAAAAACAGGATGACGCTGCCCGCGGTCTGAACCAGCGCGCGATAGCGTTCCTGACGACGGCGCAGGTCATATTCCGCCTGCCGACTTTTGGTGATGTCGGTAATTGTGACGCTATATCCCAGAAGCCCGCCGCCCTCGCCACGGATTTCGGTTGCGTTGAAGCGCACCCAGATCTGACTGCCGTCCGAGCGGCGCATTTCAATATCGCGGGCCTGAACACCGATGCCGTTCGCCAGATCGCGGCGCAACTGGATGCGGTCGCTGTCCTGGGCATAGAAGGATTCCGGACGGCGCAAATAGGCCTGCATAACCTCGCGCACGGAATCATAGTTAAACAGGCTCGCGGTTTCTTCGTTCACACTGGTAATGGTGCCATCGGCACTCAGTTCAATGATCCCGTGAACCGCATGTTCAAGCGCGCGGCGATAGCTTTCCTCGCGGGTGCGTTCCTGTCCGAACAGAACCACGAAATCGGCCCCGAACAACGGCATGCATTGCCATTGGAAGAAACGCTGTCCGTAATGGACCGTGCGCGAATTTTCCGCATCAAATTGCGGTCCGTCATGATCGACAAGGGCGCGCTGATCGCTGGGATGGGCCAAGGCAAACGGGGTAACAAACCCCATTTCAAGCGCAACCTGCTCGGCCGCACTGTTGGCACAGCGCAACGCACCGCCACGTTCGAAAATCAAAACCGGTTGCGGCGATATCAGGCTGCCCATGCCCGATGACACATCATCATCCATCACCAGCAGACGGATATAATCCTGTCCGCCCACGGTCAATTTCCAGCCAAACAGAACCCTGTCAGTGCCTTTGACCTCTGATGTGCGGCTGTGATAACCGCCTTTTTCAAGGATTTCGTCTGCCAGATCGGGCAACAGTTGCGCCAGGCAGCCAAGATCGTCGATCTTGTGCCATTCGGACTCTTCCAGGGCCTTGTCGAACCAGGGAATCCATAACGAATTGACAAGAAGTCGCTTGCGGACAGGATCAAACAATCCAGCCGGCATACGCAGGTGGCTGATCAATGCCGCCAATGTGTCGACGGAATTGATTGCTTTGATGTCTCCCATATCCGCTTTAATCGTCATATTCGTTATCGCTGCGAGACCATAACTGCTACCCCATGCACTGCAAAGGCAATTTTTCCCCAAAGAGAGCAGGCAGCCACTTTATTTCGCTATTATTTTGATCCGACGTGTTTTTTTATTTTGCCCGAGACACGTGCGTCATTCGACGCATTTTTAACCCCCGCGTGACCGGCGCAAACAGATTGCGCCAGATTTTCCTACGCAATCATTAAAATCCAAAAAATTTAATTGCTTAACTGTTGCCCGTAAATTGTTATCAGCTTACCATTTGAACGCCTAATGGTTGTCACAGTTTGGCGGTATCCCCGTCAAATGTCCGCAGAGACGCGTTTCTGACACCCATATTGGAAAGGAGTAACCAACGTGATTTCGCATCAGGACGCCTTGATCTACACAATGGTTATGGTTTCGGCCGCCGATAACGACATTACCGATGCCGAACTTTCTGCGATGGGACGCCGGGTGCGTTACCTTCCGATTTTTGCCGGGTTTGACAATGACGGGGTGACCACGGTTGCCCGTGATTGCGCAAGTCTGCTTGGCGAAGAAGACGGGATGGACCGTGCCCTGACGATGATTCGCGACGCCCTGCCGCGCAAATTGCGCGAGACCGCCTATGTCTTTGCCTGCGAAATTGTTTTGTCTGACGGTGAAATCAGTCAGGAAGAATTGCGTATTCTTGAACTCCTGCGTCACCGGCTTGATATCGATCGGCTTGTGGGTGCGGCAATCGAACGGGCCATGGCCGCCCGCTATGTCCGCCCCGGCGATTTTTAAGACCGACCGGCACACCAGACAGTATGCTCACTGTTATGCTCAATGTATGGTCCGGATCGCCCGGCTCTGCCGACCGTAACCGTCCCGCACGGGACAATACAAAACACAACATCATAAATCAGCATTACCTGAAAGAACGAGGCCCCGTCTGATTGAAGTTGTGGCATAACAAGCGCATTTCGGGCATGGTCCCCTTGAAATCGCAGCTTTCATCCATGCCGCAATGTGATATGGCCTTGCCAACATGTTTTGCCGCACATGTGCCCGTCCGGCGCAGGTGCGGTTGCGTATCGACGTAACTGTTTTCGCCCACCGCCAAAAAGGGACTGCTGTCATGACTGCTCTTTCCGGGGAAAAGATTGCCTTTATCGGACTTGGACTGATGGGGCGCCCGATGGCGCTGAACCTTGAAAAGGCGGGTGCCCACCTGACGGTCAATACCCGCAATCCCGAAACGCTCAATGCCTTTGAAGATCTTGGCATTGCAACGGCCGGCACACCGGCCGATGCCGTGTCCGATGCCGATATCGTCATCATCTGTGTTGCCAATACCCCGGCCCTTGAAAACGTCCTTCTGGGCGAAGACGGGGTTATTGACGGCATGGAAGAAGGCACAATCGTTATCGATATGGGCACCACGGCAGTTGATGCGACACGCCGGTTTGCCGATGCGGTCGAAGATGCCGGTGGCAAATGGATCGACGCCCCGGTATCGGGCGGAACCCATGGTGCGGAAAACGGCACATTGTCGATCATGGTCGGTGCTGATCCCGAAGATTTCGAACGCGCCCACCGCGTCTTTGAAGTTCTGGGTGCCCGCGTGACCCATGTTGGCGATGTCACATCGGGTCAGATCGCCAAGGCCGCCAACCAGATGATTGTCGGCATTACCATCGGCGCCGTCGCCGAAGCCTTTTCCATGGCTGATGAAGCCGGTGTCGATCTTGGCAAGCTGCGCTCGGCACTGACCGGGGGCTTTGCTGATTCTGCGATCTTGCAGAAACATGGCGAACGCATGATCGAACGCAATTTCGAACCGGGCGGCAAGGTCGTCACCCAGCGCAAGGACCTTTATCAGGCGCTTGATTTCTCCGAAGGCGAGCTTGGCCTTGAATTGCCGATCACCCGTCTGGTGATGGAACTCTATGACGAAGTCATCGCCATGGGGGACGGTGATCTGGATCATTCGGCCCTGATCAAAGTCTATGAAGAAGACTGACGAAAACCGCATCGAACTGACATCGGTACTGACCTGTCCGGAATGCGGTCATGTCAGTACCGAAACCATGCCGACTGACGCCTGCCAGTATTTCTATGACTGCACGGGATGCGGTGCGGTTTTGCGCCCGCATCCGGGGGACTGCTGTGTGTATTGCTCATACGGCACCGTCCCCTGCCCGCCGGTGCAGCTGCATGGCAAAAATGCCGATTGCTGCGCCCCGACCCGATCGGGTGTTCCACCGCACGACTAGGCTGTCGCACGATTTTCCCCGCCATCATCAGGCCGGTTTATGTTTGCCGAACCGATACAGGTAAAGGCGATCGGTGCTGGTTTTCATCGGCACTTCGCCAAATGCCTGCCAGCCGGGAATGGCAAAGCCGCGCGATATGACAATCGCTCCGTCACGCAGGCGCTGCGAACAGACATCGCCAACATCGGCCATCACACGCGGATCAATAAAACACACCACAACATCCCCGGGATCGCGATCAAGTTTGCGAAAATCGCCACGGATAAAACGCAGGTTCGGCTTGCCCGCCAAAACCGCGCGCATCCGGCTGATTGCATAGGGAACGGGCGAAAGTTCAATCCCGGTGACCGAAATATCGGGACGGGCCCGCGCAATCGCGATCGCCAGATCCCCCCAGCCCGATCCGAAATCGGTCACCGACCGGATATCGGCGGGGATATAGGCGATAATTTCATCAGCCGCAGAACGCAAAGTCGGCATCGGCACCGATTGCAGGCGAACCGAATAGATCGCAATCAGCGCCAGAATGATCACAACAAAAACAAGTACCGATAAATCCGTCATATATCCGCGAAATATGTTACTGTCCGCCATGGGTTCCGACCCAGGTTCAATCACAGTCCTGCCATATGGCGGCATCCAAATCCAGAAGATACAAGCATGCATAACGACGATACGGAAAACCGCATCACCGAACTTGAAACCCAGCTCGCCCACATGGATTCCGTGGTAAGCGACCTTTCTGACATGATCAAATCCCAGTGGGACCGCATCGATCTTCTCGAACGTCAGAACAAACTGATGTCTTCTGATATTAAACGCATGATCGATTTTCTGCGTACAGCCCCCGAAGACGACGCCCCGCCGCCCCATTATTAAGGACGGGCTTCGTTTCGCGCGATCTTTTGGCTGTGCCCTGATCGATCGCGCCCCGCCACCGAGCTTGCGAGAAAGACGTGACCAGCCCCAACCCCAACGCCAACCCTTATCTCGACATTCCCGTCTTTGACGACTTTGCCAAGGTTCTTGACGGGTCTGTCTATCGGTCCATTCCCGATGACTGGTGGGTTGGCACATCCGATATTGTCGGATCGACCGGAGCCATTGCCGCGGGCCGGTTCAAGGATGTCAATATGGTCGGGGCATCGGTGATCTGTGCAGTTGGCAATGCCCTGGGTCATTCCGACTATCCGTTCATGTTTGGCGGCGATGGTGCAAGTTTTGCCTGTGCGCCCGACCGCATTGATGCGGTCCGTGACGCAATGGCGGCAACCGCGACATGGGCGCGCGAAACCCTTGGCTTTGAATTGCGCATCGCGCTGGTGCCGATTGCCGATATCCGCGCGACCGGCCGCGATGTGCGGGTGGCGCGCTTTGCCGTTTCACCGCCGGTATCCTATGCCATGTTCAATGGTCGCGGCCTCAGATGGGCCGAAGACCAGATGAAATCAGGCCATAACATGATCCCGCCCGCCCCGCCGGGCACCCGGCCCGATCTGTCGGGTCTGTCCTGTCGCTGGTCACCGATCCGCGCAACTGGCAGCGACCATATCCTGTCGATCATTGTTCATCCCGCCGATGACCGCGCCCGGTTTGATCATGTCGTCACGGGTCTTTTTGACATTCTCGATGACAGCCCGCGCAAAAGCAGCCCGATCCCGGCGCGCGGTCCCGACTTTTCCTTTCCGCCCAAGGGTCTGAAACTCGAAGCCCTGGCGACCCAGCATAAGGAAGGCGGCTATATCAAGGCCTGGCTCAAGGCGCTTTATATTTCGCTGATTGCGCTGGTTCTGATGAAAACCGGCTGGAAACTGGGGGATTTTGATCCCAAACGCTATCGCGATTTTACCGGCTACAACACCGATTTTCGCAAGTTTGGGGATGGACTTTGGATGACGGTCAATTGCACGGTACAGCGTAGCGAAGAAATCGATGCCTTTTTGCGGGCTGCCGAAGATCGCGGTGATATCCGCTTTGGCCTTCATCGTCAGCGCACCGCAATCATGACCTGTATCGTGCCGTCCATCACCAATGATGCCCATTTCCATTTTCTGGATGGCGGCGAAGGCGGTTATACTGCCGCCGCATCGGCCTATAAAGCCAAAATTCCCGATGCCGACCGCGCATAACATGCATGAAATGCATCAATAATTTCGAACCAATAGATTGATTGCATCGCGATAAAAAATCCATGACACTGTCGCGACCCTTGGCAGCTGTGGATATGGATCATGGATACCCGCGAACTCGAAGCATTGATTGCTGTTGCCGATGCCCAGTCTTTTCACGGGGCGGCAAACCGGCTCGGCCTGACCCAGCCTGCGGTGACCCGGCGTATTCAACGACTTGAAGAACGCATCGGCACATCGCTGTTTGACCGTTCGACCAAGCCGCTGCAACCCACCCCGGCGGGTCATCGTGCCCTGACCGAGGCCCGCGATCTGTTGCGCAGGCTTGACGGATTCAGTGATTCCGTTACCGGCATGGCGCGCTGTCATGGTCCGTTCCGCCTTGGCGTCAGCCACGGTGCCGCCCCGCTGCTTGCCGCCCGCGAATTGCGCGATCTCCATCAGGCATTTCCAGACATGTCACTTACGATCAAAAGCGGCTGGTCGGCGGAACTGCTGCCGCTTTTGCGCCGGGGTGAAATCGATGCCATGCTGTCGCTTGATGGCCCGCACGGCATTGTCGGCGGTGTTCAAAGCCGCGACCTTCCGGCAAGCTTGCTGCCGGAAACCCTGCTTGATGACCATATCGTTGCCATCGGTCCGAAATCGGCGCGTCAGCACCCGACCACCATCGCCGAACTTGCCAGACACCCGATGGTGCTGATGCCCGAAGGATGCACTTTTCGCGCCCTTGGCAATGCCTGGGCCCACAAGAACGGGGTGGAATTCAATTCCGTTCTCGAAGTATCGGCACTTGAATTGCAAATCGAAATGGTCGCCGCCGGGGCCGGCTATGGCATCATGGCGCGGCGTTTTTGCATGCACAGTCCCGCCCATGACCGCATCCGCATTCTTGATATTCCCGGCATGAACTGGGGCATGGCGATCACGCTAATCCGGCGGGCCTCCAGCGGGGACCTTAATGACATTATCGACAAGGTTGGTGAAATCGTCATTCAGGCCGGCGAGATGTCCAACCTCGATCATGCACGAATGTTATCAGCATCATGAACCGAATGAATTGGACGCATTGACGATCCGCCGCCACAATCGCCACCAACTTGCAATCTGCCTTTCGGAGGACACCTGATGAGCCCCACCCAAAGCCCGCAAAACAGTCCGGGACGCATGACCATCATGCGCGCGACCAAATGGTTCCCGTGGCTGGTTCTGCTTTGCGGCTGCCTTGTTCTGTCGCTGAACCTTGGCGTCCGACAGTCGCTTGGCCTGTTCATTCCCGACATGCTCAATGATACCGGCTGGAATGCTGCCACCTTTGGTCTGGCCTTTGCCATCCAGAACCTGATGTGGGGGATTTCGGCCCCGATCGCCGGGGCGCTGGCCGACCGGTTCGGCACCACGCGTACCCTGATTGGCGGATCGGTATTATATGGTCTTGGCCTTTATATGATGGGCACGTCATCATCGCCCGGCGAATTGCACCTGACCGCGGGCTTCCTGATCGGGACCGGGGTTGGTGCCACCAGTTTCCCGGTGATCCTTGCTGCCATCAGCCGGGTATTCAGCCCGGAACGTCGAAGCTTCGCCCTTGGCCTGGCATCGGCCGGTGGTTCGGTTGGCCAGTTCATCATGGCCCCGACCGCACAGGCACTTAACGGATCGCTTGGCTATGTCACGACCCTTGCCATTCTTGCCGCGATTTCGATGCTGATTGTTCCGGCCGCCTTTGCGCTGACCGGCAAGGCCGAAGGCAACAGCCCGACCGCGGCCCCCGATCTTGGCCCGCAAGGATTGGCTGCGGCCTTCCACGAGGCCCGCAAACATCGCGGCTTCCTGCTTTTGAATGCCGGGTTCTTTGTCTGCGGTTTCCATATTGCCGTGATCGCCACCCATCTTCCGACCTTTACCGAACTGTGCGGCTTGCCGCGTTCTGTCGCCGCCGAAGGCCTGGCACTGGTCGGGCTGTTTAACATCTTTGGCACCCTGACGGCGGGTTGGGCCGGTGGCAAATGGCGCAAGAAAAATGGCCTGTCGGTGATTTACGGCATGCGGGCCCTTGTGATTGTCGCCTTTATCTTTGCGCCCAAAACATCTGAAACCATCTTGCTGTTTTCGGCATCGATGGGGGCATTGTGGCTTTCGACCGTGCCGCTGACCAGTGGCCTGATCGCACAGGTTTTCGGCCCGCGCTATATGGCGACCCTGTTTGGCATCGTCATGCTGTCCCATCAGATCGGGGCCTTCTTTGGCGCCTGGATGGGCGGGATTGTCTATGACCTGACCGGCAATTTCGATGCGGTCTGGTGGGCATCGGTTGCGCTTGGCATCTTTGCGGCCCTTGTCCATATGCCGATTGATGACAAGGAATTGCGCAGCACGGCCAAAGCGGCCTGATCGCTGTCCGAATATCTGAAAACGGGGGCGATCTGTTTTGGCAGGTCGCCCCTTTTTTTACGGTCTTTTCGCGTCAGGTTCTTTGGGGTAAAAGCCGGTCATGGACAGACCGATTTACATCACGCCCGAGGGCCTCGACGCCCTTAAATCCGAACTCGACCACCTTTGGAAAAAGGAACGGCCCGAAGTTGTCGCCGTTGTGCATTGGGCGGCGGGCAATGGCGATCGTTCGGAAAATGGCGATTACATTTATGGCAAAAAGCGCCTGCGCGAAATTGACCGCCGGGTGCGCTATTTGCGCAAACGGATCGAGGATGCGGTGGTTGTCCGCCCCGAAGAACAGCCCGATCATTCCCGTATTTTCTTTGGCGCGACAGTGACTTACGTCAATTCCCGTGACGAGGAAAAAACCATCCGCATTGTCGGCGAGGACGAGGCCGACAGCCTGAATGGCAAGATCAGCTGGATTTCCCCGGTCGCCCGCGCCCTGATGAAATCGGGTGTCGGCGATGTCGTAACGGTCCGCACCCCTGCTGGCGAGGACGAACTCGAAATCCTCGATATCCGCTATCCTGCCTGATCGGCAGGAATTCCCGCATCAATTGCCCGTAATCGGCACATGCAGGCCCATGTTCAGCCTGTCGCTTTTCTGGCCGCTTTTCCCGGCATCTTTTTCTGGCAAAAGTTGCATATCTTTTGTCAGAAAAAGGCGTCATGAATGGACGTCAAATCGTTACTTTGGCGGGCAGGATGAAACAATTTGTGCTGAGAAGTCTTGCGCAATCAATCAATTCGCGCCCATGATTGGGTCGTAAAACGCGGCGGATTGAAGATGGATTGCTTCCCCCGAAATACGTGATTTCTGACGAACTTTATCGACATTCAAGAAAACGGCCGGAAATTGAAAATGAGTGATTCTACGTTCCCGATTGGCATGAAACTGCGCCATGCACGCAAGCTCAAAGGAATGAGACTGTGCGATCTTGCCGATCAGGTCGAATGTTCCGAAGGCTTCCTGTCAAAACTTGAAAACGACAAGGTCAAACCGTCACTGCAACTGTTGCATCGCATTGTCGCGGTGCTGGAAACATCCATCAGCGCCCTGTTCAGCGAAGCAAGTGACAGCATCGTTTCGCGTGCGGGAACAAGACAGGTCCTGCATACCAGCAACATCCGTCCGGGCGAAGGTGTCAGCCTTGAAACGCTGGTTTCCCCGTCATCGGGGCATCTGTTGTTTGGCACGATCCATATTGTCCGCGCCGGTGGCGGCAGTTCGGGCACCATCGTTCACGAAGGCGAAGAACTTGGCTATGTGCTCGAAGGTGAACTTGATCTGAATGTCGATGGCGTCGAATACCATCTGATGCCGGGCGACTCATTCTTCTTCCCGTCCAGAATGCCACATGGCTATCGCAATCCGACCGATAAGGAAACCCGGGTTCTCTGGGTCAACACCCCGCCGACCTTCTGATTTTTCAGGCCTAAGTAAAATTACTTGCGTATTAGGCAAGTGACTTGACCAATAGGAAAGACTTGGTCAGTATGCCCCCTGCTGGCTAACTCGCAAACCCACCGCACACAAGGTGGCCAGGTCAAAATGACCCAGGTTCGGGAAGAAACATAACTCTCGCATCGATGTGGCTGGCGAAACCTCGGAACCCTTTTCAAAGGGTCTTTCGGGCTGTTTTCAAAAAAGCCAACAGGGGGCTTATCTTTATGAAATTTCTAAGCAAATCGGCTGTTTCTGCGATTGCATTCTCGATGGCGCTGACCGCTGGCGCGCATTTCGCCGACGCCAAAGACAAGGTAAAAGTTGCCTTTATCGGCCCGCTGACCGGCGGTGTTTCCGCAGTGGGTGTGGGTGGCCGTAACTCGGCAGAACTGGCAGTTCAGCTTCGCAATGCCGACCCGAATGCCAAATACGAGTACGAGCTGGTTGCAATGGATTCCGAATGCAAACCGAACGTTGGCGTTCAGGTCGCAACCAAAATTGCCGCAGACAGATCGATCATTGGCCTTGTCGGACATTATTGTTCGGCAGTCGCAATGGGCGCGGTTGATATCTATCACAAATTCAACCTGCCAATGTCGGTCTGGGGTGCGGTTCTGCCTGATGTCACCTATGGCAATGACTACAAGGAAATTCACCGTGTCAACGGTACGATGATCAACCAGAACGATGTTGCGGCAAAGTTCATGACGGAACAGGGCTACAAAACCTGGGTCATCATTCATGACACGACCGATTACGGCAAAGGCCACGACAAGTATTTTTCTGAATACCTGACCCAGAACGGTGGCGAAATCCTTGCTGATTTCGGTGTCCCGGCCGATCAGCAGGACTTTACCGCCGAACTGACCAAAGCCAAGCAGCTTAATCCGGATGTCATTTATTTCGGTGGTCTGACCCCGCTTGGCGTGCGCATCCGTGCCCAGATGGAAAAACTTGGCATCACTGCACAGTTCCAAGGTGTTTCGGGCATCAAGTCTGACTCCTTTATTGACGGTGTCGGTGCCGACCTGTCCGAAGGAGTGGTCAGCTTCCTTGAAGGTGCACCGGTCGACAAACTGCCAGGTGGCCAGTATTTCACCGAAAAATACAAGGCAGCCGGTTTTGCTGAATCCGAAGAAGCCTATGGACCGTTTGCATTTGCGGCGATGAACCTGATCCTTGATGGTATCGAGGAAGTCGGCCCGAACCGCAAAAAACTGACCAAATACCTTGGTGACATCCACGGGTATGAGTCAATTGTCGGCGAAATCTCGTTCGATGATCACGGTCAGAACACCGTTGCGGCCATCACCAAATATGTCGTCCAGGACGGCAAATGGGTTGTCTGGGAAGACAGCGAATACGCAACAGGCAAGCGCAAGCTCGCAGGCAAATAAGCCGGTTGAAACGCTCCCTTCCCTGTCGGGTTGTTCCTGACGGGGAAGGACGGGCTGTTTTCTTCGCAAGAAACTCAACTAATCAAATCAAAGAGGTAGGTTGGCCATGGATGTGGGCCTTCTCGGTCAGTTTGTTGTTAACGGCATGATGCTTGGCATGATGTATGCCCTTGTTGCTGTTGGCTTCACGCTGTTTTTCGGTGTGCTTGATGTCATCAAGTTTTCTCATGGTGATGTCCTGATGGTCGGCACCTTTGCGGGTTTTTCGACCTATCTCGGTATGACCGCGATCGGGATCGATAACGCGTTCATTCAGCTTGTCGGTGTTCTGGTGATCGCCGTCGGGTCGATGGCCATTCTCGGGGCCATTATTGCGCGCTATCTTGTGCTTCCGCTTAAATCGGCACCGCCGCTCAATACGCTGCTGGTGACACTTATGCTTGGCACCGTTCTGCGCGAAGCGATCCGTCTGTTTTATCCCGACGGTTCCAACCCCAAACACTTCCCGTCGCTGTTGCCGACGGAATCCTGGTCTTTGGGATCCTTCACATTGCGCGCTGACAGCGTGATCCTTCTGATTGGCGGGCTTCTGGTCATTATTGGCGTGAATGTGCTGATCAATCGCACCCGTCTTGGTCTGGCGATCCGTGCTGTGGCCCAGGATGAAGAAACCGCCAAATGCATGGGCATCAATTTCAAGATGATCGTGCTTCTGACCTTTGCGCTGGGGTCCGGTGTTGCCGCCTTTGCCGGGGTGATGAACGGTCTTTACTACAATGAAATCAACTTCGGCATGGGCCTTCTGCTTGGCGTGATCGGCTTTAGTGCCGCCATCGTTGGTGGTCTTGGCAACATTTATGGCGCCATTCTTGGCGGCTTCCTGTTTGCCGGATTGCAGACCCTTGGTGCCGTCGCCCTGCCCTTTGCCAGTGCGTACAAAGACGTTTTCGCGTTTGCAGTGGTCATTGCCATCATCGCCTGGCGCCCGACCGGCCTGATCGCCGAAAAAACAAGCGAAAGGGTCTGATCAATGACGCAATCGTTTAAAGACAAGGCCGTGATTGTTCTGCTGGCCGCTGCTGCGGCGGCGTTCACGATCACATTCATCGCCATCGAAGAACAGGCCGAGATTTTCGCACTGATTTTATTCGCCGCTGCCCTGGTCTTTGCCGGTGCAAAGTTCGGCTTTACCCGGTCAATCGCACAATCGCTTTCGCGTAATGAACGACTGATGAATATGGCGGTGATTGCCGCAACCCTGGTCGTTATTTTCTGGTTCCGCGAAGACCATTTCCCGTTGCTGATGATCGCGACTGTCATGCTGTACGTGATTGCCTGTTGCGGGCTGAACATGCAGTTCGGCTATACCGGTGTCGTCAACTTTGCCGGTGCGGCCTTCTTCGGGGTTGGCTGTTATACCGCCGCGGTTCTTGGCGATACATCCATTCCGCTTTTGCTGGTCATCATTCTGGGCGGCGTCATCGCCGCCATTGTCGGATCGGTGCTGATTATTCCGGTTCTGCGCACACGTGGCCATTATGCGGCGGTTGTCACCATTGCCTTTGGCCTTCTGTTTCGCACCTTCCTTGAAGTCAATGACACGCTTGGCGGTCCGCAGGGACTGGGCGTTTCGGGCATGAACCTGTTTGGTTGGGATTTCAACAACAACATCGAAATCACCGAAAACATCGAACTTTCATTCTATCTGAACTACGTGATCCTGGCTCTTGTCATGGTCATTCTGACCTTTGTTCTGATGCGTCGTATCGAACGGTCGTGGATCGGGTTGAATTTCGATGCCGTGCGTCTTGATGAAACCGCTGCTGCCTGTTTTGGCATCGACATCAAACGCTGGAAAATTGTTGCCTTTACCCTTGGCAACTTCCTGGCCGGAACGGCTGGTGCGCTTTACGCCATGATGCTTGGCTTTATTGCACCGTCGAACTTTGCATTTTCGGACTCCCTTATTCTGGTTTCGATTGTTCTGCTTGGCGGGATGGGAAGCCTGTGGGGTACGATCCTTGCTGCCGGTCTTGTCGTTCTGCTGCCTGAAAAGCTTCAGGTCATTCAGGAATACCGGTTCCTGATCTATGCGGTGGTGATGATCCTGATCCTGCTGTTCCGTCCGCAGGGCATCCTTCCGCGTGGTTTGCGTGCATATATTCCAGGCTGGAGAGGTTGATATGGCCCAGCAACAAGAAACCGTACTGGCCTTTCGCGAACTGACCCGGCGTTTCGGCGGTGTCGTCGCACTCAACAAGTTCGACATGGAACTTACCAATGGCCAGATCCTGGGCCTGATCGGGCCGAACGGATCGGGTAAAACCACGTCGTTCAATGTTTTGACCGGCATCTATGAAGCCAATGGCGGCAGCATCGAATTTCTCGGACAGGACATCACAAGCTGGCCTGCCCAGAAAGTCTACGAAGCCGGCGTTGCCCGCACGTTTCAGCGTTCGCGCCTGTGCCTTGAATTGTCAATTTTCGACAACATCATGATCGGCAATCACAAGCGCCTTGATCAGGGATTGCTGTTCAACATTTTCAAGCGCAAGGCCCTTCGCGAACAGATCCGGGAAAATCACGAAGAAGCCCGCAAGCTTCTTAAGATTTTTGATCCGGCCCTGGCCGACAAGATGTTCGATCCGGTCGGAAGCCTGCGCATGATTGATCGTCGCCGCATTGAAATTTGCCGTGCGCTGATCAGTCACCCGCGCCTGTTGCTTCTTGATGAACCATCCGCTGGCATGACCCACGAAGAAACCCGCGAATTGATGGATGATATTCTTGAAGTCCGCGAAATGATCGATGGTCTTTCGATCATTCTGGTCGAACATGAAATGGGCATGATCGAACGTGTGACAGACAAATGCATTGTCTTGAACTTCGGACAGAAAATTTGTGAAGGCGCCTATCGTGACGTCGCCTCGGACAAGCTTGTCCAGGAAGCCTATCTGGGGGGAGAATAATCATGGCCACGGCAAGTGCACTCGAAGTCAAAGACATCTATGCGGCCTATGATTCCGCCGACGTTCTCGAAGGCGTGTCGCTAAAGGTTCCAGCAGGCAAAATCACCTGCCTGCTGGGATCAAATGGCGCGGGCAAATCGACCATCATTCGCGCCATTCTTGGTCTGACGCCACCGCGTTCCGGCGACATCCAGATCGATGGACAAAGCCTGATCGGGCTTCCGACCCACAAGATCATCTCGGCGGGCATCGCCTGCATTCCCGAAGGCCGCAAGGTGTTCCCGAAAATGACGGTGGTCGATAACCTGCGTCTTGGCGGCTATCAGGAAAATACCGAAGCCGTCCTGCGCGATCGCATGGATCAGGTATTTGAGATTTTCCCCCGTCTCAAGGAACGCCGCAATCAGCTGGCCGGTACGATGTCGGGTGGTGAACAGGCAATGGTGTCCATCGGGCGCGGCCTGATGGCGGCCCCCAAGGTCCTGCTGATCGATGAACCGTCCCTTGGTTTGTCGCCGCTGTTCGTCAAAGAAAACTTCAACATCATCAAACGGATCAACGATCAGGGCATCACCGTGTTCCTTGTTGAACAGAATGTGCACCAGACGCTGGCCATCGCCCATTACGGCTATGTGATGTCGCAGGGGCGTGTTGTCGCCGAAGGTACGGCACAGGAACTGTCTGAAAACAAGGAAGTCCACGAGGCTTACTTCGGCTGATCCAAATTCGAAATTCAGCGCCCAAAGAACGCAGAGGAAACAACGTGCCCAACACCAAAATTGATGCGGTCGAACTGACCCGTCAACTGATCCGGTTTGAAACCGTCAATCCGGTCAATCCCGAAAAGGATTGCGTCGAATATGTCGGTAGTCTTCTGGCCGAAAACGGTTTTGACATTTCCTATCATGACTTCGCACCGGGCAGAACCAACCTGATTGCCCGGATCGGTGGGTCGGAAACCTGTCCCCCGATCTGCTTTACCGGTCATCTTGATACCGTCCCGCTGGGTCACACCGAATGGTCGATAGCACCGTTTGGTGCCGATATCGCGGACGGCAAGCTTTATGGTCGCGGATCAAGCGACATGAAATCGGGCGTCGCCGCATTTGTCGCCGCCGTGATCGAAATTTCCGCTGATCTGGCCAAGGGTCCCGGTGTGGTTCTTTTGATTACCGCGGGCGAGGAAACCGGGTGCGAAGGTGCGGCCTATATCGCGGGTCTTGGCGATGTGATTGGCAAGGCCGGTGCCATCGTTGTCGCCGAACCGACATCGAATTATCCCTATGTCGGGCACAAGGGTGCCTTGTGGATGAAGGCCGTGACCGATGGTGTGACCGCCCATGGTTCGATGCCTGAACTTGGCGTTAACGCCATCTATAAGGCATCGCGCGCGATCACCAAGCTTGAAGACTATGACTTCAACGTTGCCCGCCATCCGGTCATGGGGCCTGCGACCTTAAATGTCGGGACGGTTGATGGCGGTATCAACGTCAATTCCGTGCCCAACCGGGCCGAAATCGGCATCGATGTCCGCACCATCCCCGGTCAGGATAATGATGTCATTTTGAAACAGCTCGCTTCCTATCTGGGGGACGAGGTGACATTGACCCCGACGGTCAATCTGGAACCGGTCTGGACATCGCCGGAAGATCCGTGGATGCAGTCGGTGTTCGAGGTGGTTGCACCGCTTCATGACGACCCGATTGTCAACAAGACCGCGGCCTATTTCACCGATGCGTCGATTTTCACCCGTGCCTATGACTTTGCCCCAACCGTCATTCTTGGCCCGGGCGAAGCCGCCATGGCCCATCAGACCGACGAGTTTTGCTATGTCTCGCGGATCGAAGAGGCGGTTGGCATTTACCGCACACTGGCCGAAAACTGGAACAATCAATGATGTCACAGCCAAACAGATTGTCGCTTCTCGATGCGGCCAGTGCGATTTCCGACGGTCAATTGACGCCGGAAACGCTTTTGGCATCCTGCCTGAATCGCATTTCCGAACGTGAAGGCCATGTTCGCGCATGGATGCATATCGATGCAGAAAGCGCCAAGGCACGGGCCAGCAATCCTGCGAGCGGTCCGCTTTCGGGTCTTCCGATCGGGATCAAGGACCTGATTGATACCGCCGATATGCCCACGGGCTATGGATCATCGATCTATGACGGCCATCAACCGGCACAGGACGCCGCATGCGTTGCAACCATCCGCAATGCCGGCGGGATTGTTCTTGGCAAAACCGTTTCGACCGAATTTGCCTATTTCCAGCCGGGCAAAACGGCCAACCCCAATGACCTTGGCCGCACACCGGGCGGATCATCAAGCGGCTCGGCCGCGGCCGTTGCCGATTACCATGTTCCGGCCGCCTTGGGCACCCAGACGGCTGGTTCGATCATTCGTCCCGCATCCTATTGCGGGGTTGTTGGCTATAAACCCAGTTACGGCTTCTTGCCGTTAACCGGCATCCGTCCCCTCGCGCCATCGATGGATCACCTCGGGGTTATGACCCGTACGGTGAAGGATGCCGGTTTCCTTGCTTCTATCCTTGGGCGTCGTCCCGAACTCGCCATTCATCAGGATAGCGATGATTTCGTCCCCACCATCGGTTTTTGCCAGACACCGCAATGGGACGCGGCCGAGGCATCGACACAGTCGCTTCTTGAAGATGCCGCAACCAGATTGGGTAAGGCCGGTTCGAAAGTTTCCAGCTTTGCTCTGCCCGACATCTTTGAAACGCTTGCCAATGCCCATGGCATTGCGATGGATTACGAAGTCAGTTTCACCGGTCTTTATGATGTTTCAAACCACCCGGATCAGGTCAGCGCAAAGTTCCGCGAACGATTTGATGCCGGGATGAAGGTTTTGACATCTGATTATGACAAGGCACTTGATCAGGCCAAGCAAAGCCGCACGGCCCTTGCCAATGCCATGGGGGATTATGACATCCTGATCTGTCCGAGTGCGCCGGGCGAGGCCCCGCTTGGCCTGAACGCCACGGGTGATCCGGTGTTTAACCGTATCTGGACATTCTCTGGCGTGCCCTGCATCAACATTCCGGGCCTGTCTGGCCCCAACAACATGCCGGTCGGCTTGCAGGTAATTGGCCGCTTTGGCGATGATGCACGGATGCTTAAGGCGGCGGACTGGGTTTCCCGTCATCTCTGATTTCGGGCGGGAACCTACATCCGGCTTTTAACACGGCGTGTGGGTTCCGCCTGAAGCGGGTCATCGGGCCAGTAATGTTTGGGATAGCGTCCCTTCATCTCGGCTTTGAGCTGCGCATAGGACCCGTTCCAGAAGCCCACCAGATCACTTGTGACCTGGATCGGGCGCTGGGCCGGGGACAGAAGATGCAAGGTCACGGCAACCTTGCCACCGGCAACCTTTGGCGTTTCGGTCGCGCCAAACATTTCCTGCATCCGCACCGGCAAGGCCGGGGTTTCGCCGCTATAATCAATGCGGATATTTGATCCGGTCGGCACTTGCCAATGAGTGGGTGCCAAACGGTCCAGTTCCTGACGCTGGTTCCAGTCGATCCCGGCCAGTAGTGCCTCGGACAGATTGATCTGTTTAAGCTGCCCGCGTTTGGTAATCCCGGTCAAATAGGGCGCGATCCAGTCTTCAAGCGATGCCAGCAACCCGTCATCAGACATATCAGGCCAATGATCGCCATCGACCCGATGCAGGAAGGATAACCGTTGGCGCAGGCCTTCCGATGCTTTGTCCCATGGCAGGCAATGCAGGCCGATCTTGCGAATGCCTTCGATCATCGCGGTTGCAATCGCATCGGGATCGGCTTCGTCATGGGTGGCTTTTTCATCCAGCACCAATGCACCGATCCGGCGTTGCCAGCGGGCCTGTACCGCATCTGATTGCGTATCCCAGGAAACCTCGGTGCCTTCGGAAATCTGATCGGCGAAGTGGGTTTCAAGGGTTGCGCGTGCCACCGGCGCGGCAAGATATATCTTGGCCTCACGTGCCTGCCCGTCCAGTTCGGCAACGGCGATATAGGCTTCATTCGCAAGACTGTCTTCATTGGGTAAAACGCCACCGCGCCCGCCCGACAGGCGATAACGCGCATCTGCCCCCTTGCGCCGTTCACCAATCCGGTCGGGATAGGCAAAGGCCAGAAGCAACCCGACCTCGTCGGCACGATCAACCTTTGTATCCTTGCCTTTGGGAAGGTTGGCCTGACGCATGACATCGCCAAGCCTGCGGGCAAGCTGCTTGGCGGCCTCGCTGATCATTTTGGGCGCATGGCCGCGTAGGATGGCATCAATGCGCAACCGCAAATCCGCCCCGCGCCCGCGCATGAAATCCCGATCCGAAAGAAGGGCAGCCAAGGCACAGGCAACCTGATCGAGCCCCAATGCCGCCCCGCGCAACATCATGTGCGCCAGTCTGGGATGGACCGGTATGCCCGCCATCGCCGTCCCCATCGCGGTAATCCGATTTTCATGATCAATCGCTTCCAACCCGCGCAGAATATCGCGGGCCTGATCAATTTTGGCGGCTTCGGGCACATCAAGCCACGGCAGGCTTTTGGGATCGGTGACACCCCAACGCGCCAGTTCCAACGTCAGGGGGGCCAGATCGGCCTCGGCAATTTCCGGCGCGGTAAAGGGCGCACGGGCACGTTGTTCATTTTCCGCCCACAGACGATAACAGATACCCGGTTCCAGACGTCCGGCACGACCACGGCGTTGTTCGGCACTTGCCTGTGATGATTTCACCGTGATCAGGCGGGTCATGCCCGATGCCGGATCAAAACGCGGGAGGCGTTGCAACCCGCTATCGACCACAACGCGAATGCCATCAATGGTTAGCGACGTTTCGGCAATCGCGGTTGCCAGAACCACCTTGCGCTTACCATCGGGTGCGGGCTGGATCGCGATATCCTGTGCCTTGGCATCCATAGCGCCATAAAGCGGGGCGATGATGATATCGCTGCCGACCGCTTCCTTAAGTGCTGCCTCGACCCTTGTGATTTCCCCCTGTCCGGGCAGGAAGGCAAGGATCGATCCGCTTTCCTCGCGAAGGGCGGTTTTGATCGCGGCGGTCATTTCCCCGTCAATGCGGATATTGCCCCATTTATCGGGCTTGGGTGGGAAATACCGGGTTTCGACCGGGAAGGCGCGCCCCTCGGACGTGATTACCGGACAATCACCCATAAGCGATGCCATCGGCCCGCCATCAAGGGTTGCCGACATCACAAGGATGCGCAGATCATCACGAAGCGCGCCCTGGGTTTCCAGGGCCAGTGCCAATCCAAGGTCGGCATCAAGGGATCGTTCGTGAAATTCATCAAACAGGATCGCACCAATCCCTGAAAGCTCCGGGTCGTCCTGGATCATCCGGACCAGAATACCCTCGGTCACGACCTCGATTTTGGTTTTTGCCGATACCTTGCTGTCAAACCGAACGCGATAGCCAACCCGCTCGCCAACCCCTTCGCCCAAAAGCTGCGCCATACGGCGCGCAGCCGCACGGGCGGCAAGCCTTCGGGGTTCGAGCATGATGATCTTCTGATCACCAAGCCATCCACCATTACGCAACGCCAAGGGCACCTTGGTCGTCTTACCCGCGCCCGGCGGGGCCTGCAAAACCGCATTGGTCCCGGTTTCCAGCGCCGCACACAGATCGGGCAGAACGGTATCAATCGGAAGGGCTGGAAATTCAGGCATGTTGGCTTTCATCAGTCAGCAGGGTTCTGGCTGTTTATGACGCAAAGCCGCCCTACCCGCAATATCAGCGCGCGGGACTAGTTTCCGCCTTCAAACGTCTTGACGATTTCGGCTTGCCCCATCTGATCAAAATCACCGGGCACTTCAATCCCGGCGTCTTTCAGAAAGCCGATGCGGGTTGCTTTAAGAATGATCCCGCGTTCCCCGCCAATTCGTTGCAGGGTCTTCATCCCGCGGGTCAGGCCATAAAGGGCCTCCATATCGCCGGCGGCTTTCATCTGCGTGGCCTCGGCCCGCGTGATTGCATAAAGGGCGCGAAAGGCATCCTCGGACAAGGCCCGCAACGCCGCCTCCTTTGCCGGGCGGTCCGGATCGGGATGGGCAAATGAAAGCGGTGCGGTTGGATCAAATTCCGGCATTGGTCATTCTTGCTGCGTGGGTTTCATTGCTTCTATCACGATTGACAGCCCCCAGACCATCCAGGCCTGTGTCCAGCGCATATAAACGTGCCTATCGCGCCCCAATCGTCCAATCCCGGCATAAAACACATCGCGTTTGCGATCATAAAGGGTTTGCACCGCCCATTCTGCAACATGGATTGCCCCACCGAGATCGCCAAACCGGCACAGGCTTGCCATTGCCTGTGCGACCGCATGGGCATCAAGATATCCGCCCCGGCCGGCATAGCTGCGCGGGATGCCCGCATCGTCAAAGCAGGCTTTGCGATAAAATGCCCATCCGCGTGCAATCGCATCATCAAGGCTATCCACACCCGCCGCCCGAAACCGGTCCAAAAGATCAAGCACATAGCCAGTGTGAAACCCGTCAACAAAGCCATGATGGCCGCGTGTGCCATAAACCCAACTGCCATCGCGTTGCTGGGCATCGACAACCCGGCGCAACGCGCATTCCGATTTCGCATTTCCCGGCCTGATCCGGTTCAGGGCAAAGGTCGCCCAAAGGCTGGCATTATGAATTTCAGTATCATCATGGGCGAAATAGGCGAAATACCCATCCCGCCAAAGGTCCCGTTCGATGAAATCTGCCGCCCGGATCAGGGCGGGGTCATCGGGGGTGACGCCGCCCTTGCAGATGCTGTCCATGACAAAGCTTGTAACGATTGCATTGCTTTGATGTCGTTTGGCGTGAAAGGCGCGCGCCTGCCATTCAAATGGATAAGCCCACCCGCCATCGGCTTGTTGCATGGAACGCAACCGGTCTGAAAAATCACCAAGCCTGATCCCCTCGCCTGCCCCGTTCAGCAAGGCCAATGTCTTGGGATTGATCATCGGGGCAATATCGGCCAACCGGCGCAAAAAGCGTGGTCCGCGCTTGATTGCCTGAAGCCAGATCAGACGGCATGTCCGAAACCGGCCAAGCCCGCTTGCCGCAAACAGGCGGCTTTCAAGCCCGTCAAACGGATCGGCACCGGCAAAATCGTCTTGCGCCATTCTGGCCAAGACCCGATCGCGGATATCAATCATTTCGGACCGGTTCACCGTTCTTTCCTTCTTGCGCGCTGATCCCGGCCGCAATGGCACAACAGATCAGATAATGGCCGTAATTCAGACTGTTGTCCGTAATCATGGTGACGAAAACCGACAGCAAGATACAAACCGCCAATCGCGTCTGGCGCACCATCAAGATCACGACAGCCCACCCCGTCCCCCACAGCAACGCGCCGACAATCCCGGTTTCAAACAGAATACGGAAATGATCGTTGTGAAGTGCGCCAAATGATCCGAACGATGCGGTCTGAGACAGGATTTCTTCCACCGACCCGGCCCCGAAGCCAAGCCACCTTTGCCCGTCTGATCCGTCACGCCAGATTTCGGCAAACATCGTCCAGAATGCCAGCCGCCCGCTGTCATGGGTCATCACAAGACGGGGCAGATACGCCATCACACCCCCGGCCACAATGCCGACAATGATCAAGCCCGCAATCCACGTCATCGCCCGTGAAAACCGGATCATGCCGAAGGCATTGATCAGCATCGCAATCACGGCAATCCGGGTTTGGGACAGAAAGACCGCACCCGCAGTCGCCATCATCAACCAGCGCCGATGGCCGAAATTGCAAACAGAACACAGGGCAAAAAATCCCAGAAACAAAAAGGCGTGATTAAGCCGCGCCCCTTCATGGGTCAGATAAAACGAACTTGAAAGGATCAGGTAAAACAGCATGGCGGGCATCAGGATGCGCAAACAATCGCGCCCGATCACCGCCCCGGCCACAAGCCCGACCGGCATCATCATCAGATTACCGATCAGGCGGATCTTTTCATCACCTCCGCCATTCCCGAACATGATCAGCCCGGTCAATCCGGCAAGGATCAGCAAACCGGTCAGCAAACCGGGGCCAAGCCGGATCGTGCGGAGCGAACCCGCCACCATCAGCACCCAAAAGGCCAGCAAAACCAGCTTGGCCAACATCCCCCCGGCCCCAAGCAACCAGAATGATGCTGCCATCACCCCGTTGCCCGCAATCACCACCCATATCGGCAATCGACGCCGGGCATTCTGACCGGAATGGCGATCGGTTTTACCAAAGTGTGGTTTGCCAATTCCCGGTTTGGCAAATGATGCGGTCTGCCTATTGCCGTTCATGGCAATCCCCGCACTGCTTGTGGTCAGGATTGCCGGTTTGGCTGGCGACAGGCCGATCAAATTGGGCTAGGGTCATCTCCTTCATTTCAAAGCAGATTGGCACAGGTCGATGGTGCGACTGGCGCAGTTTTGTCTGATGGCGGAAATCATTCTTGCCCCCGTGATGCTGGGCGGCGGGCGGCCTTGGACGATTGCGGTTCTCGCCATCCTGACCGGGGTCGGGTTGATCGCCATGTGCTGGCGAATGCACACCATATCCCTGCCCCGCTACGTGATCGGTGTCTGGCTGTTTGCCGCCATTATCGTCATCTGGATGATCATACAGGCATCCCCGGTCTGGCCGGATCAAGCCTTTCCGTTTGATGTTCCCTTTGTTGCCCTGTATCCCGCGGCCTGGATCAATCAAACCTTTGATATCATCTGGCTTTGCGCGACCGTCACGCTGATATCCCTGATCGCGCAAAAGGCCCCCAATGGCGGGCTTTTGGCAATTTTGCATGCCATCATCATTGCTTGCACCCTTCAGATGGTGCTGGCGCTTGGCAATGCGGTTTTTGACGCACAGACAACATTCTGGTTTGCCAAGACCGCCCATATCGGGGACTGGACCGGAAGCCTTGCCAATCGCAGTGCGTTTGGCGGATTGATGGGGATCGGATATATCGCCAGCATCTATCTGTTTATGGTTCCCCATACCAATTACCGTCATGCTGGCGCTGATGCCGATACCCGTCATCATGTGCCGATTGGACGACGCCTTGATCAGTCGGGCGGCTATCTTGCACTTGCCATCCTGTTTGTTGCAGCCCTGACCCAAAGCCATTCGCGCCTGGCATTTGCCCTGGTTCTGATCGCGACCTTTTTCATGATCGGCTTTGCCCGGTATCCGGGCCGATCGACCCACATGCGGCACTGGGGAAAGCTGTTTTTTGCCGGTTTCTGTGTGATCGGCATCGGGCTTGTCGCATCGGTTGGTGTACCTGAACTGGTATCGCGGTTTCATGATCTGACGCGCTTTGACCTGATCCAGCGCGATGATGCCTGGGCGACGGCCCTTCGGGCCATTTCCGATCGACCATTCACCGGCTTCGGACCAGACAGCATTGCCCTTGTCATGGGTCATTTTGCGACCCCGGAACTCAATAAAGATGCCAACTGGTTCAGTACGCATAACCTGTGGCTTGATGGTGCAATTATCTTTGGGGTACCGGTAACTTTGGCACTGGCAATTGCCGTGATTTTCAGTGCAGCCTTGATCATGCGTGCCACATGGAACCAGCCATTTCGGGGACTTATGATAGCCGTGATCAGCCTGTTTCTGACAAGCACGATATTTGACTGGGTCATCGGGCTACCGGCCCTGATTTTGCCGGTTGTTGCCATTTTGGGGGCCGGGTTTGAAGCATCAATTGCCCGGCATCGCGCATCGTCCTTATCCGCCGGTCATGCGGGGCAAGTGACAAGGCCCGGTCAAACAGGGCCGCACGCCGTTGCAGATCACGGTCATCCCTAACCATCCCCGACAGGGCGGAAACCGCCATCAAAAACGGATCGAACGGGGCATGGCTACGCTGATCGGTGATGGTGTGATCAAGGATTTTCGGGTCACCCGTCGCCAGTGCCTTGTGCAATGCCTCGGTGCGAAGGGCGGCTTCAAATCCGTTTGCATTGGCAAATCCGGCTTGCGGGTCATCAAGTTTGCGCAATGCCGCCGCTTCTGTCGCCAGTTGCCCGCCGGCATAAAGGATCACGGCCAATGCCCCGGCCATCACAATGCCCCGCATCATACCCGGCCCCCCATCGTTTGGGGCATATCGGCCCGTCCATAGGCCGGTCGCGCCGGACCGCCATTCAAGACGATGCCGCTGGCAACAATACCCGCCGTGGCAAGACGATCAAGCGCGTCCTTGGCGTCGCGCTTTTTGCTTGATCCGTGTCGCAAAACAAACAGCCTGACATCGGCAAGCCCCATGGCAACCAGCCCGTCCGCAACCGACAGGATCGGCGGCGTATCAAGGATGATGTAATCAAACTGATCGCGCAATTGATCAACAAGCGGTCCCAGATGTCGCTCAATCAGTCCGGTCGCGATGGATCCGGGCACCGCCATCCTTGCCCCCAGATGCCAATATTGCCCGGTTTGCCCGTCGGTCTTGGCAGCGGCGTCTTTAAATCCGGTCACATCCGTTTCGCCGGAAAGAAGGGCGACCAGATCGGCAAAGACGCGGTTGGTATTTTCCCCGCCGGTCGGATCATGAAGGTCCCCATCAATCAGCAGGGTTTTGTGACCAAGCCCGGCAAAACATGATGCAAGTGCGTGGGCGATGTGGCTTTTGCCTTCGCCGGTTTGTGCCGATCCGATGGCGATGATCTGCGCGGTTGATCCGGTTGGCGGGGGTTTTCGGTTCTGATCAACGATGCGCATCAAAACCGCCAGATGCCCGATTGCTTCATCGCCTCCGCCATCCGTCGCAAGCCCCCTGCCATCCGTCATATTGCGGGCGGGGATGCGCGCATAAAGCGGCACGCCCAAAACGTCTTGCGGTTCGAAATCATCGGCAATGGTTTGATCGAAATAGTGCCGCAACAAAGCGGCAATCACCGCGGCAAACAATGCCACCATGATGGCCAGCGCCATCAGATCGCGTTTGGCCGGAAATTCCGCCGACACCGGAAGGGTCGGTGATTGCAGAATTTCCAAATCGCCGCGAAAGGATGCCAGTTCACGGCGCAATGTCTGAACGTGCCGGGAAAGTTGATCGACATTGTCACGCGCCAGTGCCACCGCACGCTGCAATTGGCCCTGACCTTGTGTACGGGCATGGCGGTCATTCAATCGGCTTTGCCAAAGATCACGTTGCCCGGAGATCAGACGAAGCCTTTCCCGCGCACTGGCAAGCGCATCACCCATCTGCCCCGATACCGTCATTGCCGCATCCACCAATTGCGCATAAAGATCATCAAGCACCTTCTGGCGGCCTTGCATTATCGGGTGTTTGGGTCCGTAACGCTGATCAAGCCTGTCAAACTCCTGACGTTCGGTTTCATAGCGTTGCGAAAGCTGTGCGACCATCGGATGCCCGGCGATATCAGGAATGGCCAAAAGATCGTCAAGCCCGTTTGCCATTGCCCGGCGACGGGCCGCCAGTTCAAGGGTTGCAACCTCCTGACCGATTTTTTCGGCCTGCTCGTCAAGCGCATAGATCCGTTCAAGCATCAATGCGCCTTCTTCCTGATCAAGCATCCCGGCCTGTTGTTGCCAGGCCAGCAAATCACCTTCGCGGGCAAAAAGGTCCTCGCGGGCGGTGGCAAGCTGACTGTCCGCATCCTCAAGACGGGATCGAATGACATGTTTCTGGCGATCTTCACGCTGCCAGACATAGCTTTCGACAATTGCCTGAAGGGCGACCTGACTGACGGTCGCATCCGTTGCGACAAAGCTTGCCTCAATCACGGCGGAATGACCGATCCGTTCGGCCACGAACCGGGCACGCAGCCAGTTGATTGCACCGGTTTCAGGCACCCCTGTTCGGGGCGCAGGATCATTTGCCAAACTGTTTTCGACACCGCCCGGATCGAAACCGATGCCCGCACCACGCAGGACCGCCAGGGCGGTCGCCAGGGTTTCCTCGCTGCGCATTTCGGCAATCACGGTTTCGATTTGCTGGGCGGTCAATTCACCGGTTCTGTGGGCTGCACTGTCACTGGCGCGATCACCAGACATCGTGACAACCGGTATCAGGCCGACTTCCGCCGTCGCACGATATCCCGGCTGCCAGTTGGCAATCACGCCAAGCAGCGCCACCAGCACAATGACAAAGGCAAGAATTGCGACGCCACGTCGCCGCCACAAGATCGCAACCAGTTCACGCAAGGACGGGTCAAACTGTTCAAATGATGGGCCCGTCATCTTGGACTGACATCCTCCTGCTGAAATGTCTCATCGCCAAGCTCGTCCACCAGATCCTGCCAGACCGGGCTGGCCTGCCCACCTGTCTGCACAACGCGGTAAATCACGTCATAGGAAACCGCCTGGCGGACTTGGGCCTGCGGAACGGTTATGCCCGATGACGGGGTGCCTATCCCTGTTTCAACAACCGCAATATCATCATCAAACCGGTCATCCCCCGGCACAAACCGAACGGCCCCGTCACCGAAAAAGCGTGATGCAAGGGTCGGCACATTATTTTCAATCATGCGGGTCAGGCGGCTTGGTTCCGGATGCAGACCAAGAAGCTGCTTTAACACGCCGCCAAAAACCGCCTCGACCAGAAAGCTGTTTCCCCCCGCAGCACTCAGGATAACCTCCATCATTTTAAGGACCGCCGAAATCGTTGCATCCGCACTCTGCCAATCGACCTGACGGTTATCGACCTGACGGGCATCGGCCTTTTCGGTCACTTCCACCGTCTCGCCAAACAGTGCCAGATCAAGCAGCCGATCAATCATGTTTCGGACGTCCTGCGGGGTGGTAAGGGCGCTGATCTTTTGTGCGATCTGCGTGCGCATTTCCGGGGTTTCAATCCCGGGGGGCGCATCGGTGGGCGCATCGGTGGGCACAGCGGGGGATACAGCGGGGGATACAGCGGGGGATACAGCGGGGGCGGGTGTGACGACTTGGGAACCGGCATCACGCGCAAACAGGATCACCGGTGTTGCCAGTGTGATCATTGCCGCCAGCCTTGCCCAACCGGGCATGTGCCCCACGCGATGGGCAATGATTTTCGGCATCACCAGCCGCGCAAACGCCCAAAGCCCGCGCCCGTAACGCGGCAACATGTATCGGGGCTGACAGGCAATCCGCCACAAAAACTCCAACCCGGCCTTTTGCATGACAACCGGTGCCCGCCTTATTTGGCCCGACAGAACATCAAATGCCCCGCCGACCCCCATAATAAATCCGCATCCGGTCTGATCACCGAACCTGTCAACAAAGATTTCCTTGCGCGGCGATGGCAGGGCAACAAAGACCGCGTCCGCCCCGCTTTGCCGGACAATCGCGGCCAGTTTGGCATCATCGGCATCAAATCCGTGATGAATGCCGGCAATTTGAAGATCGGGATAACGGCGCATCAAGCGTGCCCGAAGTTCGCGCACAACATCGGGGCGCGCGCCAAGCAGGAAAACCCGCACCCCCTGTTTTTCAAACCGGGGCAACAATGCGGTCATGACGTCAATGCCGGTCACCCGTTCGGGCACCTTGATGCCCAAAAGCCGCGCAGCCCAGACAATACCCATGCCATCGGCATTCAGGCTGTCGGCATTTGCCAATGCCCGGAACAACCGGGCGTCACCGCGTGCCTGTGGCAATTTCAATGCATTCAGGGATTGCTGTCGAAAACAGGGACCATCGGCATACCGGTCACGAGATGCCAGCCAATTACAGATATCTGCGCATAGTTTTTCGCGCTGCCTGAGATCAAGACGCAACCCGAAAATCGCAGCTTTCCCCTGTCGCATTCATCGTCCCCGCCAGTCCAGAACCAACTGCCCGGAAATCCAACCAGATCACATTTTTTTCAGCATCCATAGATACTTATGCCCATGGCTGCACTTTTGTATCGTTGATGGAAAAGGTAACTTATGATTGATTAAACAGCAACAACAGCATCCACGGATGAGCTTCTGGTGAAAATAGCGTTGCTGACCAACATTGTTGCGCCGTACCGGTTTGACAGTTACAGCGCCCTGCATCACCACGCCCGAAACGCCGGTGGCGGCCTGACCGTCATCTGCACCAACCGCACCGAACCGCAACGCAACTGGCCCGACCGTACGCCCCCCTTTGCGCAGATCAATCTTGCCGGTTTGAATATATATCTCGGTGAAAACCGCAATCTGACTTTTCCGGTTGGCGTCACAAAGGCCATCCGGCAAACAAGGCCCGATATCCTGATCCTTGCCGGGTTTGGCATGGCGCAATGGCGGGCGCGAAATCTCGCCGCACAATCCGGCATTCCCGTCATTGTCCAGTTTGACGGATGGTCCGCATCGGACGCCCTTTATGACAATCCGGTGCGTCGTTACATCCGCCGCCAGATGGTCCGCACGGCTGATGGCCATATTGCTGCCAGCACACGCGGCAAAGACTGGTTTTCCACCCACGGCGCCAGCGCCGAAGATATCTTTGTTACGCCGATACCCGTGTCCTTTGGCAATGATGCGATCCCGGTCACTCTTTCCAATCGCGGCTTTTTCGAACGCCCCTTTGATCTTGTGTGGTGTGGTCGGACAACCCGTCGCAAGGGCTTCGACACCTTCCTTGAAATTGCCGCAACACTGGTGCGATCAAACATTGTGCACAAGATCGGCATTGTCGGATGCACCGATACCGGGCAGATCAAGGATCGCCTTTGCCATACAGGTCTTGCAGACATTACCCAAACATGGGGTCAACTTCCCCCGGCACAGCTTCCCGCACATCTTGGCGCGGCCAGGCTTTGCCTGTTTCCAAGCCACAATGATGCCTATGGCCTTGGCGTGGTTGAGGCGATTGCATGTGGCGCGGTCGCACTTGCCAGTGATGCTGTCGGGTGTGCCCCCGATATTCTCGATCCCGATGATACCCTTTTGGCGAACACGCCATCTGCATGGGTATCGGCTTGTTCAAACCTCTTACGCAATCCCGGTCGTTGGCATCAAACCCGGCAAAGACAGGCAAGCCGGATTACCGCCAACACCGCCCGACATCATGCCGACACCCTGTGGCAGGCGGTCTGTCGCGGCATCGCCAGGCACCGGGGTCATTGCCAATGGAATTGATCCACCCGGTCCCGAAACCGTCCAAAACCGGCCCATCTGTGTGGATGGTCAGCCGGGTTGATCAGTCGGCAATTCTGGCAGGTTACCTTGCCCGGCAGAACCGCCTGATCCGCTGGGACAGTTTCTGGCGACATGATGGGCGCGGCTTTCCAACCCCGCCATCGCGTATGACCGACCCCGTCCTTGCACAAGTTCCCGGTCGGCATTTGGTGCCCGATCTTATGGGGCAGGTCGCCCGCAAATTGCGCCTGCCCGCCGCCAACCTTTATTCCGACATACCGTTGTCGGTTCTGGCATCGCTTCACAATCCCAAGGCCGATATTTTCCACGGTCAGGGCAATTACAGCCTTCCTGCCATGCGCCGCGCCAAGGCGCGCGGGATGGTGACCATTGCCGATATTACCGGCCAACTGGCCCCGATCCGGTATCGCCAACTTGCCGCGGAATATCAGTCACATGGTCTGACATATCGCGAAATTTCCGCATTCCTTGCCCGTCGCAGAACCCGTGAAGCACAGTTTGCCGATGCGGTTCTGGCACCGTCCGATGCGGTCGCATACGGTCTGCAAACATGTGGCATCAATCCGGACAAGATTTATCTGGTGCCCTTCATATCCCCGCAATGCCAGGAACTGGTCCACCGCCTCCGCCCGGCTCGTACCGGGACGGTTATCCGGCTGCTTTATGTTGGCAATCTGTCATTGGCCAAGGGGATAGCCCATCTTCTGCGCGCCTGGTCGACCCTTCGGGCCAAATATCGACTGCGCATTTGCCTGACCCTGATCGGGCCTGCGCAACCTTGTGCCAGAACGCTTTTGGCCAACCTGCCAGACGGCTGTGAATGGCTTGGTCCCCAACCCCGATCCGTGGTCGCCGACCGGTTGCTGGGCTCTGACATCTTTGTGTTTCCCAGCCTGTCAGAAGGCAGCAGCCTTGCCGTGATGGAGGCCATGGCAGCCGGATGCGCCATTGTCACCACCTTTGATGCCGGAAGTCCGGTAATCAATCACATAAGCGGCCTGATCATTGCGCCACGTGATGCCGATGCAATGACAACCGCCCTGTCGGCCCTGATTGAAAATCCGGCCATGCGCAAAAACCTGTCGCACGCCGCCCGGGATCAGATCAGCCGGGATCTTGTCACCGGCTATGGCAATCGGGTTGATCTGGCCTATGAAGCCATGTTGTCACGCCATGGATAAAGCCATCGATAAAGTCATTGATAAAGTCATTCTGGCAATAACGGCCAATCTGTTTCCGTTATGGATGGTCGGGGCGAACCTGATCGCCAGACTGGGCGGCATGATCATTCTTTTGCTGATCGGGCATGGTTTTGCACCCGACATCCTTGGCGGGTATTTTGCGATACTGGCAATGACCGGACTTGCCGTTACCGCAACACAGGCGGGCACCGGCCCACTTTTGATCCGGCTGGTTCAGACCGGGGCGCACACCACCGCTATTCTCGTTGTCACTTTCAGGCTTTTGGTCGCCTTTGCCGCGATTGCGCTGCTTGTGACCCGACCGGAATTTGTCCTTCCAATCCACTGGCCGTTCGTGATCATGCCGATTGCCGCGGCCCTGTCGCCCGACTGGATCATTACCGCCCGGACCGCATTTTCCCGTCTTGGGCAGATTGCCGTGATCGCCCAGCTTGCCGGTATCGGGGCTGCATTTTTGGCCGTCGCAACGAACAACAATTTCATTTTGTTTACCATCGCACCGGCGATCTCCATCGCGGCCTTTATTGCATCAATCTGCTTTGCAGCGCGCTTGCACACCGAACCGCAAACGCGTTTGGTCGCGCCCGCACCTGATATCAAACAGATATGCGGACTAATCGGCTTTACCCTTCTGGCCGGTTTCCTGCCCAACCTTGATTTTGTGTTGTTGGGGGATGGATCGCACGCACTGTTCCTTGCACAACGTGTCTTTCTGTTCTGTGCCGGTTTGATAACTGCGATTGCGGCCACCCTGTTTGCCAAAGGCCAGGAAGGACCGGTACGGGAATGCTGGCTGTTTGTACCAATGGCATCTGTCACCATCTTGCTGCTGTTTTTCCCCGACCTGATCGCACATCTGATCTATGCAGCACCGGACACGCATCTTGTCGCAATCCTGCGTACCGGCGCGTTCTGGCCGCTTCTTTTGGCTGTCATTATTCGCCAATGCCTTGTCTTACAGGAAAGCGGTCGGGTGATCTGGCTGGGGTGGCTTCTTCTGATCTTGTTGTTTGCAACGCTTCCACTGTTTTCCGAACCGATGAAAACGCCGGGTTTGTTGGCAAACCTTATGATCATCGCCCAGATCAGGCTCAGTGTGTTGTGCGTCATACTGGCAGGCTGTCAGGTCTGGCTGATGCGCAAGGATGTGCGCACATGAGCAAACTCGACGTTTTGATTACCGATAACCGGGTTATGGATGGCCGATTTGGCGATATCTCGTTTGCCGATTGGGGCATTGAATGTTCGGATCGGCATTCTTTTGTCACCCTGACCGATATCGCGCGCAATGCCCATAACACCGGCGATATCTGGCATCTGTCGGGCGGGCGGTTAAAGATTGATCTGAAAACGCATCTTGTGGCCCCCCGATGCCTTACCGTGTCGGCAAGTTTCACTGCACTCGATGACATCACGCTTCAGGATGCGGTGATCCGGTTTGTCTTTGCCAAAACCGGCATTGATCACGGCATAATTGCCGATCAATCGTTTAAACATACCAATAGCGACAAATACCGTCTTTACCCTGTCAGGCAGGCCGAACTGGTCAGCCATGCCAACCATCGGGCAGTCCTTACCCTGACCCGATCTGATGGCGCGGGGCGGTTTGACCCGTATCTTTATCTGCGTGATCGCGATGATCACTGGATCATTCATGCCCGTCTATTACCCTCCGGTCCGGTTGATCAGGTCTGGCTGCGCTGGGCCAACCGGTTCTTTACCCTTTCCGCCCCGGATTGGGTTGCCAAACGGCTTTGGAGGATGGGACCGGTTCGGCGATTTTTATGGCGGCTTCGCGAACGTCGGGGCCAACATTGCCCGGAAATTCAGGCCGTACCGCTTAACCGGCTCACGGCTGGTCAGACACTCGGGATGGAGGTCACATGTCACTTCCACTGACCCATGCCGGGATGACCGAACGCTGTCTCAGACTGGCGAAAATCATCGCCGATGAATTGGTTCGCCGTCAAAAACGTGATGGCGATTTCGTGCTTCCCGATTTTTACGGCAAGGCCTTTGCCTGCGCGCTTTGGTCCGGGCTTGATCGCGATCAGTATCATCGTCAGATCGCCCGTGCACAAACCGCCCTTCAACGCGAAATTCCCGACAAAACCTATCACCGTGAATTCATCGAATATGCCTTGCTTTCAATGCCGGACATGTCGGCAACCGCCCGTCGCGCCATCCTGAAAAATGCCCGCAATCAAAATCCCGATGTCGCAAACTGGCAGATCCTGCAATTGCGCAATCGTCAGGCAAAAAATTCGGGCGCATTCAGCCGGTTGTCTGCTTCCTTGCACCGCTGCTTTATTCGCATGCGTTATTGGCGATCCGATCTGTTTCTTGATCGACCCGGATGCTTTTCCGCGCAATATCATGCCTTTTGCGCGGCCCTGCTGTCGCAAAGCGCTAACCGGACCGATCAGGCACTGGCACGCAAGGCAACGCATCTGATTGCCAGCATATGCCAAAACCACGGATATGCGAATTTGGCCGGTCGTGGTGCGGGGCAAAGCTTCGGGGCGGTCTGTGCGTTTTATGTTCTGTTGAAATACGGTTTTCATGACGCGGCCGATGCGGTTCTATATCGCATCGAAGATGCCATGCTAAATGCCGCGACCTTGCCGCTCAATCTTCTTGCACCTTGCGCCGTTCCCGAAAACCCCGGTCCGACCAACCGCTTAACACCGGGCTGGTATGGTTATAACCGTCATGACGATTATCTGGCTTTTGGCGGTTACTGGCTGTTGCAGGCAGCCGGACTTTCACCAGAAACGCCGCAAAGCACGCCGACCGATCATCCACACCAAACCCGGATGATTTTTACCACCACATCGGCACATTATGACGCACAGATGCTTCTTTCAGGCGCCCGGATTTTTGATGTGACGCCCTCACCTGTCATTGTATCGGGAAAGGGGAGCGGTGCGATGATCCTGTTCCCGCCAACCGGCGGCGAGCAGGATCAGCCAAGCCTGTATGTCCCGGCAACCATACCGCTTCCGGCGACCCGGGATGGCACGGTCGCACGTTTTATCACTGCCACGTGCCAATCGGACCGGCGGGTTGTTGTAACCTTTCAATTAGCGGGAACAACAGGGCAGCGGATCATTGATTTTGACGATGCCGAAATCCGGATTACAGACAGCTGCGATGAACGTCTTTCACCAAAACCCGATTTGCTGCGCGTTCTTGCCACCGCGGATGTAAAGCTGAACCGCATTTCCGATACCGAACTGTCCATCGTACAAACCGGCATTCGTTTGATGTGCGATCACCCGATCGTGGTTGATGACAATGACGCGATTACGGTTGCAGGCCCGGCTCAACGTATCACGGCCCCGAAGACATACAAGGCAACCCTTATTATCGGGTGGGAGAACGGGCAAAATGATTGATCCGGTCACGGTCATCACAACCATCTATAACGGATCGCGTTTTATCGACGGATTTGCCCGCAACCTTGTTCAAACACTGCGCGCGCAAGATCGCGCCACCCTGCTTGATGATGGATCAAATCCGCCGCTTGTCTTGCCAGAAATCCTTCGTTCAGATACCCGGATAAAGCTGATCACAGCCAAACGGCTTGGGCGCGGGGCGGCCTTAAATCTGGCAATCGGCAATTGCAAAACCGGCCTGATTGCCATTCAGGACATCGACGACCTTTCACTTCCCGGTCGTCTCGACGCACAGGCGGACTTTCTTGCCGCCCGACCGGACGCGTTGTTATTCACCCCGGCACAATCGGACCGACCAATCATCCGTTGTAAAGGATCACGGCAAATTACCCCGTCCCGCCTTTATCTCAGCAATCCGTTCCATCACTCATCCCTGGCGTTTCACCGCGATATCTGGGTTCGTGCGGGCGGCTATGACACCAACCTTCCGTGCTGTATCGATCTTGATTTCTATTTGCGCGCGGCCTGCCGGACTGGCGCATCGTTTTGGCAGCTCGACACCGCATTCATGGCCCGCAACTTTGATCCGGCCACACGTTTTTATGCCGCGATCCCGTCTGATATCTATCGGGCGACCTTGCAAACTGTTCTGGACCGTTATCGGGCCGATGTCGGTTTTTCACACTGGATGATACTGGCGATGATGCGTACAAAATTTGGCTTTGTGCGGGGGACCGGGGGATGACAAAACGCAACCGGCTTGTTGCCATGGTTCAATTGCCCCCGCCCATGCACGGGGCAGCCAAAATGAACCGGCATGCGATTGAAGCACTGTCGGAAAAGTTCGACACGCATGTCATCGAAATGCGCTTTGCCGCCAAGCTTTCAGACATCGCCCGACCAACTGCTGGAAAAATCCTGCGTGCGCTTTGGCTTGCCATCCGGCTTGTTTTTGCCCTTCCCGGTCGGGATGCCCTTTATATCTGCTTTGCCCCGACGGGCGGGGCCTATTACCGTGATTGCCTTTATGTCTTGCTGGCCAGATTGTTTGGCGTTCCCGCCATCATCCATCTGCATGGCCGTGGTCTTTGCGCCATGCGCCAAACCGCGGGGTCAGCATGGTTTCAAAGGCGGGTCTTTTCCGGCCAGACCGCCATTTTGCTTGGTGAAACGCTGCGCGCTGAAATTGCCGGTCTGGATTGCCGTTCCGTTATCATCGCCAATTGCCTGGATGATGATGCCTTTGCCAGGTCGCTCGGCCCTGATTGGTGCCCGACATCGCCTGTGCGCATTTTATGGCTGTCCAATCTGTTTCGCGCCAAGGGGATTGAAACCCTGATCGCGGCGTGTGCGCTACTCGGGAAACGTGGTGTTTCCTTCAACCTGACCATTGCCGGGGCACCGGGTGATATGTCCACGGCCGAACTCGACACCCTTTTGGCATCCTGTGGCATCAGAACATTTTCAAATTATGTCGGTTCGATTGCCCCGAATGCGTGCACGGCTCTTTATCAAAACTGCGATCTGTTTGTGTTGCCAACCAATTATGCCAACGAAGCCCAGCCGCTAGTCGTGATTGAGGCGATGGCAGCGGGCATTCCGGTAATTACCAGCGATATCGCCACATTGCCGGAATTTGTCATCCCGGGTCAAACCGGCTGGCTATGCCCGCTAGGCGATCCCGATCTGCTTGCCCGTGCTATCATCGACGTGACCCGTTATCCCGCCCGCACCGACATGATCCGTCGAAATGCCTGGACGCTGTGTCAGAACCGTTTTCACCGCGCCCGGTTTGCCGATCAAATCCAGATGACGGTTATGGATGTTTTGCAAAACACACTTCCCATCACCGGCGCCACCCATCAGAATGCCGGGAACCCCAATCCGGATGACCGCAAATGACCCGCGAAGAATTCAATGCCTTTTGCAAATCACTGCCCCACACCACGCATGTCGTGCAATGGGGTGGTGCCGATGTCTGGAAGGTTGGCGGCAAGGTCTTTGCCATTGCCGGATGGACCCGGAACGAAACCCTTGGCATTACCTTCAAGACATCTGAAATCGGCTATGAGGTGCTTAAAGAAATGCCGGGGCTGCGCCCTGCTCCCTATCTGGCATCAAGGGGCATGAAATGGATCCAGCATTATGACGCACCGGGTCTTGGCGATGCGGATCTTTGCGATCATATAAAAAGCTCGCACCGCATTGTCGCCAAGGGTTTGACGAAGAAAATGCAGCGCGAGCTTGATCTTTATCAGGATGAAGCTGATTAAGGCCCGGCTTACAGACGCCAGAGATCAATACCCGCCGGAACCGCGTCACGCGGCAGAACTGCCCGCACATCGGCGACAAAGCCCTTGCCATCTTTCAGAAGCCCCGAAACCAGCGGCCAGCCCTTGGTGACATATTCCTTGTGCGATACGGCGAGGACAAGCGCATCTGCCGGTTTCAGATCATCATCACCACAAAGTTTCAAACCGTCAAATTCGTGGGTGACTTCCTCGGCATCGGCATGAACGTCATGGACCTGAACATTGATCCCGGCATCTTCAAGCGACCGGATGATGTCAATCACGCGGGTATTGCGGATATCGGGAACATCCTCCTTGAAGGTCAGGCCAAGCACAGTCACGGTCGGGTTCTTGGTCGCCCCTTCGCGCAGTAAGGCCCGGATCACCTTGTTGGCAACAACTTCGCCCATGCCGTCATTCACGCGGCGACCGGCCAGAACCACCTGCGGGTAATAGCCAAGCTCTTCGGACTTGTGGGTCAGGTAATAGGGATCGACACCGATGCAGTGACCGCCAACCAGACCCGGGGTAAATTTCAGGAAGTTCCACTTGGTCCCGGCTGCTTCGAGCACATCACGGGTATCAATGCCCGCCCGGTCAAAGATCAGCGACAGCTCGTTCATCAGCGCGATATTGAGATCACGCTGGGTGTTTTCAATCACCTTGGCGGCTTCGGCGGCCTTGATGGTCGGCGCCTTGTGAATGCCTGCGGTAACGACACTGCCATACACCTCCGCGACAATATCAAGGGTCGCCTGATCCTGACCCGATACGACCTTGGTAATGGTGGTGAAACGATGTTCGCGATCCCCCGGGTTGATGCGTTCGGGGGAATAACCGACCGTGAAATCGGTCCCGGCCGTAAGGCCCGAAAGCTGTTCCAGGATCGGAACGCAAACCTCTTCGGTCGCCCCGGGATAGACCGTGCTTTCATAGACCACGATGTCACCCTTTTTCAGGATGGCACCAACGGTTTTCGATGCCGAACGCAACGGCGAAAGATCCGGGCGGTTTGAACTGTCAATCGGGGTCGGCACGGTGACGATATGGAAATCGGCCTCGCGCAGATCTTCGGGATTGTCACTTAACAACAGGTCGGCTGCTGCCAGTTCGTGATCATCGACTTCGCCCGTCGCATCATGTCCGGCCTTGAGCTGCGCAATACGGGCCTTGTTGATATCAAAGGCCACGGTCCGACCTGTCGACGTTCCGAATGCAACAGCAACCGGCAACCCGACATAGCCCAAACCGATAACAGAAATCTTGCGCCCGTGGCTCATTGCTCAACCCTTACTAAGATATGCTGAACTGACTTCTAGCCAGCCCCATCCCGACCGTCAATAATCGAGATCAAAAAGCAACAGGGCACCAGAATTTCTGATGCCCTGCCTTGAAATCGCTGCGTGAACGGGACTTAACCCTTCACGACAATATTGACCAGTTTCGGTGTCGGCTTGGCGACATAGATCACCTTGACGATCTGCATGCCTTCAAGATGGCGCGCAACATTCGGGTCCGCCTTGGCAAGGGCTTCGACCGTTGCCTGATCGGCATCGGCGGCCACCATGACAGAACCGCGTTTCTTGCCATTGACCTGAACCGGGACTTCGAACTCGTCATCCTTGGCCTTTTCGGCGTCGAATTCCGGCCAGTCGAACTTGATCACCGACTTCTTGGCGCCGAATTCATCCGAAGCCATCCGGCTCATCAGTTCCTCGCCCAGATGCGGCGCAAACGGTGCGACCATCAAGGCCAATGCCTTGGCATGGTCATCGTGAACCGCATTCTGTTTGGTCAGCGCATTGGTCAGTTCGATCAAGGCGGCAATCGCCGTATTCAGACGAAGATCGGCAATATCGCCGGTCACCTTGGCAATCGTCTTGTGCACAAGCGTTTCGATCTTGCCGTCCACGCTGTCGGTGCGTTCCATCTGGGTGGTGACTTTCCAGACATTGGACAGGAACCGCATCATGCCGACAATCGCATCGGACTGCCACGGCTTGGAACTGTCAAGCGGGCCCATATACATCTCGTACGTTCTGAACGTATCGATGGTGTACTGGTCGCAGATTTCCTCGGGCGGGATGCCGTTTTTATACCGTTTGCCCATCTTGCCCGGCACGGTCGTCAGCTGTTCGTCCGTCTTGGCATTGAACGGGACTTTCTTGCCATCGACATCGCGCATTTCGACATCATGAATGTCGACATAAACACCGCGCGCATCGGTATAGGCATCAGCCGTGATCATGCCCTGGTTAAACAGTTTCTGGAACGGCTCGGGCGTTGCGACATAGCCAAGATCAAACAGGACCTTGTGCCAGAAGCGCGAATACAGCAAATGAAGTACTGCGTGCTCCGCCCCGCCGACATAAAGGTCAACCGCCCCCGGAAGCGCCTTGCCATCCTTGTCAGTGCTGTTCGCCCAATAGGCCGCAGCATCGTCTGATGCGAATTTCGCATCGTTCTTGGCATCGAAATAGCGCAGATAATACCAGCACGACCCTGCCCAGTTCGGCATGGAGTTGGCGTCGCGTTTGAACGCACGCACCTCATATTCCGCACCGTCATGGGCGTATGTTGAACCCACAGCCGCATCAACCGGAAGAACCGAACCATCGCCAAGGACGATACCGGTGACTTCCATCCATTCCTTGGCGCGCGCCAATGGCGGCTCCGGCTCGGAATTCGGGTCTTCGTTCGATTGCGGTTTGAAATCGGTCATTTCCGGCAGAACAACCGGAAGTGCGGCCTCGGCAATGCCGTGAACCTGATCGGTTTCCTTGTCAAACAGAACCGGGAACGGCTCGCCCCAATAACGCTGGCGCGAAAACAGCCAGTCACGCAATTTATACTGCACGCGACCGCGCCCAATGCCCTTGCCTTCCATCCATTCGATGATTTTGGCCTTGGCATCGGGGGTCGAAAGACCGTTGATCGAAACCTCGTCATTGGCGGAATTGATCGTTTCGCCAATTTCGGTCTGGGCTGTTTTGAAGCTGCCCGGATTTGCTTCATAAAGGGCCGCCAAAGCAGCCCCGTCAAGATCACCCGCATCGGCCGGTGCATTATCCTTAAGCCAGCTATCCGACGGCTTGGTGGTTGCCTTGATCGGCAGACCGAATTTATGGGCAAATTCAAAGTCGCGCTGATCGCCGGCCGGAACCGCCATGATCGCCCCGGTGCCATAGCCCATCAGGACATAATCGGCAATCCAGACCGGGATTTCTTCACCCGTCACCGGGTTGGTCGCATATGCGCCGATAAACACACCGGTCTTTTCACGTTCGGCATCATCCTTGGCCGAGACGGCCTTAAGCTCGGACGCCTGCGCGCGATAGGCGGCAACATCGCCCTTTTTATCCTCGGCACACAGCTTGTCCACCAGCGGATGTTCCGGTGCCAGAACCATATAGGTCGCACCAAAAATCGTATCCGGACGGGTGGTGTAAACGGCGATTTTCTCGTCCGCACCATCAACGGTCTTCACCGGGAAATTGACCCGCGCGCCAACAGAACGACCAATCCAGCCCTTCTGCATTTCAACAACGCCATTGGGCCAATCAAGCCCTTCAAGGTCGGCCACCAGACGATCGGCATAATCGGTAATGCGCAACATCCACTGTTTCAGCGGACGTTTATAGACCGGGTAATCACCACGTTCGGACTTGCCTTCGTTGGTGACTTCCTCGTTCGACAGAACCGTGCCCAGCATCGGGCACCAGTTGACCGGAACTTCGTCGACATAGGCCAGACGCCCGCGATCAATTGCCCGGTCGATCTCCTTGCCTTCGGCTTTGACACCTTCGCCAATCACCGATTTCGGCTGCGGCACGCCATCTTCGTCAAGCAACCATTCACCACTTTCCAGAAGCGGGCGCAGCTCGGCAATCGGGCGGGCACGGCCGGTGATGGTCTGACCCTGCGGGCCTTTCCATTCGACAGTCGGATCATAGAAGCTGTTGAAAAGCTGAAGGAAAATCCACTGCGTCCATTTGTAATAATCCACATCGGTGGTGGCGAACCGGCGATGCGGATCATGGCCCAGGCCAATCACCTGAAGCTGACGCAGCATATTTTCGATATTGGCTTCGGTGGTGATGCGCGGATGCTGACCGGTCTGGATGGCGAACTGTTCTGCCGGCAGGCCAAAGGCATCAAAGCCCATGGAATGCAGAACATTGTGCCCGCGCATGCGTTCGAACCGTGCCTTTACATCGGTCGCGATATAACCCAGCGGATGGCCGATATGCAGGCCAACCCCGCTTGGATAGGGGAACATATCAAGGATGACGCTTTTCTTTTTCGAAGCATCAAAGTCGGCATCTCCGGGATTGGGGGTACGATAGGTATCGTTTTCCCGCCAATATTCCTGCCAGCGCTTTTCAAATTCCCGCGCACTTTCCTGATAGTTCGCCACGCTCTCTCAACTCCTGCCTGTCACACCCGTCGGTGGCCCGGGCACCGCTTCACATCGCGCCCGCCATCCCGAACCGGGTTTTAAAATAATATTGGGTGCCAAACTCTTTCACATCATGCCGATCCGTTTGCGCGACCATCATGTGAATAAGTTTACGCCCTCAGCAGTGTTCATAAGCGCGCTTTGATCACTGTGCAACATCAGATCGACTGAAATCAGCGGAAATGCAGACGATTTTCGCGCAACAGCCATGACAATCTGCACAGCTCCCTTGCGCCCCCATCAACCCCGACTTGTGTGTCAGGACTGGATTTTTCACCCATACCATGCCATATTAGGGGGTGAAATTCGCCAGACAGCTGATCGTGCATGAAAAATTGTGCATTTTCTGTCTGGCAAAAGTGCTGATTGCCAGCACAGCTCTCAAAAGACTTCGTCCAGGGAGGACGATTATGGATATCACCATTGGCGGCCTCACGTCCCAGCAATCGGGTGCCCAGTCCGGAAACTCGGTGCGCTCGGCCCAATCCTTTGTTCCCGGTCAGAGTGATTCTGAAAAAACCGGCAATAACGGAACCTCGGCCTTTGCTGCGGCAACGTCGGTTTCCCTGTCATCCGGGTCGGCCAACCGCCTGACCACGGATCAGATCGTCTCTGCGATTAATGAAAGCCTGTCTTCGACCGGCATTTCAATCGGCAATGTCGATCCGGGCGAATACACCCCCGAAGCCGTGGCCGACCGCATTCTTGCCCGGGTTGGCGACCTGATCGCATCAAACGCCGATTCAGAAGCCGAAGCCCGCGAGATTTTCGACAAGGCCAGCGAAGGCATCCAGAAGGGTCTTGATGACGCCCGCAAATTCCTTGAGGGCCTTGGCGCGCTTAACGAAGAAATCAACGGCAACATCACCGAGACCGAAGAACGCCTGAATGAAGGCCTCAAATCGATCGAGCAGCGCCTGACCGAGCTTTATAACTCAAGCGCGTCAGAAGAAGCGGCCGAATCCATAACGCCTGAACGCGATGAACAGGTCCTGCAATCGCAGATCACCCAGACCGCACAGGCAAGCCAGGCCTACGCCGAAGCCGGCACCAACGCCCAGCGCAACACCCCGCGCTACGGCACCACTGGCTAACCGTCCAAACATCTCGTTCAGCTTTACAGAAGCCGGTTTCTGGTGACTATGCGCTGTTGAAAACGGTATGGTCTGAGAATTCGTCTTTCAAAAAACTAATCAACTGTTCACCTGCGTAATTTCTATCCGATAGTTGTCCGATAATACGTACACGATCCATAAATATTACGTTATCTGTGAAACGCGCATTGACCCAGCGACCAGAAGAAGTTCTAAAACATACAGGCACAAACATAACAGGTACGGACTTGACCTTTGGCACAAACCATGACCTGTAATAATCAATATCGGCTTCAGATCGCTTTTTTTCCCAAGAGTGCTCATCTTCTTGCGCTGCGCACTGGCCAATGTATACGTTCCAACCGCCCTCTGTTTCATCCAATCGCTGTACGCCAACCAAATCTATGCCGCCGTCACCTTGTTTGGACTCTCCTTCGCTCCATCCGGCAACTAACCCCATACCCATGAAGGAAGCTAAGTTTTCAACAGCCTCGTGCAAGTCAGTGCCAAATCGCTCTCTACGATCAACTGATCCAGAGCCAAAGGCAACAATTTCTGAGCTCGGAGGCATCAAACCAGCAAGAGCCCCTTTACATACCTCTTCAAATTGACTCGCAATTTTTTGAGTTAAACCCTTACTTCCCTTAAATGTGCGGGTTCTGGAAGCGGATAATAGAAAAATGTAAAGGAACTGCTCAGAAGAGATTTCCGCTTTCAAACTAAGGTTCTCGCCATCAACAACGAACGGATAGCAATCTCCTAAACATGCTGCACGGTATTCTAGCTGCTCGAAACAGTCATCCACTTCCGCTTGAAGTTTCTCAACTATTCCAGCAGAAGGTAAATCATCGGGAAATTCATCTTCATCCAAATCCTCCTCGTCAAGATCAAGCAGCTCGTCGGCAGGACGAATGGAGGTCTCACCCAAAGTCAACGCATCAACTTTGGAGACATATCCAATTTCACCGAAAACACACATAATTTCTACTGCATCAGCGAATAGGTGCGGTCTATTTCTGTGAACTCTACCGAAATCAATCATCATCTTTGAAGTGATTATTAAGTTGCCGCGCTTGCTTACGAATTGAGTCCGCATCAACGATACGATCTTGTGTCACTTGTACGTCCGCAACAATTGAGTTTGCCTCGCGGAGCCCACTTAGCACTGCCGCTGTCAGTCGATCAAACTCTCGATCAATACCGTCGGTTGTCTTATAAGCTTGTTCGAGCGTAAACCCACGTTCAAATGCGGTTAAAGCTGGCTGAGATGCAACCACCTGAGACAACTTACTCAAATTGCGACTTTCTCCAAGCCTCGTCTTTCCGTTTGCTCCTTTTGCAAACATCCATTCGAAGAGTTTTCTGAGATTTTCTTGAATTAAAGTTCTTTCGTCGAACGGCACATCTGCGTCTTCGTAGACGAAATCTTGGACACCTTCGTAGTCGAGAGCTGTAGAAAGAAGTGAAAACTTCACGCTTGTTTCATCAACCCCGTCGAGACCGAAAAACTCTTGCTCCTCCGCTACTTCGTAAGCCTCAAGTGCCTTCAATGACCTTGCAATGAAGTCTGAGCGACTACCGATCGATCTCGCAACCCGTTTTACTCGATCCTGATACTCGCCTACACCACCAAAGTTCTCGAAAAGCTGTTTGACATATCTTGCCTTGGCAAGGGCTCCCCAAGGTTTAACCCCGGCGATATGCTTGTTTCCCAGATATGTTAGTACGTCTGCACGCGCAGGGTAGAGGTCAACTGGTACACTTTCTGGGTGGAAAGCCGCATCATCGACAATGCTTTGCAATTTCTTCGGCATCCCCTCAAACACGCCGCCGCCCAGAATTTTTAAGGCGGTGAGACGTCGGTTACCTTCGACAATTACTACTTCATCGCCCTCTACAACCCCGATTAAAGGTTCGGAAGCGAAGTAATCATTGGTGCCAATCGCCGACACCAGTTCGTCAATTGCAGACGATTTTGCAAGAAATTCAAATATTTGCTCTTCGTCACTAGTGTCCACATAGCTAGGCAATCGCGGGTTGTTCGGATCAAGCCGCAAATCCGTGACGGGCAAAAGTTTTTGCTCAACCATTTCAATTACCAAATATTGGGAAGATTTCTAGCAACCGCCTCAAAGAGAGGTGGAGGAACAGCATTACCGACCACTTTGTATTTCTCAGTCAGGCTACCAGTATCAGGGAAATCAATGCGCGGGTCAAACCCCTGAAGTAAGGCGCATTCCCGAAATGAGAACCGCCGAGCCCTAGCGTCGTTAACGAACACCCACTTGTCTACCTCTATTTTCCGCAAACGCGGACTACTTGGGTGAAGCCCAACGTGCCGACTACTTGCAACAACTGTCTTGCTACACTCGTCCCAACCTCGGTAACGATTTCGAGAGAGATAATACCAATGAAACGGCTCAGCATTAAACTCTCCCTCAGGCCACTCAGGCAAGTGCCCAATCGCATCCCGAATTGATCGGTAGGGCGTCCCGCCGGAACTACCATGTGTCGGCTTTGGAAACTCGTAGCGAAGGTCAAAATCTGATCTAATACCAACGATAAAAAGTCTGACACGATCTTGAGGCACACCGTAGTCTTTTGCGTCAAGCTTTTGCCATGTCACACGATAGCCGGCGGATCTAAATCTAACAATCTGGTTTTGCAAAAGATGTCGCAAATCACTGCGCTGCATCCCAGACACATTTTCCACAATGAAAGCCTTAGGTTTTATTCTTCTTAAGGCCCTATCAAACTCTCTGTAGAGAAAGTTAATTTTTCTATCAGCTTTTCGGACTCCACCCTGACTGAATCCTTGACAAGGATAGCAACCAACCAGCAAATCTGCTTCAGGAAAATGCTTCACCTCGCTGACATCTCCCAAGTGATAGTCAGTTTCTGGGTGATTTGCTTGATAGAATTGCTTTGCATACGGCAAAACGTCGTTTGCAAAGACGACATTAAAGCCTGCCTTGACCACGCCAGCATCAGATCCGCCGCATCCAGTAAAGAGCGAGACTACGTTTTTCACTACTAATTAACCCCTGAGATCAAACCTGTCTGAACGGATTACGATTGACCAAGCCACGCCCCCATCGACATACATCTGCAAAGACGTTTCCGCTCGACGAAACCTATACACATTTTCCCACATCAAAGACAATTATATTGGTTGGTACGTAGTCAACGTTCTATCGTATTCGACAACTAATTATCATGATGACCTCACTTGGTAACGATCTAATTAAAAACAGACAAATTGCGACACAACCAAAAAAACATCAAAGCAGTCGCTCGACAAGTTTAGCATCCCCTAACACAACACTTAGGCGCGGTCCCGTCCCTAACCAGCCTCACGATCATCATTAACCCGAAACAGCTTTTGTCCCACGGCTTGGATGCGGGCAAAAGCGTCTTCGGTCATGTAGCCCGAAACAAAGGCCATGAAGGTCACAAGATAAGGGCTGATATCGACCTGCCGTTGTCATCGGGTCCACCTTGGGTGAGCATCAGCATCCTGGCCTCGGTAAATAGGAAAATCGCGAATGCAGTTGCAATCCCCCCACACATCAAGACCACCTTCTGCAAAACACAAAACCGGTGACCATGGTCACCGGTTTTTTTGTGGGAATTACTGATTTCACGCGGCCTACACTCAAGAATAGTCCGAAATTAAATCGTTAAAAATCAAAATCTTATACCGAAACCTTTGAAACCCTATACACTTGTATTCCCGAACAAAGTCACGTAGGGTCTAGATGCGAAAACGCTCATGTAGGGCGTTGCACGTTATTTATCGTAATCTTCTTTACGCCTTGCTTGTTCAGGTAGGAACTGCGTCATGGCTTTGAATATAATATCAAACTACGCGGCGAACCTTGCCCATCGGAACCTTACGGCGTCCGATGCTGCGGCAACCCGTTCGCTTGCCAAACTTTCTTCGGGAACGCGTGTGGTTTCCGCGCGTGATGATGCGGCCTCGATGGCAATTGGCGCGCGCCTGAATGCCACGGCCCAGGCCCTTAAAACCGCCACCGTCAATGTCGGTCAGGCCAATTCGATGTTGCAGATCGCCGATGGCGGCATGGCCACCATTGACGACATTCTGGTACGGATGAAGACGCTGGCGGTGCAGGCATCGTCGGGCAACCTGTCCGATACCGAACGCGGCTTTCTCAATGACGAATTCACCCAGCTGCGTGACGAAATCGACCGTATCTCGTCCTCGACCAATTTCAACGGCATTCAGTTGCTGGGCGATGGCGGCGATGTGTCGCTTGACTATGCCAACCTGAATTCCGGCAACCAGGGCGAAGACATTTCGCCGGCCAACGGGTTTGATGGCATTGCGATTACCGACAACAATTACTGGGCGACGGATGCCAACAATAACGGCGTCAATGACAACTCATTCAAGCTTCATTTCGTCAAGGTCGGGAATTCGGCACTGATCAATGTCGTCACGACGATTGATGGCGTGAATGACCGGGTGCAAAGCATTGATGTCACCGATTTTGCCACCGGCGGGACCAAGGCCCTGTCGGCCGGTGAAAAGACAACAGTGACCTTTGACGAGCTGGGGTTAAGCTTTGATCTTAACAACAATATCAGCACCATCATCGCCAACACCATCACCCTTGGTTCCGACGGGGCCGGGGCGGACGGTTTTGCCACCGCACAGGTGATTGGCGGCGGTGCGACGCCCGGCGATAACAGCACCGTGCGCATGCTGGCCGATAACGGACAGAAACTGCCGGCCAATATCTCGTTCCAGATCGGGGCCGGCAATACGTCCAATGACCGGCTGGCGATCTCGTTTCAGTCGGTTGACAGTGCCGCCCTTGGCACCGGGGCGGCCGGCACCGAAGACGGGCTTGATGATCTTGGCGTCAATGCCATTTCAACCGCGGCATCGGCCCAGAACGCGGTTGAGGTCGTCACCCGCGCGATTGACGATCTGCAACGCGCGCGTGCCAATGTCGGCACCTATCAGAACCGGCTTGATTTCGCGGGGCAGAACCTTGCCACCATGCTTGAAAATGTCGAAGAAGCCCGTTCCACCCTGCTTGATCTGGATGTCGCAGCCGAAATGACGATCTTCACATCAAAGCAGATCCTGGTGCAGTCCGGCGTTGCCATGCTGGCCCAGGCCAACCAGATGCCGCAAAATCTTTTGCGCCTGCTGCAAGGCTGATCGCGCCGTTTCTCGACCGGTTACTCGCCCCGTTAAAGCGTGCCTGCATTTATCCAACGAAACTTCAACCGGCGTCATTGCACGCCGGTTTTCTTTTGCCTTATGGCTTTGGCGCATCGGGCTTTTTGGGATCGTGATCGCCTTCCCCGCCGGGCATGCGAAAGATCTTTTTGCCGGCAAACTGAATGCGCGCAAAGGCATCCTCGGCCATAAAGCCCGAAACGAACGCCATGAAGGTCACCAGAAACGGGCTGATATCAATCTGTCCGGTGCCGTCCGGTCCGCCCTGACTGACCATCAGCATCCCGGCCTCGGCACACAGGAAAATGGCCATGGCGGCGGCTATGCCTTCTCCGGTCATGACAAACAATCGGGCGGCGGGCAACACCCGTTCCCCCAGATGTGTCCAGCCCTGTCTTTGCACATCCGTCCGGCCCGTATTGGCATGTAGGGCATCGGGATTACGGGCATTGGCGTCATTGATTCCATTATCCTGACCCACACCGAAACCGGCGGGATATGGCGCGACCGGGCGGCCGAAATTCTGCCGGGTAAAGGCCACCACCGCACCAAGCCCGCCTGCGGCCACGGTGACCAGCAAGGTCAGCATGATGGTCGGAAGCTGGATCAGATAAGACAGGATACGCCCGACCGGATGTTGAAACAGCGCGACAAGCGACTGCATTTCAAGACGCAGATCATCGCTTTGATGGATGAATTGCGCCTGTGTTTCTTCAAGTTCGTTTTCCAGACTTTTGCGCAAAAGTGCCGCATGCCGGTTTTCCGAATGAATATTTGCCCATTCGACCTGTGCGCGGGCATTTTTCTCGTCATAACGGATCATCGCGGCACGAATGGCATCGACTTGCAGATTGACCTGTTCGACAAGGGCCGGTGAGGCATCCTTGGTGAATTTCGGCTTATCAAGCAGCACATGCAAACTGGCCATCACTTCGGCGGCCTCGGCCTGGCGCGTTGTGTCGGTTGTGATTTCATCGACCAGAAAATCCGGTGGTGCCACATCCCCGCCGGATTGATCGGTACTGCCCGCACTATCAGCATCACTAACGCCCGCGCCAGCGCCACCAATGCCAGCGCCACCAGCATCAGAAGCACCAGCAGCAAAAGGATTGCCGGCATTCCCGGCAATGCCGCTGCTATTGACCCTGTTTTGCGGTGTGGGGCCCCCGTCCATGGTGACGGCCGATTTCTGGTCCGACACCAGCTGATAGGCGGAATTCATGACATCGGAAAAGACTGCGGTGAAGTCGCTATCAAAGGACGCCCGGTGTTTTGTCACGGTCGCTGCCAGTCGGGAATAGCCGTCAAAGGCTTCCCACCAGGCAAGTACCGCGTCCTTTTGCATGATCAGCCCGTTGCGTGTGTCCTGAAGGGCGCGGGCGTCAAGTTCGCGGATGCTGGTGCGCAATCTTGCCTGTTCCTCAAGGGCGACGGCCTCGTGATAGGCCTGAAGCACCAGCCGTTCCAGCGTCCCCGGGGACGATGCCCCCAATTCCCGGCGCAGTGCATCGCGCTGAATATCGGCAGTAAATCCGGCAAAAAGCGTAATCACAAAGCCGAAATAAAAGGCGCTGGTCAGCGCGATCAGAATGATCGATCCGGCCATTCTCCAGATATTGAAACCATCCTCTTGTGCCTGACCCATCTGTTACCTGCCATCGCTGCGAACCTTTTATCGACGGACAGGCGAAATGCTTGTGAGGGCACAAAAATCCCGTTGCGGGCTTTGCGTCCGGCAGGATTTGATCCTATTGTCAAAACCACAATCAGAAAAAGACCGGATCGACATGACCAACAATTCCCCGAACACCTGGCAGCACCTTTCTTCTGACTGGATCAACTGGGCCGACCGGCTTGCCCCGGCGGCCGAGAAAATCAACCGCCATATGATCGAGGCCGCGGATCTTGAGACCCTGGCGCGGTTGCGCGGTAATGCGCCGCTTGATGTGCTTGATCTGGCGTCCGGGGTTGGGGAACCGGCCTTTTCCTTTGCCCGTGCACTCGCGGCACTGACCGGCGAAACGGCGACGGCTGGCGGGGCTGCGAATGACGCAGAACCGGCGAACAGCAATGATGTTAGCGCTAACACCCCCCACGCATCAGGGCATGTAACCGCATCCGATATCGTGCCCGAAATGTGTGACGGGCTGGCCGCGCGGGCAGAAGAAGAAGGCATCGCCAATATTTCCGTGATCCCGGCCGATATGGAAAATCTGCCATTTTCCGATCAAAGCTTTGATGTGGTGTCCTGTCGGTTTGGCGTGATGTTTTGCAATGATCCGGATCGGGCATTGTGTGAAGCCCACCGGGTATTGCGGCCCGGCGGGCGGGCAGTTTACATGGTTTGGGCACCGATGGTTGATAACCCGCTTTTTGCCGCGATGGATGCGGTTCTGGGCAATATTCTGGGCATCGGGTTTGATCAGGCCGGGCTTGATCCGTTTTCGTTTGGCAATATCGATCAATCCATGGACCGGATGGAAACGGCGGGCTTTACCGGCATTACCGCCACCACCCACAGCCCGGCCGGACGCATCCCCGAAAAGGTCCCGTTCTGGAAACCGCAAATGGACATGCTGTTTGGCAATGTGCTGCGCGATGCATCGGATATGGATCGCGGCGCGATTGATGCGGCGATGTTTGAAACACTTTCACCCTATATCGAAGACGGCCATTTTCAGGTTCCGATTTGTTTTCATGTGCTTAGTGGCAAGCGGGCCTGACACACACCCGCCTCCCATCACATGACAAGGCCAAAATCGCAGCATTCCTGCGCCAAACGCATGGTTGCATGCGGTGATTTTTGCTTGCCTTTTGGCGGCCATCATGGCACATGCCCGCCCTGAAGCGATGATTGCTTCCCTGTCGTAGCACCAGGTTAAAAACACGAAAGACATATGATTATGAAGACGATTGTCGTCTGCTCTGGCGGGTTGGATTCCGTCACGCTGGCCTATAAGGTTGCAGCCGAGCACAATTTGCATTCCCTGATTTCGTTCGATTATGGCCAGCGCCATAAAAAGGAACTCGATTTCGCTGCGCGTACCGCACGCGATCTTGGTGTCAAACATCACATTGTTGATTTGACCCCGGTTGGCGCGCTTTTGACCGGGTCGTCACTGACCAGTGATGATATCGACGTGCCCGATGGCCATTACGCCGAAGAAACCATGCGCGTCACCGTGGTGCCCAACCGCAATGCCATCATGCTGGCGGTGGCCTTTGGGGCGGCGGCCAGTGCCGGGGCCGATGCGGTTGCAGCCGCCGTTCACGGCGGGGATCATTTCATCTATCCCGATTGCCGCCCCGATTTCATCAAATCGTTCCAGGCCATGCAGGACCACGCCCTTGAAGGGGTTCGCGACGTCACCCTTTATACGCCGTTTGTCAATGTGTCGAAGGCCGATATCGCGCTTGAAGCCGGTCGGCTTGGCGTGCCGGTCGATCTGACCTGGTCATGCTACAAGGGCGGGGAAACCCATTGCGGTCGTTGCGGCACCTGTGTCGAACGGCGCGAGGCCCTTGAACTGGCCGGGGTCAAGGACCCGACCGTTTATGTCGATCGCGAATACTGGAAACAGGCCCGCGCCGATCACCGTGCGCGTCAGCTTGCCGCACATGAAACGGCATCTGCATCCAATAACGCCGCCGAATAATTCCTGAAATACCGTGATTTGACCGGGCTTGCGCCGATGGATTTCCATCCGGCTTGCACCCGGCCTGTCGCGCCATGAAAGACAGATTGATGTTCACCATCACCAAACAATTCGCCTTTTCCGCCAGCCACCAACTGGCCGGGCTGGAAGCCGATCACCCCTGTTCGCGCCTGCATGGCCATAACTATATCGTCGAGGTCGAGCTTAAAGGCGCAAACCTCGATGCCCGCGGCTTTGTGCGCGATTACCGTGAACTCGGGCCGCTTAAACGTCTGATTGATGATGAATTTGATCATCGTCACCTGAACGAAGTTCTGGGCCATGATCACCCGACCGCCGAAAAGCTTGCCCTGTTCTTTTATGAATGGGCGCATGATCGCTGGCCCGAAGTCAGCGCCGTGCGGGTTTCCGAAACACCGAAAACCTGGGCGGAATATCGTCCATGACGGTGATTGATCGCAATCTGGCAGCCATGTCGGACCCGGCCGAGCATCGCGGCAAAATCCGCATATCCGAGATTTTCGGCCCGACCGTGCAGGGCGAAGGCGCACTGATCGGGGTGCCGACCGTATTTGTGCGCACCGGTGGCTGTGATTTTCGCTGTTCCTGGTGCGATACGCTTTATGCGGTTGATCCGGCCTTTCGGGCCGACTGGAAACCGATGACTGCGGCCGAGGTTCTGGACGCGGTCAAAAAGCTTTCGGGTGGCAAGCCGATCCTGATCACCCTGTCGGGTGGCAACCCCGCGATCCAGCCATTGGGCGCACTGATTGCCCTAGGCAAGCAAGAAGGCTTCACCTTTGCCATCGAAACCCAGGGCAGCATCGCCAAGGACTGGTTTGCCGACCTTAATTACCTGACGATCAGCCCGAAACCGCCCAGCGCCTCAACCAGTTTTGATGCCGATGCCCTGGCTGCCTGCATTGAAGCTGCCCAGTCCCGCGGGATGCTGGATGGTCCTGCAATCACGTTGAAATTCCCGGTCCGTGACGAGGCCGACCTGATGTTTGCCGATTATGTGAGGAACCTTCACATTGGCATTCCGGTCTGTGTGCAGCCGGTCAACACAACCCCCGCCGAACCGCATCCGGATGGCAAAGACGGCGTTGATATCGAGGACCTGACCGCACGCTATCGCTGGCTGGTCGATGAAATCGCCAGACGCCGGTGGTTTGATGTCCGTGTTCTGCCGCAATGGCATGTCCATGTCTGGGGCAATCTGCGCGGGGTGTAAGCCGACAACTTGTACCGGGCGTGCTGTGGCCGCAAACGGCACAATCCATCCGGCACACCAAGCCCAGCAACTTGTCACTTGGCATCTGTCACTTGGCACTGGATACACAGACACGGCATACGGCACATGGGCCACTTGCTGAACCTCAGCAAACGATGGCGGAGGCATCAGCATCGGGCATGATGCGTCGTGCTTGGGGCGTGGGCTTGGGCGTAGGCGTGGCCCAGCGAGGCGTAGCTTGGGGCTTGTTGGGCGCAGGCCTAGCTTGGAGCTCGGAACTTGGGGCTTTGGCTTTGGCTTTGGCCTTGGCTTGGCAACACCACAGCGCCAATTTGCGTTTTGGCAATCACCATACCATATATAATATGCAAGCCCGGTTGTGCCGGAACGGTGCGCGGGTCTTGCAGGTGCTTTATCATCAGCCCGACGGTTTGAGCAGCCGGACGGTCAAAGCACCCGGTTTCATTGCCGGACCCTGATCGCCCGCAAGGGGGCGCATTCACAATAAAAACCAGATCAGCCCCGCACGCGGTCATCTTCCGGATGCTCGAAGGAGCCATGATCATGAGCATTACCCGCACAACCCATCGTACGGTGACGTTCTTTCATCCGTTCCATCTGTCCTGCCATGACGGATTGCTGCCGGCGGGTGAATATGACGTCGATACACTTGAAAAGCTTGATACAGAGGCCGCAACGCGCAGCTATATCAAACTGGAATGCCACCTGCATCTTTGGTCGGATGGCGACACCAGGCGCACCGGAAAGCAGGATCAGGGCGAAAAGGTCCTGACGGTCAATCCGCGTGACCTTGAGGCGGCCCTGGCCCTTGATTCCGATCCGCTGCGCGAAGATGAACGCAACAAGATGATCAAATCATTTGGCGGATTGCCCGAAAATGACGCGGCGTAACACGCCCGCACGATACAGCCTATCGCGCCATCGCCATCATCATTGAAAACTGCGCCATCGCGTCCCGGCGCATCCCGGCTGATTTTTCACAGTCATTTCTGGCCTTTTTCCGAGTTTTCGGACTTTACCGGTCCAAAACCGCCCTCCCCCTAGGGCACATGAATGACCGGCACGATCCAGCCGTGATCCTGCAAAACCTTGATCCCTTCAAACACCGGTATTGCCATCAAGAACCAAAGCGCATCGCGCGTGGTCGTTAGAAAAAGCGATGGCCGACACACCAGATCGGCCTCGTCACGCCAGCGATGCCAGGTCGGGCGAAACCGCGGCACAAGGTTTTTATAGCGCGTGAATGCAACCCCGAACCGGGCGGCAAGATGGGCTTCTTCGCGCAGGACAACCGCCCGAAATACCAGCCAGCACAAAATCGCAAACAGCACCGCGATCACAAGGCTTCCGGTCTGAGCACCAATGCCAAACGCGCCGATGATGCTGAAAAGATACAGCGGATTGCGACATATCGAATAAGGGCCGGTTGTCACCAGCTCGGTCTTTTTGCGTCCACCAATATAAAGCGAACACCACCCCCGCCCGAAAATACAGATCGCAATGGCCGCAAGGCCGATGGCCTCGACCCCGTCATGGGCGGGACTGTCCACCGGAAGGACAGACCGGCTGAGCAACACAAGCAGCAAAAGCCCGCCAATCCCGACCCGGATCACTTTTTTGCGCCGGCGCTGAAGACGTTGCAAATCGGCGTCCCCGGCGGATCGGTTTGTCATTTCGCGGTGATGGGCATCGCAGCGGGCAATGGGTGGTAACGGCAATGGCGTTTGGCACGACAAGGCTTGTGCGCATGCGTCGGTTGTGACCGGGGAAAATGACGGCGGGTAAAATGATGCCGGGGACATTTGCGGGCTCCTGTAAATTTGTGACACAGAATCCCTATCCCCTGCCCGGTCCATCTGGCGTCCGGTGCTGCGTATCCGGTCGTTCGGATGCCGGTTCGGTCGCAGGCAATGGCGTTGACTGCGGATTTCCCCGCCAACATCACCGCCGCCTTTTTTGGGGCGGACAGCGTTATCCGGCGGTGTTGTTCAAAACGGCATCGCGCACCGCACTTGGCGTTTCGCCGGTAAATTTCCGGAATGCCAGATTAAAGGTCGATTTGGAATTGAACCCGACGCTCAGCGCGATATCAAGGATCGTTCTTTCCGGTTCCAGCACAAGCACTGCACGGGCTTCTTCGATCCGGGTCTGATTGACGAAATCAAAGAAATTCTGCCCCAGATGCCGGTTCAGAACATAGGAAAGCTGATTGGGTGACACCCCGACCGCACGGGCAAGCTTTGGCAAGGATACCAGCGGATCAAGCAACAATTCCCGCCGTGCCCGGATATCGGCCAGCTTGGCAAGTGCGCGTTCCACCCCGTCATCATCAAGCAGCGACCGTGCGGCGTCCAAAGGTGTCGGCCGGACGTCAGATGCCGTCGCACGTTCCGGTCCACCAGTCAGGCCACCATTCAGGCCACCATTCAGGCCACCATGCAGGCCAGCATCCGGGCTGTCACGCACCTCATCCCCGGCGTCATCGCCCTGATTATCATCCGGGTTTGGCGATGCGGCTTGTGCCCGGCCGGTGGTTGCGGGGATTGCTGGTGTGGTTGCGCGTGCAGATGCGGTTTTGCCTGCGTCACCATCGGGCCAGTCGGCCATGACAAACAGCGCCGGTCTGGTGGCAATCACATAGGTCATGGCAAACAGAACCAGCACAAAGGCAAGGCCGGTCCCGGTCATTGCCATGGGTTCAGGAATGTAAAACGCGATGATGCGGCTCAACAGGACGGTCACGAAAATCAGGCAAACACCGCCCAGAATGACGGCAATCCAGCGCCGCATGGCCCGGCGGTCTGCGCCAAGCTGTTGCTGGGTCTGACGGAAATAGGTTTCTGACAACCGCCACAGGCGATGGATATAAAACGCCGCCTGCACAAAAATCGCCAACCAGCACACCGCCTTGACCGTTTCAACAATCACCGACTGTTCGTTTGTCGCCGGAACCGCCCCGAAACCATCAATGGTGAACAGCCAGGCCAGCAGATTGAAAATCACCGCGGCCGGAACAAAATGCACCCACGCACGACGATCCGGCGTTCCGGACAGTTCCCGGAAATAAAGATAGATCGCCGGACCAATCACGAAATTGGATGGAAAGAAAAACAGAACAATCAGGTCCTGCACCTGATCGGATCCGAATGTGTCGCCAACATCGGCCAGAAGATTGAGCATCAGGCAACACAGAAACAGCATCATCCACCGGTTGGCGGCAAGTGCGCGCACGCCTTCGGATCTGAGCAAAAGGCACAAAAACCCGCCCTGCAACAGCCCGACCACGGCAATTGTCACATCAAGATAATCCAGCACCCCGTTGCTCATGATTTGCCAACTGCACCTTGTGCTGTGCCCCCGTTGCCAGGATTGGGGCCGGAACCGGGATTGGCAAGCACGGCCGCCTTTTGGGCCAGTGACGCGGCAATCTTGGTCGCGGCTGGCTGATCAGCCGGTTGATCGAGGGGCTGATCCGCGGGAGACGCAACAGCATTGTCGCGCCCGGCTTCGCGAAATGCACTTGGCGTTTCGCCGGTGATTTTCTTGAAGGCCAGATTAAAGGTCGATTTCGAATTGAACCCGACACTCAGCGCGATATCAAGAATGGTGCGATCCGGTTCGAGCAACAAAACAGACCGCGCTTCGGCGATGCGCGCCGCATTGACGAAATCAAAGAAGCTTTGCCCGATATGATGGTTCAGAACATAGGACAGCTGATTTGGGGTCACCCCGACCGCACGCGCAAGCTTTGGCAGGGAAACCAGCGGATCAAGCAATATGTCACCGCGATTTTGAATGTCCGTTAACTGGGCAATGGCGCGTGTCAGCCCCTCCTCATCAAGAAGCGGACGCACTGGGCTTGTGACCGGGTTGGTGACCGGGCCATCGGTTTTTCGGGCGGTCTGCCCCTGTTCCGATGCAGGTGCCGATGGCGATACCTGTGTCGATGCCAGAACCGGATTGGGATGGTTTGATCGCAAGAAGCGGTCCTGACGGATGATGACAGGTCCTTCATCGGCATCATCGATATCGGTATCGGATGGCCAGTCGGCCATCACAAACAGCGCCGGTCTTGTGGCGATTTCATATGTCATGGCAAACAGAACCGCGACAAAGGCCATTTCAGTGCCGAACATTTCGGTACTGCGCGGCAGATAAAGCCCCACAATCTTGCCAATCGCGACCGTGACAAAAACAAGCGTCAATCCGCCAAGAATAACCCCGATCCAGCGCCGCATCAGATCACGGTCAGCCCCGAGCTGTTCCTGGGTTTGCTGGAAATAGCGGCATGCGACACGCCACAGCAGCGCAATATAAAGTGATATCTGGACAAAAATCGCCGTCCAGCAGAACACGGCAATCAGTTGCCGCACCGTATAGCCACCATCAAGGGCAATGGTCCGCCCGCCATCATGGGTGATGATCCAGGCAATCAGGTTGAACACCACCATCGGCAAAATCGCATGGATCCATGGCCGCCGCGATGGCTTGCCCGAAATTTCGCGGAAATAAAGATAGATCGCCGGGGCGATGACAAAATTGATCGGACCGAAAAACAGTTCAAGCGCCCGATCCACATCGGGGGAGACAAAATGTTCGATAACGTCTTCGATCAGGTTGCAGGCAATCGCAAAGATGAAAATCATCATCCAGCGGTTCGCCCCGAAGGCACGCGCACCTTCCGAACGCAGAATAAGACACAGGAAAACTGCCTGTATCAATCCAACGACGGCCACGGTGATACTTATATATTCCGTCCAACCGGTCATTCCGGTGTGCTCCTGATCTTTACTGCGGTCTGCTGTTATTCGGGTTTGGCGCAAGCTTACCGCACAAACCGACTATATCGTTTCAATAGACACAATCGGACACAAAAGGCGTCCGACTATGCACAGACGGACGCATCGCACACCGCTTTGCGTCACATTCCCGAACAGACACCGACCCGATGCGGCTGGTTGATGCGCGATCCTGTTATGTAACAGATCGCCCGCACCAATCGTCCAGGTAGAGTCCGTGTCATAAAAATTTCTATCATATTCGATTGACTGTATCGAACTGATATATGATAGTCCGACATATATCGGACTGATATAACGATTTTGGCACCTTCCCCCGCCATGTCGTGATCAGTCCGGGGGAAGAAACAAGGACACAGAACAGAAGATGGACGTACGCACACTCTGTCTGGGCGCCCTGATGGGTGGCGAGGCAACGGGATATGAAATTCGCAAGATGTTCGAGGATGGCACTTTCAGCCATTTTCAAATCGCATCCCTTGGCTCGATCTATCCGGCCCTGACCAAACTGACGCAGGATGGCCTGGTTACGTTTGTCGAACATGAACAGGAAAACCGCCCGGACAAGAAGGTCTATCAACTGACCCAGGAAGGCCGACGGACATTCCTGCGCACCCTGTTGCAAACACGCCCGGCCGAGGATCGCTATCGTTCGGACATTCTGTTCATGCTGACCTTTGCCGAAGAAATGCCGATCGAATTGACCGAAGCCCTGATTGATGAATTTGCGGCCCGTCATGAATTGATGAGCCACCAGATCGATCCGGACAACGAAGACAAGCAAGGAAGCCCGTCAACTTATGGCCGTGATGAAAATGGCAATCCCAAGCCGGGATGCTGTTTTGTTGCCGGACTGGGACAGGCGATGTGCGACGCGACGTTGAAATTCATCCGGGAAAACAAACAGGGCCTGCTTGATGAATTGCGAAACTTCAAGGCGCGGAAACCCTGATCGCCATATGTGATCGGGAAACAGCCTGACCTGCTGCGAATTGACGCAAAAAGACGTGCCTGCCAAGTGCCAAGGACGCATTCCGTCACCGGAATATTTGAGGGAACAAGAACATGAACGCTTCACGCCTGATCGCAATTTTACTGGTCTTGGGGACCGTTATTTGGATCGGCAGCGCCTATCTCGGTGAAGATTCCGCAGAGGCCGCAAACCCGTCCGAACAACACGCGACCGAGGAAACCGCAAAACCGCGTGCCTCTGTCCGCACCATTACCAGCATGGCGGTCGATCATGTCGATTATCTGCGCATTTCCGGGCGGACCGAAGCGGTCATTTCCGTTGATATCCGCGCAGAAACCGAAGCCCGCGTGATCGAAATCGGCGCCACCAAAGGCCAGGCTGTCAAAAAGGGCGACCTGATTGCAAAACTTGCCGTTGATGACCGGCTGGCACGGGTCGAAAAGGCGCGCGCCCTTGTCGCCCAGCGCGAACTTGAACATTCGGCGGCCAAAAGTCTGGCCGAAAAGAACTATCGCTCCAAAACCGGTGTTGCCCAGACTTTGGCATTGCTTGAAGAAGCCAAGGCCGATCTGACCATTGCACGGACCGAGCTGAACAATACCGAAATCCGCGCGCCATTTGACGGTATCGTCGAAACGCGCCCGGCCGAGGTCGGCGATCTTTTGTCGATTGGCGATGCGGTTGCGACCCTGATCCAGACAGACCCGATGCTGGTGGTTGCACAGGTTCCCGAACATTCGATCGGTGCCATCGAACTGGGCCAGCTTGCCAGTGTGACGCTTTATGACGGCACCCGTCATGATGGCATTGTGCGCTATACCGCGCGGGTTTCTGACAACAATACCCGCACATTCCGGGTCGAAGTCGAAATCGACAATCGCGATCAGCATATCCCTGACGGCATGACGGCCGAACTGCAAATCCCGGTCGGCACCAAACGCGCCCATCAGGTTTTGCCATCGGTTCTGACCCTTAATGATGCCGGTGAACTTGGTGTGCGGGCCGTGACCGACGGCAACAAGGTCGTCTTCCTGCCCGCAGAATTGCAGGGCGGATCGCGTGACCGCGTCTGGATCGGCGGCCTGCCCCAGGAGTTCGAGCTGATCGTGGTTGGCCATGACTGGGTCAAGGAAGGTGCGATTGTCGATGTCGTGCATCTGGAAACCGATGAAAACGGTCTTCCGATTGCACCGGCACCGGCGGCGGCATCCGCGACCGGAAATGCCGATACCGCCACGACACTTTCGGAACGGACCGCGCAATAAGCGCGTGCATGAGGAGATAGAAAATGTCCCTGATTGATCACGCGTTAAACAGGTCGCGAACCGTCATCCTTGTTCTGATCCTGCTGCTGGCGGCGGGCTGGGTTGGCTATAACACCATCCCGAAAGAAGCCGATCCGGACGTCCAGATCCCGGTTCTTTATGTCACCATGCATCATGACGGCGTTTCGCCCGAAGATGCCGAACGGCTGTTGCTGCGCCCGATGGAGCAGGAATTGCGTTCGATCGAAGGTGTCAAGGAAATGAGTTCCCAGTCCTATCAGGACGGGGCATCGGTGACGCTTGAATTCTATTCCGATGTTGAAATCGACGAGGCATTGGCAGATGTCCGCGAACGGGTCGATATCGCCAAATCCGAACTGCCAGAAGATACCGACGATCCCGAAGTTCACGAAGTGAACCTGTCGCTGTTCCCGGTTCTAGTCGTGACCCTTTCGGGGGATGTGCCCGAACGTGCGCTTCTGCGCATAGCCCGTGACCTTAAGGATTCAATCGAAGGCATCCCGGCGGTTCTCGAAGCCAATCTTGCCGGTGACCGCGAAGAACTTGTCGAATTTGTCATCGACCCGATGAAGGTCGAGGCCTATCGCCTGAACGGCATCGATATCGTATCGCTGGTGCGCAATTCCAACGCGCTTGTTGCCGCCGGTGCGGTCGATACCGGCACCGGACGGTTCAACATCAAGGTGCCCGGCCTGTTTGAAAGCGTGTCCGACATTCTTGACATGCCGCTGATTGTTGACGGGGATTCCGTCATCCGGTTCCGCGATATCGGCGATGTGCGCCGGACCTTCAAGGATGCCGAAAGCTTTGCCCGTCTGAATGGCGAACCGGCAATCGCGATCGAGGTTTCCAAACGTGTCGGTGAAAACATCATCGAGGTCATCGATGCGATCAAGACCACCACAGCCGAGGCACAGCAAGCCTTTCCGCCCAACCTAACGGTCAGCTATTCACAGGACAAGTCATCTGACATCCGCACCATGCTGACCGATCTTCAGAACAGTGTGATCCTGGCGATCCTGCTGGTGATGGTGGTGGTGATCTGGTCGCTGGGCTGGCGGTCGGGACTTCTGGTCGGGCTGGCCATTCCGGGGTCATTCCTGACGGCGATCCTGATCCTTTGGGCGCTGGGCATGACGGTCAATATCGTCGTTCTGTTCAGCCTGATCCTTGCGGTCGGGATGCTGGTGGATGGCGCCATTGTTGTCACCGAATATGCCGATCGCAAAATGATTGACGGCCTGCATCGCAAGGAAGCCTATCCGCTTGCGGCAAAACGCATGGCATTGCCGATCATTGCATCGACCGCCACCACGCTTGCCGCCTTCCTGCCGCTGGCATTCTGGCCCGATATCGTTGGCGAATTCATGAAATTCCTGCCGATTACGGTTCTGTTTACCCTGTCGGCATCGCTTGTCATGGCGCTGATCTTTGTCCCGACGGTCGGGGCATGGTTTGGCAAACCGGGCAGTGAAAGCAATGAAAGCCTAGAAGCCATTGCTGCCGACCATGCCGATGACATTCACAAGGTCAAGGGCGGCACCGGGCTTTATGTCCGGATGCTCAGGACATCGCTTCGCTTCTATTGGCTGGTGGTGCCTGCGGCCTTTGTCATTCTGATCGTCGTCTGGGGTGCGTTTGGCGTGCTGGGCAAGGGTGTTGAATTCTTCCCGGCGGTTGAACCGGAAGTCGCCGTTGTCCAGGTCCGTGCGCGCGGCAACCTGTCCTATTATGAACAGGATGCGTTGCTCAAGGAAGTCGAGGACCGCATTCTTGACCTTGATGCCCGTCACGAAGGCGAACACTGGTTTGATACGGTCTATGCCCGGTCGGGCAAGAATGCCGGTGGTAATGAGGCGTCCGAAGATGTGATCGGTGTCGTGCAGCTTGAATATGCCGACTGGCAGAACCGCCCCAAGGCAACCGAGATCGAAAAACGCATTCTGGCCGAAACGGCCGATCTTGCCGGGATTCATGTCGAAGTCCGCGCCCAGGAAGCAGGTCCGCCCCAGGGCAAGGACATCCAGATACAGCTGCGTTCCTTCTATCCCGAACTTCTGGATGAAACCGCGACCATGCTGGTCAACGGTTTGCAGGAAATGGGCGGCATGTATAACTTCGAAGACGGCAAATCGCCCCCGGGCATTGACTGGGAATATACGGTTGACCGTGCCCAGGCGCTTAAATTCGGGGCCGATATCAACCAGATCGGCAATGTCGTCAAACTGGTGACCAACGGCATCAATTTCTCGACCTATCGTCCGGACGATTCAACCGAGGAAATCGATATTGTCGGGCGCTATCCCGCGCAGTACCGATCGCTTGATGAACTTGAAAACCTTCAGATCGTGACCGACAAGGGTTTGGTGCCGCTGTCGAACTTCATCACACGTACTCCCAAACCCAAAACCGGGACCCTGACCCGTGTGGACAGCCGCCGTGCATTGACCGTCAAGGCCGACGTTCAGGACGGGGTGCTGGTTGATACCAAACTGGGCGAGGTCAAGGAATGGATGAAGACGCTTGATATCGATCCGCGGATTTCGGTCGAATTCAAGGGACAGGACGAAGAACAGAAAAAGTCTGCGGACTTCCTGATGAATGCCTTTACGGTCGCGCTGTTCATCATGTTCATCATTCTGGTAACGCAGTTCAACAGCATCTCGAGCTCGCTTCTGATCATGATCGCGATCATCATGTCGACGGCGGGTGTGTTCCTGGGGCTTATGATCACCGGGCAGGCCTTCTCGATCGTGATGAACGGGATTGGCGTCGTCGCACTGGCCGGGATTGTTGTGAACAACAATATCGTTCTGATCGATACCTTTGACCGGCTTAAACACACCGCCGGAAGCATCGAGGCCGCCATCCTGCAAACCGGTGCACAGCGTTTGCGCCCGGTGATGCTGACCACGGTGACCACCATTCTTGGTCTGGTGCCGATGGTGCTTCAGATCAATATCGACTTTGCCGCCCGCGATGTTTCAATCGGCGCACCGTCAACCCAGTGGTGGGTACAGCTTTCGACCTCGATTGCATTCGGTCTGGCCTTTGCCACGGCCCTGACCCTGATCTTTACGCCCTGCGCATTGATGATGCGTCACAAGCTTGGCGGCAAGTTCCGCCATCTTGGCCCGTGGGTGAAATCGGTCAGTGCGACCTGGCTTGGTCGTGGTCCCAAAAATCAGTCCGGCCCGACGGCCTGATCAGCATAGCCGCGCGACTTTTTCCCCCGACCCCGCCGCGCGGTTACACCGGCCCCCTTCCCCGGGGGCCGGTGATTTATTTGGTGACTTATTTTGGTGATTTATTTTCCGGCCAAGAAAACAGGGACCCTAACCATTTGCCTTCAAGACAATATATCGAAATATACGTATAAACGAATTCACACGTGCAATCAGGGTTCTGCCTTCGACAAAAGGCGTAGACAGGCCGTTATTGCAATGCAATGCCGGGCAAAGCTAATACACACTTTGCTAAGGAAGTTGCGTGTATCGTTAAACAAAATACAAAAAAGAATTCGTAATCGGGAACAGGGGATTGCAATGGCGAGGGGTAAACTCGGCCCGACCAGCTTGTGCCTGCTGGCTGGAGCATGGCTGTGCATATTGCTGGCATCCGGTGATGTTCGGGCGCAAAACAGTCCGACATTCACATGGGCTGTGCCGCCCTTTGCCCCGGCCTTTATCACAGATCAGGACGAACTGACCGGATACGCCGCCGATACCCAGAACTGGTTTGCCCAGCGTCTTCCGCACTATCATCACGAAATCCTGCAAGTACCGCTTGCACGGTTGCTGGCCGAAATGAAAAGCGGCGATGGCGAATTGCGCTGTTCGGCGACCCTGATCCCCACCCCGGAACGCCGCGAATATATTACCTTTGCCAAGACGATCCTTTTGCATCTGCCGATTTCGGTTGTCATCCGGGTCGAAGACCAGGACCTGTTTGCGCCCTATCTTGATGATGCCGGCCATGTCGAACTGTCGCGTCTTGTATCGGATCAGCATCTTACGACGGCCATCCGCATCGGCCGGGCCTATGGCACCCAGGTCGACAAACAATTGATGGCCCATCGCAATGATGTCCATGTCATGCAGGTCGCCGATGACACCAAATTCCTGCGCATGCTCGAACTTCATCGCATTGATTGGACGCTGTATTTCCCGTCCGAGGCCGAATTTTACCGCCGCGACCAGACCCCGGACCTAAAAATCAAGGCGCTTCCGATTGCCGGCAGCACCACCTTGCTCGAAGCGACCATCGGCTGTGCCAACACCCCGGCCGGGCGCAAAGCCATTGCCGAAATCAACAGAATTATCGATGACCACCCGTCCATGCCCTGGACCGATTTCTATGCCGAATGGCTAAGCCCGCAGGACCGCGACTGGTTCAAGGCCGCACGCGACCAGTTCATCAATCCCAACCAGTTCGAAGCCCGGCTGCAATATCATCACCGGCCGGAAAAATAGAATTTTACCAATAAATATTTGCATTTAGCGCCCCGAATTCCCTTATAAGTAAGCAGTTGAATTTCCTGCTTGAACGGGGAGAAATGATAATGCGCCCCATCGGGAACCGTCATGTGCGCCGGGTTGCGCGATCCAGTTTTGCTGTGCTGTTTTTGGCAATCTGCCTGACCTTGGTCGGGGCGGGAATGACCGCTCATGCCCAGACCAAACAACCCGTCACCTGGGCGCTGACACCCCTGCCGCCCGCGATGCTTGAAAAGGACGGGGCGATTGTCGGTTACGGGGTGGACATTCTGGACTGGTTTGCTGCCCGCCTTCCCGACTATCAGCATCAAAAGGAAATCATTCCCCTGCCCCGGCTGGTCAAAACCATTACCGGGCCGGGCACCTATTGCAATATCGGTATGAACCCGACCGAAGAACGCAAAAAGTTCCTGCATTTCAGCGAAGCGGTACTGCCGCATCTTCCAGTCAGCCTGATCACAAACCCGCACCGCGAAGAACAGATCAAGCCGTTTCTCAATCCGGACGGGGAAATCGATCTTGAACGCATGATCACGTTTGGCAAGCTTAATGGTGCCTTGCGCTCGCAGCGTTCCTACGGGGCAACGATTGACGCGATCCTGCGGCGAAACATCAACAATCCGGGCCTAAGCTTTATTGGCAATGACGCCAATTTCTTGCAACTTATTGCGCTTGGCCGGCTGGACTGGACGCTGTATCTGCCCGCCGAAGCAGAATATTACCGCCGCACCAAACTGCCCGGTGAAATCTTTTCAAGCTGGCATATCGCGGGCAATGACCATCTGATGCCGGCATCGATTGCATGCAGCAAAACCGTGGTCGGTGATGCGATTGTTGCCGCGATCAATACCCTGGTCAAAGACAATCCCGACATGCCCTGGACCCGGTTTTATGCCTCGTCGCTGTCCGAACAGGACCAGATCCGCTATCAGCAGAAACTGCGCAACTATCAACGCGCACCCGGTTCAAGCCTGTCACAGGTGATTGATCAGTAAGGCGGATGACGCCTTTGCGTCCCGATACGTTTCCGCCTTCCCACAGTCAGCACAACCTTCCCAGCCGTCACAAACAAAAAAAGCCGACAAGACTGTCGGCTTTTTGCGGATCAATTCGGATCAGTTCTGATGGACGCGATTAAGCCCCTCGTCGGGATCGTCATCGGGTTCGCCATCGTCATCTTCTTCGTCCGGGGTATCCTGTTCCTGCTGATGTTCGACACCCATGCGGCGATAGGAACGATAGGATAGCGGGAAGGTGATGAAATAGATCGCGGCAATCGCCGAAAGCGTCAGCCACGGCGAGGACACCAGAAACGCCACCGACGCCCCGAAGGCCAGCATCAACGGCAATACCCATGCGCGCGGGACCTTGACCTTCTTGAAGCTGAAGGTCGGCAGGCGCGACACCATCAGACCGGCAATCAGAACACCATAAGGTGCAACGATATAGGGGCTGTCAAAGATGCCTTCGCCAAACTGGAAGGTCAGGACAATCGGCCACATGGCAAGGGCGGCTGCCGCCGGGGCCGGAACCCCGGTAAAGAAGCGATAAGCCCAGGTCGGCAGTTCCGGTTCACCCAGCATCTGGGTGTTAAACCGTGCCAGACGCAGCATCATGCAAACCGCAAACAGCAGCGACAAAGCCCAGCCGATGCCACCGAATTCATGGAGCGACCAGAAATACAGCATCATCGCCGGTGCAACGCCAAAGCAGACAAAGTCCGACAGGCTGTCGAGTTCGCCGCCAAAGCGGCTTGACGCGTTAAGCATCCGGGCCAGACGGCCATCAAGGCCGTCAATGATCCCGGCAATCAGAATGGCGGCAACCGCGGCTTCCCACCGATCCTGCATCGCAAAGCGGATCGAGGTCAAACCGGCACACATACCCATGATCGTCGCCACATTGGGCACCAGCCGCGTAAGCGACATCGCCTTGAAACGACGCGGACGACGGGTCGGTTCGATGCCGCCAGCCATTAGCGGATCTCCCCGACGGCGGCTTCCTTGCCCTTGACCGAAACATCGGCAAGAACAGTTTCACCGGCAATCGTGGTCTGACCGACAATCACGTTCGGCGACACACCTTCGGGCAGATAGACATCAACGCGCGAGCCAAAGCGGATCAGGCCGAAACGCTCGCCAGCCTTAAGCTGGGATCCGGTACCGACATCACACAGAATACGACGCGCGACCAGACCTGCGATCTGGACAACACCGAATTCGCGGCCTTCCTTGTCACGGACAAGCAGGATCTGGCGTTCGTTGTTTTCCGATGCCTTGTCGAGTTCGGCATTGACGAATTTGCCCGGAACATAGGCCTCGCCAACGACTTCGCCATTCACCGGGCAACGGTTCACATGGACATTGAAAACGTTCATGAAGATCGAAACGCGGGTGCGCGGGGTCTTGTCGTCAAGTTCCAGTTCCTTGGGCAACGGCGCCTGCGAAATCATGCAGACACGCCCGTCTGCCGGCGAAATCACCAGATTTTCGTCGGTCGGGGTGATGCGGTCCGGATCACGGAAGAAATAGGCACACCACAGCGTCAGGATCACGCCGATCCAGCCCAATGGTTCCGCAATCAGGAACAAGCCCACAGTAATTGCCGCGAAAATCGCAACGAATTTCCAGCCTTCAGGATTGATCGGTACAAGAACGGATTTCAAAGTCTTAATTCCCTGGTTGCCATGGATCGGGCATATCAAATCGATACCATCGGTATCATGCGGGCGCGTTCTTAGCATCTAGTGATGACAAAGGGCAACGCAACCCGACAAAACTGTTCGCCAAAAAATCGAAAGGCGCAAAACACACTTATCATGTGTTTTGCGCCTCGAAAAGAAAAGCGATGCTTACTGAGCTTTTTCTTCGTTGGGCAGGGCGAAAATCTGGCCCGGATAGATCAGGTCAGGATCGCGGATCTGCTTGCGGTTCTGGTGATAGATCACCCAGTATTTCAAACCGTCACCATAGGTGCGCCGTGCAATGCGCCACAGGCTGTTGCCCGGCTGAACGACATAGCGTGATCCCGGCTCAAGAATTTCATCAGGACGTGCACGTTCAAACGGAATTTCAACACGCGCGGTCACCTTGCCGGTATCATCAAGCTGATCGGCACGCATGGTGTAATTGCCCGGTTCGATCGGCTCGCCAATGGTCAGCGCCCAGTTACCGTTTTCATCGGCGGGGGCGGTCCCGACATGCTGGTTATCAAGATAGACCTGAACGCTGTGGTTTATGTCAGCCTTGCCCGACATGGCAACGCGGCCCTGTTCGTCATAATCGACAACATCAATCGACAGGCGCGGCATGCCCGGTTCGTCAGAGCCGACATCTTCGCTTTTGGCATCGACGGGTTCTTCAAGCTTGGCCGGACCCTGAAGTACGGTTGCGGCACCGTCGCCTTCGGATGGAACCTTAAGGGCGATGATCGGTGCGCTTTCTTCCTTGGTTTCCGCCGTTTCAGCGTTACCTTCCGATCCGCCGTCCGCCGTTGCGGCATCGGGTTTGGCATCGGGGATCAGCACCACGACCTTGTCGTCGGCCTTGGCAACCGTGCCGCTGGCATCTTCGGATTCAAGGGAAAGTTCGCGGTCGCCACTTGCCAGCGGCTTGCCCGGCAGAACGACCCATTCGCCACGCTCGTCAGCTGTTGCTTCGCCGATGACTTCTTCGCCTTCGCGGATGCGGACCTTGCTGTTGGGGGCGGCACGACCGGCGATCACGGCATTGCCATCCGGACCGATGCGCACAACATCAAAACTTGGATTGGTGATTTCCGGTGCCGAAGATTCCGGCGATGCTGCCGGTTCCGGAGCCTTGACCTCAGAGGTATCTGTGGTCGTAACCGCGGGCGCCTGTGTGACCGGCGCAGTGTCTTCATCTGCACTTTGGGTCAACATGTAATTCAGCGCAATCGCCGCAATGATCAGTACAACGCCGACAATGACGAGGATATAGGGTCGTTTCACCGGAAATATCCTTGAACGATGTTTATGTTATCAGGGTTTTACCCCCATGGTCGCGGCCAAATCGTTGGAATTGCTTGCCATATTCCCCTCAAACAACCCCTTTGGACGCGTTAATTAGAAACTTGTACTACTTTCAGATCACAGTTTCCATAACGTAACGAACAAACGATATCGCGCAACCGTTAGGTAAAGATGAATAGAATCAGTCTGTTTGCTTAAATAACAGAATGCTTAATCAGTCAAATCGCCACAGCAATCATCAATCGCCGGTCACGCGCCACCGCCCGGATCCGGATTACAGGCTGCTGGCCATCTGGGCTGCGACATAGGCAACCAGTGCCGTCATGATCAGGGGCAGAACCAGCACCCCGAACCGGATCACGCTGCGCACCAGCACGGCCTGTGCCGGATTGGCATCAGGCACCAGCGCGCCAAGCCGGGCTGCACCGCGCCCGGCCGACACCACCAGCAACAACACCGCAAAGGCAAAGCATGATGCCGGCATCAGGATCATCATCGCCGCCGCACTGGCCATCAGGGCCCCGACAACGCCCAGCCACACCGTCGCACGATATTGCGGGGCGGCCTTTTCCGACACCAGCGCAACCACCAGTGCGATCCACAAGGCGGCCTGAAACACCACATGCTGGCCAAGGCCGAATTCATGGGCAATGATCCCCTGCCCCAATGCCAGCGTCATAAGCATCGCAACCGGGCCGGGCTTGGCATCGCCCGCGGGATCCGCACCGGCATCCTGGGTCGATGATTTGGTATTTCGGGTTTTGGCCGTCTTGGATTTTTTGCCCTTTGCCGGTTTGTCGGAAGGGTCGTCATCCTGATCAAAGTCCGGGCGTGTCACCCACAGGAAACAGCCGCCAATTATCAGAAAGGCCAACCATGCCAGGATCTTGATCCCGCCCGGATGATAGGAAAGCCCGCTGATCGGGGCAGCAAGCACCAGCCATGCCCCCAACAACAGCAATACCGCCGAAACCACCAGACATACCCGTTCGGACAATCGCGAAAAATCAAGGATCGCGCCACAGACACCGCCCAGAACCAGCATCAGCAACGCCGCCCCGACACCCCCGCGCGCAGTATCGGGAAGCCCGATTGCGGCTGGCACGGCAACCGCAACCGCCGGAATAATCGCGCCCAGAACAAGACGGCGCGCCACCGCCCGTTCAAGGCCAAGCCACAGCGCAAGCATCAGAACCGCGGCAATAATGCCCGATACCAGAATGGCAAGTAATAAGGGATTGTCGACAAACACGGTGGGCGATCCTGCCTTCTTTTCGTTGGTTGGTTATCTGTTGCTTTTGCCGGGCACGATGATGTGCACAGCATTACCCATCCCACAATCAGGTTCATAACTTGTTAACTCTCGTGCGAATTCCGCACAGAACAAGCAGCGCGCGCGATCAGCTCGTTACGCTGGATGGTTTCGCCCGATCGCCGGGTCGTTTCACCAGATTGCCGGATGGCCGGGCCGTTGTGACAAACAAAAGCAACGGAAATACGGCGCAATAGCGTCATTGAAATTTAAATTGCTGTCATGCGGAAATTCCTGACCTCTTGGCGATTTGATCGGCTATGTTCAAATTCCGTACGGGGCGACAGCACCAAAATCGCCCCGCTACCTGCGAAACAAGAAACAAAAGGCAGGTCGCCATGACTAAAGTAAAATCAATCTGTGTATTCTGCGGCGCTTCGAACGGGAAAAATCCCCAGCATATGGAAAATGCCATCACCTTTGGCAAAATGATGGCTGAACGGGGCATCGCGCTGGTTTATGGCGGGGGCCGTATCGGCCTTATGGGGGCTGTTGCCGACGGCGTCATGAAAAATGGCGGCGAAGTGATCGGGATCATCCCCGAACATCTGCATGATATCGAAGTCGGTCATACCGGGCTTTCGGAACTGATTGTCTGCAAATCCATGCATCAGCGCAAAGTTGAAATGTTCCGTCGTTCCGATGCCTTCGTGACGCTGGCCGGTGGTCTTGGCAGCCTTGATGAAGCATTCGAAGCCATGACCCTGCGTCAGCTTGGCATTCATGACAAACCGATGGTGTTCCTGAATGCACTTGGGTATTGGGACAAGTGCTTTGACATGATTGACGGCATCATTGACGAAGGCTTTGCCCGCGAAAGCCACAAGAATCTTTATACCGTCGCCAACACGCTTGATGAAATCTTTGAACAGCTTTCGGCCGAACCGGCACCGAAATTCGACCCGCGCGAAAAGCTTTTCTGATCCGGTCATGCCAATGGGCCGGTTGCGGTCCATTGGCAATATCCGTGATATTACAAGAACAAGCCGTAAAATCTCGATTTAGTCAAATTTCAACTAACTTGTTGATATTAAATAATTTTCTGAATATTGATGTAAATCACCACACGCCGACGTAGAATTTGATCTTGTACTTTCTCCACCAATTGGGAGAGAGAACATGAGACCGCATCAATTTCTCGCGACGATCCTGATATCTGGCGGCACACTGGTTGGCATCAGCAATGCCGCATTTGCCGTTGATCCCGCCCAGCTCCGCGAAAGTGCCAAAGACTATTTCGAAGTCATTCCATCGATGGTTCCCGCCATCGCCGGAAATGCCGTGACCCGTGAAAAAGTCGATCTGGGCAAGAAGCTGTTTTTTGATCCGCGCCTGTCGGCCAGCGCAATCATTTCGTGCAATACCTGTCACAATCTTGGCATGGGCGGCGATGACAATCTTGAAACATCGATCGGGCATGGCTGGCAGAAAGGCCCGCGCAACGCCCCGACGGTTTACAACGCCGTCTTTAACGAAGCCCAGTTCTGGGACGGTCGTGCCGAAGACCTCAAAGCACAGGCCAAGGGCCCGGTTCAGGCCGGGGTCGAAATGGCCAGCACACCCGAGCGGGTTGTGACGGTTCTGAATTCGATGCCCGAATATGTCGCACAATTCAATGCCGCCTTCCCCGGACAGAACGACCCGGTCACCTTTGACAATATGGCAATGGCGATCGAAGCATTCGAGGCAACCCTGATCACCCCGGCATCACGGTTTGACCAGTTCCTTGAAGGCAATGACACCATAATGACCGAAACCGAACTGGCCGGGCTTGAACTGTTCATCGATACCGGCTGCGCATCCTGTCACAACGGGGTGAATGTCGGCGGCACCGGTTATTATCCGTTCGGCGTTGTCGAACAGCCCGGGGCCGAAATCCTGCCGCCCGATGACAAGGGACGGTTTGCAGTTACCCAGACGGCGACCGATGACTATGTCTTCCGGGCCGGGCCGCTGCGCAACATTGCCCTGACCGCCCCCTATTTCCATTCCGGCAAGGTCTGGAACCTTGAACAGGCGGTCGCAATCATGAGTTCGTCCCAGCTGGGCACGGAACTGAATGATGCCGAAGTTCAGGCCATTACCGCCTTCCTGCACACCCTGACCGGGGAAACGCCAAGCGTTGAATATCCGGTTTTGCCGGTCAGCAGCCCGACAACCCCGAAACCCGCAGCGATGATCGCGAACTGATCATCACGTCCCCCAGAGCCCGGATCGGTTGTCATCCGATCCGGCAACCTCAAGGCCGCCCGCAGCAAGGCGGCCTTTTTTTATGTTCACCCGCACAATCGGCGGGCGCATTCGCACAACAGGCATTAAAAATCCGCATAATTCCGCCAATTCAACGGGTTCTGGCAACATTCATATGAATGTCATGCTTCTGAAATCTTAGTGACAACGAAGCCGCGTATGATCGTTTTCATGTTCAAAGCAACAAATTGAACGATCAAATGAATATTTCTGCACGACAACGCGACATCATCGACATTCTGCGCCGTGACAGCTTTGCCTCGATCGACAAGCTGGCGGCCCACTTTGACGTCACGCCGCAAACGGTCCGCCGCGACGTCAATATGCTGAGCGATGCCAATCTGGTGCGCCGCCGCCATGGCGGTGTTGAATATGCCGGGGAACCGGGCATGAACCTGTCCTATGACAGTCGCCAGGTCACCAATATCGCCGCCAAGCACGCCATATCGCTTCATGTCGCCAATATGATCCCGGACGGGGCATCGATCCTGATCGGGATTGGCAGCACGCTGGAACTCGTCGCGCTGAACCTTGTTGAACATCGTCATCTGACGGTGATTACCAACAATCTCAATGCGGCCATGGCCCTTGGCAACAATACCGGCAACCGGATCGTCATTCCCGGCGGGACGCTGCGCCTGCCTGATCGTGACGTCATCAGCCCCGATGCCGAAACGATGTTCAACAATTACAAGGTCGATTACGGCCTGTTCGGGGTTGGCGGCATCGAACCCGATGGCACGCTGACCGACTTTGACCATCGCGAAGTGTCGTTGCGTCAGGCCATTGCCGGCAATTGCCGCAATTCCATCCTTGTTGCCGATCAATCGAAATTCGGCCGCCCGGCCCCGGCCAAGGGCGGACATATCACCGACCCGGACGTGATTGTTGTCGATGGCATTCCCGGCGGGGTGTTCGACCCGCTGTTCAACCGTCAGGACGTCCGCGCCCGTCTGCAAATTGCAAAAAGCGAAACTTCAAAATGACTGCCCAAACGCCTTTCATCCAGATCAGGTCCGTCTCGCGCGTTTTTAACGGCGGCAACGGGGTCCATGATCTGTCCATCGACATTCCGCGCGGCAGTTTTGTCGTGTTGCTGGGGCCGTCGGGCTGCGGCAAATCAACGACACTTCGTCTGATTGCCGGTCTTGAAACCGCAGATCACGGCACAATCGCCATTGATGGCAGGGATGTCACAAACGTTCCGCCGTCAAAACGCGGCCTGTCGATGGTGTTTCAATCCTATGCGCTGTTCCCGCATCTGAGCGTTGCCGAAAACATCATCTTTGGCCTTAAGGTGCGCAAAACCGGCAAGGACGAAATCAAGTCCCGCCTGACCGAGGCGCTTAATGTCACCGGGCTTGAAGGATATGAAGACCGCAAACCGGCCGAACTTTCCGGCGGCCAGCGCCAGCGCGTTGCCCTTGCACGCGCCATTGTTGCCGGGCATCCGCTGTGTCTGATGGATGAACCGTTATCAAACCTTGATGCCAAATTGCGCCATTCGGTGCGCAAGGATATCCGCGATCTGCAACAGCGCCTTGGCATTACGGTTGTCTATGTCACCCATGACCAGACCGAAGCCATGAGCATGGCCGATATCGTCATCCTGATGAAGGATGGCCGTATCGAACAGGCGGGCAATCCGGCCGATCTTTATCTGCAACCGGCCACGGCCTTTGCCGCCGGTTTTGTCGGAAGCCCGCCCATGGCGTTGCTTCCGGCCTCTGCACTTCCCGATGCGGTTATTCCGCCAAAAACCGATGCCGGGCGCCTGACATTTGGCATCCGCCCCGAAGACCTGGTTCTGAGCACAGACACCAGCACGAAGGCGTGGGGCATTTCCGCCACGGTGACCGGCAGTGAATTTCTGGGCGCAGAGACATTTGTCTATGTCGCGATCCCCGGAACATCCGGGGCCACCGCCCGCCTGCCCGGTCAGGTCCATATCGCACCGGGCACACAGGTTTCGCTCAGTTGGGCTGGCGCTGCGGCCCACTGGTTTGGCGAAGACGGTCAACGTCTTGCACCGACGGCGACCCGCGAAACAGCGCGCGAACCAAATACCTCCTTCGACACTGACACTGCAATTCCGAGTTTGTAACAGGGAAAACAAATCCATGCGGAACATCGTAACCAGTGCCGCCTTTGCGGCCGGACTGATGGCAACGGCGGTATCACCGGCCTTTGCCGCAACCGAACTGACCATGTATTACCCGATCGCGGTTGGCGGCCCGCTGACCGACGTCATTGACGGCATGATCGAAGGTTTTGAATCCGAAAACCCCGATGTCAAAGTCAATGCCATCTATGCCGGCAACTATGACGATACCCGTCTGCGCGCGGTTTCCGCCCTTAAAAGCGGCGATCCGGCACAGCTTTCGGTCATGTTCTCGATCGATGTCTATGACCTGATCGAACAGGACCTGATTGTACCGTTTGATGATGTTGTCAAAACCGCCGAAGACAAGGAATGGCTCAACTCGTTCTATCCGGCACTGATGGCCAATGGTGAAGTCGATGGCAAAACCTGGGGCATCCCGTTCCAGCGTTCAACCATTGTCATGTACTATAACAAGGACATGTTCCGCGAAGCCGGTCTTGATCCCGAACACGCACCGGCCACCTGGGAAGAACTGGTGTCGGCTGGCAAGGCCCTTTCAAAGGACGGCAAATGGGGCCTCATGGTGCCGTCGACCGGTTATCCGTACTGGATGTTCCAGTGCTTTGCCATCCAGAATGGCAAGGAACTGATGAGCAAGGATGGCACGGAAACCTATTTCGATGACCCGGCCGTGATCGAGGCGCTTGAATTCTGGCGTGGTCTTGCCACCAAAGAAAAGATCATGCCCGAAGGCACGATTGAATGGGGTACGCTTCGTCAGGCCTTTGTTCAGGGCCAGACCGCGATGATGTGGCATTCGACCGGCAACCTGTCGGCTGTCAAACGCGAAGCCAAATTTGATTTCGGCGTTGCGATGCTTCCGAAACACAAACAGCCGGGTTCTCCGACCGGTGGCGGTAACTTCTATCTGTTCAAAAACTCGACCGATGCACAGAAAGAAGCATCCCTTGCGCTGATCAAATACATGACCGCGCCGGAACGTGCGGCGGAATGGTCGATTGCCACGGGCTATGTCGGTGTCACGCCGGACGCCTATGAAACCGATGCCCTGAAATCCTATGCGGCCGAATTCCCGCAGGCCGTTGTTGCCCGTGATCAGCTTGAAGTCGCGATCCCGGAATTCTCGACCTATGACACGGCACGCGTCCGCGAAGGACTGAACAATGCCATTCAGGCGGCTCTGACCGGTGAAAAATCACCGAAAGAAGCCCTTGAAGGTGCACAGGCCGAAGCAAACCGTCTTCTTCGGGCGTTCCACTAACCCGATCTGCACGCCGAAGCGGGCCCCCAATGCCTGCTTCGGCACTTTTGTTTGTGATTTTGCTTAATCCATTTTGACGGACGTGCCGACCATGAATGACATGGCAAGACTTCAAAAACAAAGGCTTGCGCTTTATGGCTGGATGCTTGCGGCACCGGCGCTGGCATTGATGAGCCTGTTTGCCTTTTACCCGGCCATTGCAACATTCTGGCACAGCCTGTTTACCCGGGGCACGACGCGCCGCCCGTCGGTTTTTGCCGGGTTTGAAAACTATCAAGACCTGTTTGCCGATCCGACATTCGCGACCGTGGTGTGGAACAATCTGATCTATGCCGGGGTGACCATTCCGGTCTCGATCATTTTTGCGCTGATCATGGCGCTGTGGGCCAATGCCTATATTCCCGCCCGATCATTCGTGCGCAGTGCCTATTTCACCCCGACCATCCTGCCGATGATTGCGGCCGCCAATTTGTGGCTGTTTTTCTATACGCCCGATCTTGGGGTTATTGATCAGATCACCGGATTTTTCGGGGCGTCGCCGACCAACTGGCTGGGGCAGCCCGACACCGCCCTTGCCGCGGTGATTGTGGTGACGATCTGGAAAGAGGCCGGGTTTTTCATGATCTTTTACCTGGCAGCCCTTCAGACCATTCCGCCTGATTTGCGTGAAGCCGCCCGAATCGAAGGGGCTGGTCGCTGGACCTATACACGCCGTGTGCTTTTACCGCTTTTGATGCCGACCACGATCTTTGTGTTCGTCAATGCGATGATCAATTCGGTCAAACTGATCGACCATCTGTTCATCCTGACCAAGGGCGGGCCGAACAATGCGTCCAAACTGATCCTGTACTGGATCTGGGAAATGGCATTTGCCTATTTCGACAGCCCGCACGCGGCTGCCATGACCATCCTTGTTCTTCTGGCACTTGGCCTTGTTGCCGTTGCGCAGTTCCGACTGGTTGAAAAACGGACCCATTACCGATGAATACTGCATTTGCTTCGCATCCTGCCAAACGCGCCCTGCCCGATTTTGACAAGGTTCTTGATGCCCTTGGCGCCTGGGTTCTGGCGATTGTCTGGATTTCGCCGCTTCTGTTTGCGACATGGGCAGCCTTGCAGCCATCGGGCACCGCACTTGGTCTGGATTTTTCCAATCCGCTGACATTCGAGAACTTTACCTATGTCTGGAATGCGGTGCCGTGGATTGGCTATTTCACCAATACGGTCATTCTGGTCACTTTGATCCTTGCCGGGCAGCTGGTGCTTTGCACGCTGGCGGGATTTGCCTTTGCGCGCTTTGAATTCAAGGGCCGCGATACGATCTTTATCCTCATTCTGCTGCAACTTTTCATCCTGCCCGAAGTCCTGATTGTCGAAAACTATGCCATTGTTTCCAAGCTTGGCCTGTTTGACACCGCCCTTGGCATCGGGTTGCCTTATATGGCCAGTGCCTTTGGCATCTTCCTGTTACGTCAGGCCTTCAAATCCGTGCCGGTCGAACTTGAAGAAGCGGCAAGGATCGAAGGATGCAGCTGGATGGGGGTTTTGTGGAAGGTCTATGTCCCTGCGGCCAAGCCGGTCTATCTGGCCTATGCGCTGGTATCCATCGCCACACACTGGAACAATTTCCTGTGGCCGCTGATTGTCACCAATTCGCCAGATACCCGTCCACTGACCGTCGGCCTGTCGCTGTTTGGCGCACCGGAAACCGGGGTCGATATTTCGGTGATCAGTGCGGCGACCATCATGACCATCGCGCCGCTTTTGATCGCATTCCTGATTTTCCAGCGCCAGTTCATTCAGGCCTTCCTGCGTGCGGGCATCCGGTAAGGGGGCCAGTTCCCCGACCCCGTCAAACAAACAGGACACCACACCCCGTCGCGTCCCCAAGCCGCGGCGGGGTTTGCTTTGATCGCGGCATCGTTTTGCGCCACAGGATTCTGGCCGGACTTCTGCTCAGGCTTCTGGTCGGACTAAATTTCCGTCGTCAAAAACGTGCAATTCATGCATCATGATCCCCGCCATCATAATTTTTAAGAATTCTTCATATGCCTGTCCTGTTCCTGCTGTTTGGCACCACATTCATCTGGGCCATGCTTCTGGTATGCAACCGCATTGCGCTTACCAGTTTTGATATTGATCCCTATGCCATGACTTGCTGGCAGCTGGTGTTTGGCGGGATCGCGCTTGTGCTTCTGGCACCGGGGCGCAGCATCCCGTGGCGGCAATTCACCCTGCCGATCAACTGGGCATATGGATTTCTGCGTGTCATGACCGGGGTTACCTGGACGGCGTCGCTTTTATATATCAGCGCACCGGAAAGCGGCATTTTGTCCCAGACCGGCATGCCGTTGGCCGCCCTTGCCGCGACCTTTGTTCTGGGCCGGGCGCCCGGGCGATATGAATGGTTTGGTCATGCGATCCTGATTTGCGGGGCGCTTTGGCTGGCCTGGCATCTGCCGGGCGGGTTTGGCAATCCTGCGGTATTGCTGATGCTGGCATCCGAGATCACAGCGATTTCATCATCGGTTCTGGCCGAACTTCATCCCGACAACCAGATCAAGGATACCTGGGCGCATCTGCGTTTTACCGGGGTGCTGTTGCTGATTACTGCATCGATCTTTCTGATTGTGCCGCCCCTGATCGCCCTGATCAGTCCGGTGCCGATCCCCTATATTTCGACCAGCGGATTGTTTGGCACCGAAACGCTGATTGCCGGACTTCTGATCGGGATCCTGTTTCGCGGACCGGCGATGGTGCTGTCGCTGCGATCGATCAAAACCGCCGGCATTGAAAAATACATCCTGTCGACCAGCGTTCTGCCCTTTGTGCTGCTTGGTCTTGAAATGGTCGCGGCACAGTTCGGGCTTACCCCGATGCCGACCCATGACAGTGTGTTCTGGATCTCTTCCCTTTTGGTGATGATCGGGATTATTCAGATAACAGTATCGAAACATCGTCATGCGGCCAAACGCAGGGCACAGGACCGGATCGCAGCGACGGCCGCAACACCGGAAAATGCAGGCTAGCCCCAAAAGGCCGGGGCCCGATCCCTTTGCATTTTTGGCGCATTTTTTGGCACGGTTTTTGGCGCAGTTTTGACCTGTTGCTTTTTGTGTTGTTGATCCCTGCAAGATGCGTATCGCCTTGTCCCAGGGTGGCACCAAACGACTTCCCCGGTCGTTACGTGCCAATCGCATCTTGTCCCTTTCGGAGTCTCCCCCGAAAGGTCGAAACGCCCGGGTCCCCACCCGGGTGTTTCCATTTCCAGAACAAAAATGCCGGTCCCCGGGGGACGGGGACCGGCCAGGCCGCACTCGAGCGGGAAAAGCTCGCGGGGTCGGGGGAATGCTTGTGCGGCCTGATTTCGGCTTTTTGGATCCTTTGTGATCAGTGTGCGCCACCACCGCCACCCGCAGTTGCCCGCGGCGGACGGGCAAGAGGCAACAGCAAAAAGGCAATAAAGAAGGTAGCCGCCATCGCAAGATAGACATCGTTAAACGAAATGATCGATGCTTCGCGGGTCACCAGATTGACGATGAATTTCATTGCAGCGGCCTTGGGATCGGCGATGCCCATTTCCGAATAACGCGCCATCATGGTGGCCAGATATTCCTTGAAGGCGGTGCTGGCCGGATTGATATGTTCGGACAAGAGCGAGAAATGATAATCAATGCGCTTATCAAGCAGCGTATTGATCGCCGCCATCCCGATTGCCCCGCCAAGATTGCGCATCAGGTTATAAAGCCCGCTGGCATTTTTGATCTTTTCGGGCGGCAAGGTCCCAAGGGCCAGATTGGTCACCGGCAACATGCAGAACATCAAAGCAGCACCACGCACGATTTGCGGCAGGATCAGTTCGTTGAACGACACTTCGCTGTTATTGAAACCATGCATGGCAAGACCGGTGGCAAACAGACCAAGCCCGATGCCAAGAACCACCCGCGGCGGATATTTGGCCGTCATTTTCCCGGCGACCGGTGCCGACAGGAACTGCGCAATCCCGGTCACCGCCATGATCATGCCGATTTCAAGACTGTCATAACCGCGCACACGGCTTAACATCAGCGGCATGATATAGACACTGCCATAAAGCCCGACGCCGAGTGTAAAGCTGAACACGCAGCCCATGGTAAAATTGCGATCGGCAAAGGATTTCAGATCAACAATCGGCTTGTCATAGGTAAACATCCGCCAGAAGAAATAGATGCCGGCAATCACGCATACGATGGTGCCATAGATGATCGCGGTTTCATCAAACCAGTCATCTTTCGGGCCTTCATCCAGAACATATTCCAGACTGCCCAAAAACACCGCCATCGCCAGAAGCCCCCAAAGATCAAACCCCTTGAGAAGCGATGGGTCCCCCCGGTCAACGCGCAACGTCATCGCCACCACAGCGGCAATCGCAAGGCCCGGCAACACATTGATCAGAAACAGCCAGTGCCATGAAAGCGACTGGGTCAAAAACCCGCCAAGGGTCGGACCGATGGTCGGCGCCATGGTGGCAATCAGCCCGATCATCACCGATGCGGTGTTCCGCTTTTCAGGCGGGAAAATGATATAGGTCGTAGCAAACACGGTCGGGATCATCGCCCCGCCAAGGAACCCCTGGGCTGCGCGAAACCAGATCATGCTTTCAATCGACCAGGCAAAGGCCGAGGCCACCGACATCACCGTGAACCCGATGGCCGAAATCACAAACAGCCAGCGCGTCGACATCAGCCGCGACAAGAACCCCGAAAGCGGGATCATCACGACTTCGGCAATCAGATAGCTTGTCTGAACCCAGCCGATTTCATCGGGGCTTGCCGACAGGCCGGCCTGAATGTTTTCAAGCGAACTTGCCACGATCTGGATATCAAGGATCGCCAGAAACATACCGACAACCATTGCCACCCAGCCAATCAGCTTGGCCCGGTCGACATGACCGGTATGATCGCCCGCCTGGGGCATGGCCGACGGGTTACCGGTATTGGTGGCACTGCTCATCAGTTAAGCTCCGATACTTCCGTTGCCGGAAGCACATTCTGCGCAAGACCACTGCCCGCCACATGCTGCGACCCGTCAGGATCGCGGGTATCGACATCGACCACCACCGAAAGACCGGGGCGCAGGGCGGCCGCCCATTTGCTGTCATCAAGCGAAATACGGATCGGCACACGCTGGGTGATCTTGGTGAAGTTACCCGTGGCATTTTCCGGGGGCAGCAGGCTGAATTGCGCGCCGGTTGCCGGGGCAAAGCTTTCGACCGTGCCGGTGATATCGGCATTGGGGAAGGCATCAACCGATACCTTGACCTTCTGGCCATGGGCCATGTGTTCGATCTGGGTTTCCTTGAAATTGGCGACCACATAGACACCGGGCAGCGGCACCAGAACCAGAAGCTGTTCACCCGGCTGCACCAGCGCGCCGGTCTGAACCGACCGGTTGCCGACAACCCCGTTAAACGGTGCATAGATTTTGGTATCTTCAAGGGCCTGCATCGCGACATCGCGGGCGGCCTTGGCCTGGGTTACCGCGCGTTCGGCCTCGATCTTTTGTGCGCGCAGCACACCAAGCCGGCCTTTTTCAACCGACAGGGTCGCATTGGCAGCAGCAACCTGTGCCTGTGCCTTTTGGCGGTCGGCCTTGGCATAGTCGAATTTCTGACGGCTGGCGGCACCCTTTTGCACAAGATCCTTGTAGCGTTCGTAATCTTCTGTCGTGCGGTCGAGTTCGACCTGGGCAATGCGCAGATTGGCCTCGGCCTGCGAGATTGCGGCTTCCTGCAAGGCGATCTGTTCATCCATGGTCGTAACCGCGGACTGACGGGCTTCAAGCGTTGCGGTCGCCTGTGCAACTTCAAGCCGGTAATCTTCGTCCTTGATGGTCAGCAACAGGTCGCCCTTGCGCACCGGCTGGTTTTCGGCAACCGCCAACTCACCGACATAGCCCGATACTTTTGGGGAAATGGCGACTTCATCGGCCTGCAAATAGGCATTGTCGGTACCTTCGAAGTACTGACCCTCGGTCACCCAATAGAACCCGTAATATCCACCGCCACCGATAATCGCCGCTGCGATCAGGGGCAGAATGATTTTCTTCACACTCATCGTCTTGGTAAATCCTTTTGGTATTGATCAGTACCATTTGTGTCTTTATGGTACCAATCAGTACCAACCGTCAAGTGCCGAATTGGAACAAACGTTTGTCTGAAGCCAAAAAGATCGATCCCAGAACGCTCAAACGCCGCGAAGCCATGATCGAGGCCGCGCGGGAATTGTTTTGCGAACATGGGCTTGCGGGGACGACACTGGAAATGATCACGGCCGAGGCCGGCGGGTCTCGTCGCACGATCTATGAGCTGTTTGGCAACAAGGACGGTGTGTTTGAAGCGGTCATTCGCGATTGCACGGGGCGAGTCACATCGATCATGGCGGATCTGGAACTGTCGCAATTACCGCTTCGCCAGGCATTGATCCATTTTGGCGAAACATTGATGACGCTTCTGACCACGCCCGACACCATCCGGTATATGCGGCTGTTTTTATCGGAAGTTCCGCGTTTCCCGCATCTGGGCAAGGTGTTTTATGAAAGCGGCCTGATGACCGGTCGGCGGATCATCACATCCTTTTTCGAACGCCAGATGGCCGAAGGCAATTTTCCGAAAAACGATCCGAAACAGGCGGCTGTGTTCTTTACCAGTCTGCTCAAGGCGGATTACGATTTCCGGCAGATGACCTATGTCGGCTGGGAACCGCAGGCCAAGGATTTGCACGCCCATGTGATTGCCGCAGTTGACATGTTCCTGCGCGGTTACGGGCTTGATCCCCAAAAAATGGAATAACCCCAATTGCGGGTTTGACATTCGGGCCAAGACATCCGGCAACATGGCCCCCCGACCCTGTTTTGCCATCTGTTGTGTGCCCTTTTTATGATTGCGCCTGGCTGATTGTTCTTTGCTAGATGTCCGGCTCAGAACAAGGTCAGCAAGCGATAGGCAATCGGACCCAGCATGGTGATAACCCCAACCCACATCAGGGCAACGCCCCAATTCTGATTGCGGTTGTTAAAGCCGAACCCCAACAGACAAAAGCCGATCACACATACGACAAGAATGATGATGTTTTCGGTCGTCATGATCATGTCTATCCCCTTTTTTTCTGATGTGACGATATCGGAGTCTTGGTCTGTTTCCCGTCACGCCATCACTTTAGACCTGTTTAAAGGACAGCTTCCTTGATCCTGATCACAGGGGGCGTGAAAATGATTGCACGACACATTTTCAAATCCCCCGGACCGGTTTTTGAAAAAGAACCGCGTAAATCACGGACAAACTTACCCTTTTTCACACGTTCAAAGCGCGCAAAACCGGCGCTTCCGCACGCAGAAAGCGGCGATTTCATCAAAGAAAGTAATGATGTTGCGTCGCCCTCTTTGATTTTCTGGTGGCTTCCTGTATGTTGCGGGCTCCCGACGCGGCCAGGGCGCTCCCTCGCGCGCCGGAAGACAAAGATTAACCATCTTGAATGGCAGCCGCGCTGCAAGTCGGCAGCGGCCAGCAAGGGAGTATTCTATGAGCAAGATTCAAGTTAAGAATCCGATCGTCGAACTTGACGGCGATGAAATGACCCGGATCATCTGGGACTTCATTAAAAACAAACTGATTCTGCCTTATCTCGACGTTGACCTGAAATACTACGATCTTTCGGTTCAGAAACGTGACGAGACCGACGACCAGATCACCATTGATGCGGCAAACGCCATCAAGGAACACCGCGTTGGCGTCAAATGCGCAACCATCACCCCCGATGAGCAGCGCGTCGAAGAATTCAGCCTGAAGAAAATGTGGAAGTCGCCGAACGGCACCATCCGCAACATCATCGGCGGTACCGTTTTCCGTCAGCCGATCATCTGCAACAACGTTCCGCGTCTGGTTCCGGGTTGGACCCAGCCGATCGTTATTGGCCGTCACGCATTCGGTGACCAGTACCGTGCGACCGACTTCAAGGTTCCGGGCGCAGGTAAACTGACCATCAAGTTCCAGCCGGCAGACGGCGGCGAAGCCATCGAACACGAAGTCTTCGACTTCCCGTCTTCGGGCGTTGCGATGTCGATGTATAACCTTGACGATTCCATCAAGGGCTTTGCACGTGCTTGCATGAACTATGGTCTGTCGCTCGGTTGGCCGGTTTACCTGTCGACCAAGAACACCATCATGAAAGCCTATGACGGCCGCTTCAAGGACCTGTTCGAAGAAGTCTTCCAGACCGAATTCAAAGACAAGTTCGAAGCAGCAGGCATCACCTACGAACACCGCCTGATCGACGACATGGTTGCATGTGCGATGAAATGGAACGGTGGTTTCGTTTGGGCTTGTAAGAACTATGACGGCGACGTTCAGTCCGACACCGTCGCACAGGGCTTTGGCTCGCTCGGTCTGATGACCTCTGTTCTGATGACCCCGGATGGGCAGACCGTCGAAGCAGAAGCTGCACACGGCACCGTGACCCGTCACTACCGTCAGCACCAGCAGGGCAAAGAAACCTCGACCAACCCGATTGCGTCGATCTTTGCCTGGACCCAGGGTCTTAAGTACCGTGGCGAGTTCGATGGTACCCCGGAAGTTGTCAAGTTTGCCGAAACCCTTGAAAAAGTTTGCGTCGACACCGTCGAAGCCGGCTTCATGACCAAGGATCTGGCATTGCTGATCGGCCCGAACCAGAAATGGCTGACCACCACCCAGTTCCTCGACAAACTGGACGAAGGTCTGAAAGCTGCAATGGCCTGATCCATCTGATCAGACTGGCAGTTTGCCAAAATAAAGAAGCCCCTGCCGGGAAACCGACAGGGGCTTTTTTTTCGACGGTTTTCCTGATTGGCAATGATGTCTGTTTGGTCCGAACAAAAAGGACCCCGTCGGCCGGGGGACCTGACGGGGTTTCCAGTTTTGCGACCCGGATACAGGCCGCGGCGGTCAAAGCAGGATCAGCTGCCTTGAATGGGATTGTTATGCGGCAGTTTCGCCGGTATCTCCGGTGTCACCGGTATCGCCCGTGTCACTGGTATCGCCTGTATCGCCCGTGTCTCCCGTATCCCCCGTATCCCCAGTATCGCCGGTGTCACCCGTATCACCAGTGTCCGGTTCGCCATCGTCTGGCGTATCACCATCATCACCAGCGTCGGGACGGGTCAGTTCTTTCCAGCCATGGGTAATGATTTCCTGTTCGACATCAGGATCAACGTCAGGGCCTGCCGGTGCGCCAAAGACACGCTGGATACCGGGAGGAAGCGCACCCGCAAGACCCGGTGCGTTGGTAATGCCACGTGGCATCGATTTTCCATTAAGCTCGGCTTCCTCGCCTTCTTCACCTTCGTCGGTTGTCGCAGCACTACGACCTAAACCATTGGACTGAAGCCCCAGGCTCTTTGCATTGGACCGTGCAGCGGCACTGTTGCCCGGACCATCCGCGCTATTGCTATTTCCGTTACCACCGCCATTACCATTGCCACCAGCATTGCCGCTGTTACCCGGACCATCGGGGCCGCCAGAACCGCTGTCGCCATTCGCGCCACCGCCGTTGCCGCCACCATTACCATTTCCGTTGCCGCCGCCATTGCCACCGGAATTACCGTTGCCATTGCCGCCACCGTTTCCGTTTCCACCGCCATTACCGTTACCGCCGCCATTGCCATTACCTTGCGCAAAGGCTGCGTTATCGGTCAGATCCATTTTCGAGAGATCAAAAGAGACCGGCGCGGCAATCAACGCAAAAGCGCCAAAACCAAGAATTCCGGCCGTCACAATCTGGGTGCGAAGTGATTTTTTCATTTCGGTCGTCATCTTCAGGCTCCTGTCCATTGTCCGGGATTTCGCATTGTTTGCAGGGACAACGCACCGGCTGAACAATTTCTTCCGCCCCCCGGCAAATAATTTCCAAATATTTTTTTTCATCTGTGACGGAAGAAATAGCCACATGCGGGCGTTATCTAGACAACAGGACCACAAATTCGGAAATGGGACTTTTGGTTTGGAGACTGCACTTCGCTCAGAATTGACCGGCCTACTCCCGCGTGCCATGCGATTTGCAAGGTCTCTGACTCGCGATACGGTGGCAGCAGAGGATCTGGTGCAAACCGCTTATATCAAGGCCGTCGAACGTATTGATCAGTTTGAGCCTGGCACCCGGCTTGACAGTTGGCTGTATCGCATCATCCAGACAAGCTGGATCGATGAGAAACGTCGCGACCAAAGACGCGGCAATGTTGTTTCGTTTGAAGATGCGCGTGACACCGTCATGCCCATGCAAAAACATGTCGGAACCGACCGGATCTTTTTGCAATCTGCCATGGCATCACTGGTCGAAGATCAGCGTGCGGCCATGACACTGGTCTTGATTGAAGGGTACAGCTATCGCGAAGCAGCTGACATTCTGGGCGTGCCCGATGGAACCGTGATGAGCCGCGTTGCACGGGCCCGCAAGACACTTGCCGCCCTGCATGACGATGATAGCAATTTGACAAATAATGACGGCATCCAAAGAGGTTCGCCATGACCACTGAACTTATGGAACAGGACTACATTCTGTTGTCAGCCTATATCGACGGCGAACTTGCACCGGCCGAGTGCCAAAAGCTTGAAAATCGGATCGCCAATTGCCCGGAGCTGAGCCGCCAGTTCAATATCATGGCCGGACAGGCAGTTGTTCTGCGCAACCAGTCCAATCGACTTCTTGATGATCACGTCTATCCGGAGCTGAGCAAAAGCATCCAGGATATCCTTGATCAGAAGCCAGTTGAAAAACGCGGCACAATGCATGACGCAGGCAATGTGCATCCGGGACCACGTGCCGCGAACAACAATAATGCAATCTGGACCGGTATCGGTGCGGCCGCCGCCGTCCTGATCGCATTCGTTGGTGGTAACTGGTTTAACGAAAATCTTGTCAATGACCCGCAGGCAAGCGGATCACAAAACGCGGCACAAATGACGGCCTTTTCCCCGATCGGCAATCCGGTTCTTGATCAGGAAATCAGCCTGACTTTGGAAAAGACACTCAGCGGTGAAATTCGCCATGTAGCACTGGATAGCGACCAGAAAGGCGGTTCCGAAACTTTGATCGAGCCCCTTCGAACCTTCAGACAAGGAGGCCGTTTCTGCCGCGAATACCAGGTCAGCTTCGCCGGTGACCAGATAACGGGCAGTGAAACAGCTTTCTACGGGCGGGCATGTCGTACCGGCGAAGGTCAATGGGAAACGGTTTATCGCCTGATCCCGGGCGTTGATTTGCCTGATCTGGAACCGCCCGCACCAGATCATAAATTGTAATTGCCCGGTTGGGACGAAGGCCGGGCTTCGTCCTTGTCTGTCATGCTCAACGACACAACAAAACACGACGCAAATATCGACCAAAAAGAATAAGCAGGATCAGGACTATGAAGATGCCGACACTTTCGCGTCACTTCGGGGCGCTTTCATGCGTTTTGGGCCTTTCATCATTGGGGGCCTGTCAGACCCTTGATGATTTTGGTGCCAAGCTGAATGAACTGAATGACGGCATGGGGCAATATGCCGAGAAGACGGTAAATACCGGTCCCGAACTGGCGCCCGCCACCCTCCCCGATTTCGGAATTGGTGATGCCTTTGTCTTTGACAGTGGTCGTGCCATCTATGTCGAAAAAATAAACGGCGATAACTTTGTCTGGAATGGTGGTGGCGACTATCGCTTTGAAACCAGTGCCGATTTTACCGGCCCCAATCTGGAATGGTCATATACCGACAAGGAAGACCGCAAACGGTCGGGTACCACAACCATCAAGGAGGGCTCGCAATCCCTGTGGCCACTTGAATATGACAGGATGGTTCGGGTTTCGACCAAGTCCGAAAACATCGATCCCGACACCGGCAAGGTCAACAGCTATGACCAGTGGCTGACCTGCAAGGTGCCCGCAACCGAACGGATCGAAGTCCCTGCCGGCACCTTTGACACCTATGTCATCGAATGTTCGCGCTATTATAAGCAGTGGTGGATGCAAACCACCAAATGGTGGTACGCGCCCGAGATCGGCTTTTATGTCAAACGTGATCGTTCCTGGAATTCGGGAACCGATCATAGCGAGGAACTTCTGACCTATGGCCCCGCACCAACAAAAATAGTGAAAAACGCACAGGAGCAGTTGGCCAAAACCGTTCAAACCGCACTTGAGAACAATAACTCGGGCGACGCAGAAAAAACGCATGCCGGATCAATCGAGATTGTGGTCACCCCCATCAAAACCGTTCAAACCGACAAAGGCATCTGGTGCAGAACGTATCGTCAAGAATTGACCGCCCGCAAACGTACCAGCCAACAGGTCAAATCGGCGTGCCGTACGGAAACGGGTTGGGTGATTGAAGATCAGGTTGCTGAAGTGAAGGCAACAGAGATGTGAAATCGACCGGTGCCTTGAACTGGATGCAAACCGGATCCGGCGCATTTTCGACTGCCCTGCCCGTCAGTATTCCGCCGTGGCCAGGATACTGTCCAGTTCGCCGCTTTGACGTAGTTGCAACAAGCCAACATTGAAATCGGCGATGATTTTTGCCGCATCTGCATTGTTTTTGCCGACAATGAAATGCAGCGGCATATCCGACAGGCCTTCTTCGATATGGCCGAAATCGTCAAAGGGCAGTCCGGCGGCCTGGATTGCGCCCAGGGCTTCGGGGATCGGGCTGATGACGCTGTCAACGCGCCCGGCATCAAGCAGTTTGAAACAGGTTTTCATATCGGGTGGCGACACGCGTTTTGCCTGTCCATTGCCAAAAAGCCGCCCGGCATAGCCAAGTTCGGCATAGCCCAGCGGCAGGCACAGGCTTTTGCCAAGAAGATCGACCTTGTCATCAAAACGTACCCCGTTGCGCGAATACCAGCCATAGGCCTTAAGGCTTGTGATCGGGTCGGAAAACAGCACCGATTTGGCGCGGGTACGGGTAAAGGCATAGGGGAATGTGCCGTCGACATTTCCCTCGACCGTCAATTCATATCCCTTAAGCCATGAACGCCAGATGATGGTGACGGTTTCATATCCGGCGCGTTCGAACACCGTGCGTACGATCTCGGTAACAATGCCGCCACCGGCAATATCGCGGTCGGTAAAGGGGGGAAAGGCATCGCCGGTGACAAAGCGCAACTCCCTGGCCTGGGCGGAGACAGCAAGGATGCTCCCCCACAGGATCAAAACCCATTTCAATGCGCGCCAGTGCGACCTGTTCATGCGGATCGCTATCCTTTTGTTGCGTTCCTTTTACAGGTTAGACAGCAGAGGCACGGTTTCAAGGCAACAGCCCCGCACCCGATGCTATCCTTTAGCCGCATGCAAAACGCCCTGATCACGAAAATCAGGGCGTTTTGCGTTGAATTCATCGGGGAAATTTATTCGATCACCGCACCATCACGATGCCGCCTTGCGCACGAAAGTGCCGCGCTGATAATCGTCAAAGGCCTGCATGAGTTCCTGTTTGCTGCTCATGACGAACGGGCCATAGCGGACCACCTGTTCATTGATCGGACGGGCTGCAATCACCAGCATACGCCCGCCGTCCGAGCCGCCCTTAAGGGTCACGCCATCACCATCGTCAAGAATGGCCAGATGATGGGTCGGCACATCCTTTCCGCCAACCACCGCATCGCCGATAAAGACATAAACCACCGCAGTGTGTCCTTTGGGCAGGGGCACGGTGACTTCGGCCCCGGCATCAAGTTTGGCATCCACAAAGACCGGATCGGTCGAAATGCCGTTGATCGGCCCGGTTGCCCCATGCATCGATCCCGCAAGCAAGCGCAATTGCGCCCCCGCCACCGGTTCGATTTCCGGTAATTCATCGGGCTCCATATTCTGATAGCGCGGATCAATCATCTTGTCCTTGGCCGGCAGATTGATCCAAAGCTGGAAGCCCTGCAAAAGACCATTTTCCTGTTCGGGTGTCTCGGAATGGACGATGCCGCTGCCAGCTGTCATCCATTGTCCGCCGCCCGACCGCAGGATGCCTTCATTGCCCATGCTGTCCTTGTGGCGCATGGCCCCTTCGACCATGTAGGTCACGGTTTCAAAGCCGCGATGGGGATGTTCGGGAAAGCCCGCGATATATTCATCGGGATTGTCGGTCGACAGGGAATCAAGCATCAGAAACGGATCAAGCATATCAAGCTGCGGCGTTCCGATTGACCGTTTCAGCGACACCCCCGCACCATCAGATGTATCCATGGCGCGCAAAACCCGTTTGACGGCGCGTGCATTTGCCACTGTGTCAGACATGTCAAATCTCCTGTGCGTGCCGGTGCAGCCACCGGGTGAATTTCATATCCATCACTGTCGCACAAAACTGTCGCCAAACAAGACGTAATCAGGCATCTGATTGTTTACCAAGCGGCAACAAAAAAATGGCAGCACCGGAAACCGGCACTGCCATTTGATCGTGATAAAGCCGAAAAATCAGCCCGCCAGTTTGGCGGCGAGTTCGGCAACGTGTTTGCCCTGGAACTTGGCAATATCAAGTTCGTTTTCAGACGGCTGACGCGATCCGTCCGCCCCGGCAAGCGTTGTTGCGCCATAGGGCGAACCACCGGTAATTTCGTCCATATTGGTCAGCCCCGAACAGCTATAGGGCACCCCGACAATCACCATGCCATGATGCAAAAGCGTCGTATGGGTCGAGGTGATGGTGGTTTCCTGACCGCCATGCTGGGTGCCGGTCGATGCAAACACCGAACCGATTTTGCCGATCAATGCACCCTTGGCCCAAAGACCACCGGTCTGATCAAGGAAATTGCGCATCTGGGCGGACATGTTGCCAAAGCGGGTCGGCACGCCAAAGATGATGGCATCATATTCCGGAAGATCGGAAACGGATGCGACCGGTGCCACCTGATCAAGTTTCGCGCCGGCGGCCTTGGCCGCATCTTCGGGCATGATTTCAGGAACGCGTTTGACATCGACCTGCGTTCCGGCAACGCCACGTGCGCCCTCTGCCACGGCATTTGCCATGGTTTCGATGTGACCATACATCGAATAATAAAGAACCAGTACCTTTGCCATTTCTGCCTCCTTGGTTGAATTTCATGAACAGCAATGATGACTTGCCTGTGCCTGTCTGATAACGCTCAGATTGGAAACAGACTGCTTCGAAAATCGAAAATATCGTGCGAACCGGCGCGTCGACCGGTCAGGATGCCGGATTGCGCGCCAGGAACTGGACAACCTGATCAGGGAAATCGGTGAAAATGCCATTGATCCCGGCATCATCAAAAATCGCGGTCAGGGCAATGTTCATATCCCCGGCCCATTTCGGCAGCTGATCGGCACGCAGGGTATAGGGATGAACAAGCAGTTGCGCGCGCTGGGCGGCAATCAGGGTCGGGGTCATGGTGGGTTTGCCATGTTCACCAAGGCCTGAAATCACCTGTGGCAACCACGGACCGATACCGTCGACCACCTTGGCCATTTCAACAATGCCTTCGCCCGATTTCAGATAGTCATAATCGGTTCCCGCCGGTGCGCCCCAGCGGTTCTCGCCCAGAAGCTGCACCAGCTTGCCCTGGTAATGCAGTTCGTTGCGAATGCGCTGGGTCTCGGCCCAGTCAAAACATTGCACGAACGAATTCGAATTCGGGTTGTTGTATCCCCATTTTTCAAGAACCGAGATCACGGTTTTGGCAATATCCTGACCTTCGCCACGATGGAATGCCGGGTCCTTGATTTCCGGGTAAATGCCGACATCGCGGCCGGTGGAATGATTGAGACCCTGGATAAGTTTGATTTCTTCTTCAAGGGTCGGGATTTCAAACATGGCGAAATCACCGGGGAAGCGGTTTTCATAGACCTGCTTGCCGCTATCGGCCTTGAACCGTTCGGTCACCGTCAGGGATTTGAGCTCCGCCAAGGTGAAATCAATCACGTAATAGCGCCCGTCATCCCGCTTGCGATCAGGGAATTTGCGGGCAACGTCGGTGGTTGTATCAAGATGGATATCATGCAGGACCACAGGGACCCCGTCCTTGGACAGCACCACATCCTGTTCGATGTAATCAGCCCCCATGCCATAGGCCAGCGCCTTGGCCGGAAGTGTATGTTCGGGCAAATAGCCCGATGCGCCGCGATGGGCGATCACGACCTGCTCTGCCTGGATATCCTGCGCCTGGGCCAGGCTCACAGAACCAGCCATCAACAGCCCGACGGCCAGAACACTCGACTTGATCAAATTTTTCACCGGCATCCCAGATTTCCTTTTTATCACGGCCCCTTTTTCGGGGTTTCTGGACTATAGGCGCGGTTTCACGGCTCAGAAATCCCTGTCGGGCATCCCGAGGCAATCTTCATGAAACTGTTACTCTATCCGGGTAACGCGAGCCTAGCGGTTAAGTTCCCCGGTCATCCGATCCAATCCATCAAGCGTCAGCGGGAACATCCGGCCTTCCATCAGTTTGTGCATGATCTGGATCGACTGATGATGACGCCACCAGTTTTCCGGTTGCGGGTTGATCCAGGCCGCATGGGTGAAATGTTCAAGCAGTCGTTGCATCCAGACCGCACCGGCTTCCTCGTTCCAGTGTTCTACCGCCCCGCCGGGATAGGTGATTTCATAGGGGCTCATGGTTGCATCCCCGACAATCACCAGCTTGTAATCCGCGCCATAGGTATTGATCACATCCCATGTCGAAACCTGCTCGTTCCAGCGCCGGGCATTATCCTTCCACAACCCTTCATAGGGGCAATTGTGGAAGTAATAATATTCAAGATGCTTGAACTCGGTTTTGACCGCGGAAAACAGTTCTTCGCAGACCTTGATATGATCATCCATTGATCCGCCAACATCAAACAACATCAGCACCTTGACCGCGTTATGACGTTCCGGACGCATTTGCACATCAAGCCATCCCTGACGTGCGGTTGATGTGATGGTGCCGGGCAGATCAAGCTCGTCCGCCGCGCCGGTCCGCGCCCATTTGCGCAAACGACGCAGGGCGACCTTGATATTGCGCGTGCCGATTTCGACACTGTCATCAAGGTTCCTGAATTCGCGCTTGTCCCAAACCTTGACCGCGCGCCGATGCCGGGATTTGTCCTGTCCGATCCGCACCCCTTCGGGGTTATAGCCATAGGCACCAAACGGCGATGTTCCGGCCGTGCCGATCCATTTATTGCCGCCCTGATGACGGCCCTTTTGTTCCTCAAGACGCTGTTTAAGCGTCTCCATCAGCTTTTCCCAGCCGCCAAGGGCTTCGATTTCGGCCTTTTCCTCGTCAGTCAGGAATTTCTCGGCCAGCTTGCGCAGCCATTCTTCGGGGATTTCGCTTTGGGCGACCTCGTCCATGCCCGCAGCCAGATCGGCAATGCCCTTGAAATGTTCGGAAAACACCCGGTCGAACTTATCAAGATGACGTTCATCCTTCACCAGCGCCGCGCGCGCCAGATAATAGAAATCCTCGACCGAATAGCCCGCCAGTCCCTTTTCCACCGCCTCAAGCAGCGTCAGATATTCGCGCAGCGACACAGGAATACGGACATCCTTGAGCTTATAGAAGAAGCCGGTGAACATTACTTACACCCCGATCCAACAGAGGCAAAAGGCGCGACTGAAACTTTTGCGATACAAAACATCAATCCATGCAACCCACTTCTGGACAAGTCAGTCCCCATCGGGCACTTTGCGTCCGCACATACCGGGCGTGATTGCCGCGGCTTATCAAAAACAAACGCACGAGCATTCTTTTCATGACTGATTTTCTGTATGGCTTTGTCGCCATTGCCATCATTGCCCGATTGGTTTCCTTGGCCATTTCCAAACGAAACGAAGCGCGTTTGCGCGCGGCCGGTGCCACCGAATATGATGTTGCCACCACACGTATTCTGACCATCGCCCATGTCGGTTTTTATGTTGCCTGCATTATCGAAAGCGAATTCAAAGCAGCCCCGATCAGCACCATGACCTATGCCGGTATCGCAATCTGGACGGTTTCGATCATCATGCTTGCAGGCGTGATTGCCACGCTGCGTGACCTTTGGACGGTCAAGCTTTTCATCTCGCCCAATCACGAGATCCGCACCAGCATCCTTTATAAAATCTGCAAGCATCCCAATTACTTCCTGAATATCGCCCCTGAGCTGATCGGCTTTGGCCTGGCCCTTCAGGCATGGGGAACACTCATTGTCGGTTTGCCGGTATACGCCGCCATCCTGTGGCGTCGTATTCAGGCGGAAGAAGCGGCAATGAAGGCAACCTTCCCGGCCTATTAAGGTCGGGAACCACCGCGCATCTAACGTCCTTCGCGGCGCGCCATGAAGGCCAGCCGTTCAAACAGATGCACGTCCTGCTCGTTTTTAAGCAACGCCCCATGCAATGGCGGCACGGCTGTTTTGGCATCCTTGGCGCGCAGGGCCTCGGGCGGAAGGTCCTCGGCCATCAGAAGTTTCAACCAGTCCAGAAGCTCGGACGTTGACGGCTTTTTCTTGAGCCCCGATACCTCGCGGATGTCATAGAAAAGGTTAAGCGCCTCGGCGACCAGACGTTTCTGGATGCCGGGATAATGAACCTCGATAATCTCGGCCATGGTATCGGCATCGGGGAAGCGGATGTAATGGAAGAAGCAACGCCGAAGGAACGCGTCTGGCAATTCCTTTTCATTGTTTGACGTGATGATCACGATCGGGCGATTGGTCGCCTTGACCGTTTGCTGGGTCTCGTAAACAAAGAATTCCATGCGATCGAGTTCCTGCAACAGATCGTTGGGAAACTCGATATCGGCCTTGTCGATCTCGTCAATCAGCAGAACCGGCGCTTCACCCTCGGCCTCGAATGCTTCCCACAGCTTGCCCTTGACGATGTAATTGGCAATGTCATGAACGCGTTCATCGCCCAACTGGCTGTCGCGCAGGCGCGAAACCGCATCATATTCATAAAGCCCCTGCTGGGCGCGGGTGGTGGATTTGATCGACCAGGTGATCAGCTTTTTGCCCAGTGATTTGGCAATTTCTTCAGCCAGCACCGTCTTGCCGGTACCGGGTTCACCCTTGACCAAAAGCGGACGCTGCAACGTGATCGCGGCATTGACCGCCACCATCAGATCTTCGGTTGCGACGTAATTTTCCGTACCCTGAAACTTCATTTTTGCCCTGCAACATAAGTTGACGTTTACGTTAACCTAGGGGGTTAAAGCGACTTGAGCAAGAGGGCAAAGATATGCGGGAACCCCAGAACCACAATCACCCGCTGCTGCGGTTAAGCGCCTGAGCGGGGCTTTCGCCGTACCAGTCACGATAGGATCGTGAGAAATTGCTGACATGGTTAAACCCGACAGCGGCTGCGACCTGTTTGACGTTGCTATCACCAGCTGCCAGAAGCTTCTTGGCCCGCTCCATACGTTTGGAACGGACGAAATCAGCGCATGTCTTGCCGGTTTCCAACTTGAACAAGCTGTTCAACCGGCTTTCGGTCATGCCTGCGGCAATTGCAAGTTGCGCAACGGAAAGCGGAGCTGCCAGATCATTGGTGATCTTTGAAATTGCCTCTTCCGTAACAGTCTGCTCAAGAACACTTGGTTCCGGCGTCTTTTCACTGCCTGCGCACAGCAGGCAATAGGCATCAATCATCTCAGCCAGAAACAGGGTCGATAAACCTTCAAGCTTGAACTTGCGGCCCAAACCGGTCATTTGCGCCGAGAACATTGCACTGACGATACTTCTGATCTTGTTGTTCAGGGCAAGTGGTCTGACATCAATTACATCGTGACTATCAGAAAGAAACGGCGTTAGGGCATCTGGCATCCCGTCACCAAATCGGAGACGCAATGCATCAAGGTCAATGGTCACCCCGGCATGGCGGATCAATTGCCCACCGGGTAGGAAATATCGGGTGCCGGGCGGGTCTACCCGCATCATCAATCCGGTTTCGGGTGACATGGTATGTTTCTGGCCATCCGGACATTCAAAATCGTGACGCCCCAGAATGTTAACCGACCCCGCCAACCATCCGGGTGGCAAAGCATTTTGCACATCAAATCTGGAATCATCGCGGACATTGAGCTCCGCACGGTGCAAACAAATGCCATTGCTAAAATCAATGCGTTCAAGACGCCCGCTGACACCGGGCAATTCGAACAAATCCCCGTCGGCAAGCCTTAGCTCACCAATATCTGCATCCGGTTCATGGCCCGATACAAAGCCAAAACCGTCTCCGGCCTGTTCGTCCATCCGTCCCATCCCCAACCTGTCCTTACCAAAATTGTCGCCAGATTACATACGTGCCAAACGATCATCTTGTTGATGTTGTTATCATTCCCGGACAGGGTTACTTGTGACTACTGTCACGTCAAGCATCAGCGTTCCATGTTCCTCGGACGACAATACACCTGTCTTCACCCTGCCCGTTTGGACAGTTTTTTATTTCTTTTCATGGCATTAGTATCTGGCAAAACAGGATCAGGGGACAACAAACGATGCAAACGAAATTACTGGCGATCGGGCTTGCGATGCTGCTTTCAGCCTGCCTTGCCACAGTCGACAACCAGTTCCAGAACGATTTTCCAGTCGGGAAAGTGGTGCAGGACAAAGTAACCATGCCACAAGGAGATGTGGTACTGCCGCCCGGTGACTGGACTGTTCTTGCCAACGAACTTTACCGCAACAACAACTACCATCCGTTCGGGAACATGGTTTTGGGCCGGATTGACGATCAGAAGTTTTTGCGCGGTTTTATCACCATCTCCAGCCCGCTCAGCGTTCCGATCAGATATTCGTTCTATTCTTCGTCCTTCTGCAATCCAAATGTGACTTTGCTGTATCACCAGACCAATGCCAATGTCGATTTGGGCAATCAGAGCTGCTTTAGCGTCAAAAAGAAAACCATCAGTGCCTTTGCCAATTTCGATGATTTTGTGAAAGTCGGCACAAGCAATCTTTACGCGATGGATGTTGATCGCCCCTATGACATGATCAGCGCCGAATTCCGCATCACACGGCGCAATAAATTCCTGGTTGTCGAGTATGGCTTTGACTACCGGCAGGACGCCGCCGAAATGGCACCTGGCTATGAAACAGGCGAAGAAATCTCGCTACCGCGTGCATTCTCTCCCAAAGAGAAAACCGAAAATGCTGAAGCTGTTATTCGTTGGGCACGGGCCAATGCCGAACGGATCGAAACGGAATTTCTCGACTAGGGTCAGGGGATAAAAACGAAAGCCGCTGCCTGTATTCACGTAACGCTTTTAACCCTGATCAATCCAGGCCACCACCGCGTGAAACCGGCACCACAACCGGCGCATTCTGACGGGCGACTTCGGCCCCAAGGCCATGTATCGGATTGCCAGCGCCATCAATCAGATCAGGTTAACCTCGGAGATGTTTGCGCGCAGGTGTGTGGCCGCGCGATGTGTGCGCACTCAAAAGCCCCGGGCGCGTAATCATCTTGCGGACACCGGCAACGTGTTTCACGCCGCCGGTGTCAAAGATGCGTCTGTATCAAACATACCGGTTTGAGATGCCCCGTCCCTAGAATGCAAGAGTGATATTGATCTCTGCGACTGTTTCGCGAGACGAAACAGCACTGGTGTGGGTCAGGTTAACTTCGGTGCTAAATGCTTCATCTTCGGCGGTGAAGGTAAAACCGGTCCCGAATGTCTGACCGCTGTCGGGGGTGAAGTTGCTGCGAACATAGGGCGAAACGACACCAAGTGAAGCGCCCTCGCTGCCATTGACTCTAAATGCATACGCGATCAGGCCACCAATGGTGTATTCGCTATAATCATCGGTGCCCAGTTGCTGTTCACCTTCGATAGAACCGGAAAGCCCGGTTGCACCGGATATGATGCGAAGCCCCCCGCCCAGATTGAATGCCGTCTTGTCACCGTTTGTTTCATCAGTCATGTCATAGACGAAATCTGTTTTGGCGAATGGCTGCAAGATTGTCTCGGCGGCATCAAAGCTATAGGCAGCCTCGATCCCCGGTTTAAGGCGGCGGGTGTTGGACACGGTTTTGCCGACCTGGGTGCTGTCACTTTCGGTATAGGCATCAACGGTTTTGCGCGCCGCCATGAAGCTGACATTGACGGTCACATCCAGTGGCAACGTTTCAGACGGACGCATGGCATATGCCCCGCTGAGCGACCCGAACCACATATCTGACTCTGTATCACCTGTGACCGAACTATCGCGGCTAAGGTCAATATCGCCAAGGCTGTAGCCAATAATGCTCGAAAGCGTCACGCCTGCGGCCGGCTGATAGACAATATAGGGCGAAAGCGTCCAGTTGGTTTCATCGTAATAACCGGAATTGTAGGTCGTGGTCAGGGCCGTTTGCGAATATCCCATCGAGATACCGCCGACCAGTTCCGGGCGCAAACGCACATCAAACCCCAGATTATAGCCCCACACATCCCCGTCATAGCGGCTATCGCCCGCGGCATTGTTCCGGTCATTGTTAACCGACGTGTAAGACCCCTGTCCCCAGACCGTATAACCCTGCTGTGCCAGCAGACCCAGGCTTTGCTCGATCCCGCGCAGCGGATCATCGCCCGCGTTTGCATCACCGGCCGCTGACAGCGTGGTTTGCGAGCTGTCAAATGAGGCCTGCATGGCCAATTCACGCAGCGAGGTGCCACGCGACTTCATGACCATCGCTGGCTTGGCCAGGGTCGTCGAACCGGTATGGCCCGAGAAACTGCTGGACGAAGGTTGATCACCGGTCGTCGGAGCAGGCACACCACCCGTATTGGGTGCTGCGACACCACCCGTGGTGGGGGCCCGCGAAATGGCAAGAACGCGTGCTTCGATATTCTTGCCAACAACCGCCGCCTGAGACCGCGATACAGAAGCCTGCAATTCGTGGGATATAGATTCGTTCGATGACGATGACGATGACGATGATGATGATTCGTCATCAGGAAGCGAAACACTGGCAGAGGTAATATCAACGTCAGTCCCGACAACCGTGAAGTTTACCGTCATTGTGGCGACAACACCGGCGGAAACATTGGCCTTGAGAGTGTTTGCATAGGTTCCAGGGGCCACAGACCCGTCATTACATGTCCCCCCGGCCGTCACCGTACCCAAATCACCGATGGTACATCCGAGATGATCTGTAAGCTGCGGTATCCCATCTAAACTGCTATCGCCAAAGAATTGGGCGTTATTGACTCCGCCAGATGTCACAAACAGAATATCACCTGTGTTCTGGGTTTGCGTATTATTGGCAATGGTGCACGTCTTGCCCGCAGCAGAATAAAGAACAGATGTTACGGTTGACGGGTTATCGGCAGCGGCACCGGTGCAAGTAACGGTTGCGGCATGAACGCTGCTTGGTGCCATGCCGAGGCCGGCAACAAGACAAAATATTGTCAGAACAAACAAATTCCGGACGAAATCCCCACCGCGACCGGACATGCTTTGCATGCATGATGCCGCTTTCACGCGACGCACAACATGCTCTTTTACAACTGCCAAAAGAGACATTGCATAAGTACCCCCTTGAATAATATCTATTTTTTAGGGGCAACTATTTATATTAGCAAGATAATTCACGATTTCGCGCAAAACATGCAAAAGAAATTGGCTGTGCTCCGAAGGCCGGGATAACGAATTGGTTTAGCGAAAATTTTCCGGTCAGGCGCGGATAACACCGAAATCGGTATGGAAATCTGCGCCCATCCGCCAATGCGATGCATTGGAGAAGGCAGATGATTTACCGGACAAACTTAATGGCAGGTCAGTCCGCACCAACAGATATCAGCGATGCCACAGGCAAATTTTGCTTTGCCACGCTTGCCATCAGGCCATCAACATCCATGTCCTCGTCTTTGACAAACTCGATGAACATCATGTTCACATTGTTAAAGACAAGCTCGCCCAGTGCGGTGCAATCGACATCCTTGCGGACAATACCGCGATCCTGCAACGACCGAAAAAGGTCGCAGACCTGTTTGGAAAGCCGGTGGTCAAGCGCGGTATAGCGTTTGGAAAACGGGGTTTCGGGCTGGGCAATTGAAAGCGACATCGCCGTTCGCCACATTTCCTTGGACAGATAGGTCAGGGAATGGTCGTAATATTTACCGATCAGATCAAACAGGGCCGATGCGACCTGATCATGCTTTTTGGCAATGATCCCCTCGCCTGCTGCCAGCACTTCCTCGACCTCCATCGAGACGGTGGCCATCAGCATGTCGCCCTTGTTTTTGTAATAGTTATAAAACGTTCCGACCGATACCCCGGCCATTTCGGCAATGTCTTCGATGCGGGCACTGTCATAGCCGACCTTGCGAAACAGCGTTGTCGCCGCCTCGAGAATACGGCGGTTCTTATCGGCTTTCTTCTGGGCGCGCAGACCTGACATGGTCACTCCGGAAAACTGAACGGGTTCAAAAATTACATTGACTCAAAAAATGAACGCGTTCAATATTTTTTCAACGGTGCCAGAATGAGTGCCGAGTTACCCAATAAAAGGGAGGCCTCAATATGAAATCAGGGAGAGCCTATGTTTCGTCACGTTTCCACGGGGAAAACCCGCAATAAGCTTTTGGGCGGTGCTGCGACCTTCTTGCTTGGTGCCATTGCCGTTGCAAACAGCGCACAGGCCACAGAAGAACTCAACGCGCTTGTCTGGTGCGATCATACCGACCCGGCCTTGATCGAACCGTTCGAAAAGAAATACGACGTCAAAGTCAATCTGAAGGAATATGAAGGCACGGGTGCGGGCCTTTCGATCATCGACCAGTCCCGTCCGGGGGACTGGGACGTGTTTGTGATTGACGGCGTTGATGTCCATCGTGCGGTTGAAATGGATCTTCTGGCCGAAATTCCGGCCGATGCCCTTCCGACTTCCGATCTTTTCCCGGAAGTCGTGATGGCGGAAAACAATGTGGTTGATGGCAAAACCTATGCGGTTACCGAAAAGTTCGGCTACAACACCATTTCGTTCGACAAGACCAAGGTTGATCCCAAGGACATGGAAGACATGTCGGTGATCTGGTCGGACAAATATGCCGGACGCATCGCGATTTATGACTATTACCTGCCTGTTATCGGCCTTGTCGGGCTGGGACTTGGCATTGATACGGCCGATCTTGGGGCGGACGATATGGACGCCATCAAGGAAAAGTTGTTTGCGATGAAAAAGGTCTCCAAACAGGTTGGCGAAGTGGTTTCCTCCCAAACGGCTTTGGCCACGGGTGAGGTCGATATCCTTGTTGGCGGCGGTGAATGGATCACGGCGGTTCTGTCCGAAGACAAACCGAACCTTGATTGGGTCATCCCGAAACAAGGCGGCCTGCGCTGGGCCCAGTCGATTGGCGTGATGAAGGAATCTGCCAAGCCCGACCTTGCGCTGAAATTCGTGCAATACATCCTGAGCCCCGAAGGTCAGGCGCGTCTTGCGACATCGTCCTGTTACTGGGGCATGCCCGCCAATTCCAAGGCCGGGGAAAACCTGTCCGATGCGCAAAAAGCAGCCCTTCGCTGGGATGATCAGCCCGAATATCTGAAAAACTCGCAGCTTTATCCGATCCCGGATGCCGATCTGGACGCCCAGATGCAGGATGCCTGGGTCGAGATGCTCCAGCAGTAAGCATCCCTTGCTTATTGCCACCCGCCATTGCCCCGCTTTTTGCGGGGCAATGGTTCTGCTAAGCTTGCCAAAACGGCGACCAACCTTCCACGACACCAAGACCGGTAACCGGGCAAAATGCCTGTGTTGCGACAAAGGACACCGTGATGGCCCAAGTCACCCTTGAAACACGCGAAAATCGCCGCGCATGGGGATTTGTCACCCCTGCACTTTTGTGGACGGTCGCGTTTTTCGTCATTCCGTTTGTTGTCATGGCCGCGATCAGCCTTGCCACCCGCAAGGGCCGCGACATCGTGATGGCCTGGAATCTGGATAATTACATTACGTTTTTTGAAAAGGCCCATCTGCTCAAGGGGCTTTTTGTCTCGCTGGAAATCACATTTACCGTCACCATCATTTCGGTGATTCTGGCCTATCCGCTGGCCTGGATCATTGCCGAGCGCGTCCCGCAAAAATGGCAGCGCATGGCATTGATTCTGGCGATCCTGCCATTCTGGACCAGCTATGTGGTGCGGTCATATTCCTGGCTTCTGGTTCTGGCCAAAAACGGCGTGATCAATAACGCGCTTTTGCATGTCGGTCTGATTGCCGAACCGCTTGAACTGGCGAGCACGCGCACCGCCACCGTGATCGGGTTCGTGCATTTCTTTGTCATGCTTCTGACCCTGACCATCTATGCCAATCTGGTACAAATGCCGCCCAACTATCGCCGGGCGGCGGCCGATCTGGGCGCCAACGGATTTCAGGTATTCTGGCATGTTGTCTTGCCGCTGACCTTGCCGGGCATCATGGTTGGCGCGTTTCTGACATTTGTGCTGTGTATCGGCGATTACATCACGCCCCAGATTTTGGGCGGCAATAATGAACTGGCCCTGCCACAGGTCATCATGTTGCAACTGGGCCGACGGGCCGATTTCCCGATGGCGGCAACGCTGTCGATCATTCTGATGGTGGTGGTGACGCTGGCCTATATTGCCTGTGCGCGCTGGCTCAAGATGGAGAGAACATAAAATGATCTCTTCACGCCTTTCCAAAATCGCTTCCTGGGCTTATCTGGCGGTTCTTTACGGCTTTATATTTTTGCCGGTCGCGGTCCTTGTGCTGTTTTCATTTCAGGACGGGCGCCTGCCCGTCCCGCCCTTTAACGGCGCGACCCTTAAATGGTATGGCGAGGTTTTTGCCGACAGTCGCCTGATGTCCGCCCTTGGCAATTCACTAATCGTGGCCATCGGGTCGTCACTTGTTGCCTGTGTGCTTGGTTTCTGTGCCGCTTACGGGCTGGCGCGCTTTGTTCTTCCGGCATCCCGGCTTCAGCGCGGGCTTCTGGTGGCGCCGATGACGGTCAGCTACCTGATCATCGCGCTTGGTTTGCTGTCGACCTTTAACTGGATGGGTGTTTCCCTGTCGCTTTGGACCGTTGGCATCGGGCATGTGGTAATCAATTTGCCGCTGTGCTTTGCCATCATTTATGCATCGATGGGCGATCATCAAAAAAACATCGAACGGGCCGCACGCGATCTTGGGGCGGCTGAATGGCAGGTGATGACACAGGTATCTGCCCCGATGTTGATGCCATCGATTTTGGCGGCATTTTTCCTGTCGGTCACGTTCAGCTGGGATGAATTTATCATCGCGTTTCTGCTGTCACGGTTTGACGTCACCCTGCCTGTCGAAATCTGGAGCATGCTGCGATCGGGCCTGAACCCGAAAACCAACGCGGTCGGAAGCGTTGTCTTCCTGGTATCGGCTGCGCTGCTGCTTATTCTTGAACTGATTGTCTTTAGAAGGACGGCAAAGAAATGACCGCCCCTGTTTCCATTCGCAATGCCACCAAAACCTTTGGCGATTTTACCGCACTTGATGATGTCAGCCTTGAAATCGCGGCGGGTGAATTCATCGTTCTTCTGGGCCCGTCGGGCTGTGGCAAGACCACCTTGCTGTCGCTTCTGGGCGGGTTTCTGTCACCAACCCGCGGGGTGATTGAAATTGACGGGCGCGATATGGGGTCCGTGGCACCATCCAAACGCCCGACCACCACGATGTTTCAGGATTACGCCCTGTTTCCGCATATGACCTTGCGCGACAATGTCGCCTTTGGTCTTAAGATGCGCAAGGTCGGCAAGGCCGAACGCCATGCCAGGGCCGAAGAACTTCTTGATATGGTCGGGCTTAAGGCGTCGGCATCCAAAAAGCCCCACGAGCTTTCCGGTGGGCAGCGCCAGCGCGTTGCCCTTGCCCGTGCGCTTGCGGTTGAGCCAGATGTGCTGTTGCTTGATGAACCGCTTGGCGCGCTTGATCTGAAACTGCGCCGCCAGATGCAGGATGAGCTGAAAGCCATCCAGAAACGCGTTGGCACCACCTTTGTTCATGTTACCCATGATCAGGAAGAAGCCATGGCAATTGCCGACCGCATTGTCGTGATGAATGCAGGCAGGATCGAAGATGTCGGTCGTCCCGAAGAAATCTATATGCGGCCCAAAACCGTGTTTTCGGCAAGCTTCATGGGCGAGGTCAATTTCATTCCCGGCACGGTTGACGCCAAAACCGATGACGGCATTCACGTCAATACGGTTCTGGGCGCGGTCAAACTGCCCGAAATGGCACTGGCCGATCCGGCCATTTCCGCCGGACAGAAAATCACCCTGGCCATTCGCCCCGAACATTTCCGTGCCAGTACCGGGGCCGGCCCGCGCATCACGCTTGGCGCGGCCAAGATCGAAGACGGGTCGTTTTTTGGCACCCATCACCGTGCGCATCTAAGTCCGGCTGATTATCCCAACATGACGATCACCGCCCATATGCCGCAATCGGCAACGATCGAGCCCGGCGCATGGATTGACCTGACGATTGATCCGTCATCGGTGGTAATTCTGCCCGGTCACGCCACCCCCGCCCAGCAGCAGGAGGCTGTGGCATCATGACCCTTGAACATGCCAAACCCGAAGACTGGTACAGCACCAAATCCGTTGGCGATGATGTCACCTATATCGGTGAACCGTTTATCGAGGAATTTTATCGCTGCAATATCTGGCACATTCGCGGGCGCGATGGCGACATGCTGGTTGATAGCGGCATGGGTGTGGTGTCATTGACCGACTGGGTGCCGCTGGTCACCGAACGCCCGGTTCAGGCGGTCGCCAGCCATACGCATTTTGACCATATCGGCTGCCATCACGAATTTGAAAACCGCATCTGCCATCGCTGCGAGGCAGACCTTCTTGCCGCACCGACGCGCCAAAACACCCTTGCCGATCCCTATGTCACGGACGAGATCTTTACCAAACTGCCACCGCTTCCCTATGCCTCGACCACCTATGCGGTCAAGGCCGCCCCGGCGACCCGGATTGTCGAAGATGGCGACGTGATTGATCTTGGCGACCGGCATTTCGAAGTCATCCACACACCGGGCCATTCGCCGGGCGGCATTGCCCTTTGGGAAGCATCGACCGGCATCCTGTTTTCGGGCGATATTGTTTATAATGGACCTTTGATCGAAGACACTTATCATGCGAATGCAAAGGATTATGTGCGATCGATGGAACGGCTTTATGACTTGCCGGTTCGTGTCGTCCATGGCGGACATTTTGCCAGTTACAGCGGCGAACGCCACCGCGAGATTATAAAAAGCTGGCTGAGGGAACGGACCTGAAGATACCGGTTTGATGCCGACCGCATCAGACCGCGCCAGATACACCCATACGATCAGGAAGGCTTCCTATGGAAAACGCAGGCAAATTTTACATCAATGGCAAATGGATTGATCCGATTTCGTCCGAGAAAATGGATGTGATCAACCCGGCCACCGAAGAAGTCATCACCCAAATCACGCTGGCCAGCGAAGAAGATGTCGATCTTGCGGTTGCTGCGGCCAAACGCGCCTTTGCAACCTATAGCCAGACCACCATTGAACAGCGCCTTGGCTGGCTTGAAAATCTGCTTGCGATCTATAAGCGCCGCTATTCCGAGGTCGCCGATACCATCACCGCCGAACTTGGCGCGCCCACAACCATGGCCCATGAACAGCAGGCCGCGGCCGGAACCGACCATCTTGCCGATTTCATTGATGTTTTGCGAAAACTCAAACTCGAAGAAACCCTGCATAACGGGGAAACGCTGTTGCGTGAGCCGATCGGGGTTTGCGGCCTGATCACGCCCTGGAACTGGCCGATCAACCAGATCGTTCTGAAAGTCATTCCTGCCCTTGCAACTGGCTGCACCTGTGTTCTCAAACCATCCGAGTTCACCCCGCTTAATGCAACGCTTTATGCCGAAATGATCCACGAGGCAGGCTTCCCCGCCGGGGCCTTCAACCTTGTGCAGGGCGCGGGTCCGGTTGCCGGTGCGACGCTTTCACGCCATCCCGATATCGCGATGATGTCCTTTACCGGATCGACCCGTGCGGGTAAGGCGATCACCAAGGATGCGGCCGAAAACGTCAAACGCGTTACCCTCGAACTGGGTGGCAAATCGCCAAACATCGTGTTTGACGATGTGGATGTCGAAGACCGCATCACGTTCAGCGTTCTTGATGTTTTCAACAATTCCGGCCAGACCTGCGATGCACCGACCCGGATGCTGGTTCAGCGATCGATTTATGACGAGGCCGTCAAGGTTGCCAAACGCGTCGGCGATGCCGCCAAGGTTGGCGATCCGCGGGTCAAAGGCGATCATATCGGCCCGCTGGTCAGCCACATCCAGTTTGACCGGGTGCAAACCCTTGTTCAGGCCGGCATTGACGAAGGTGCAACCCTTCTGGTTGGCGGGGTTGGCAAGCCCGACGGGGTGAATGAAGGCTATTTCGTCAAACCGACGATCTTTGCCGATGTGAACAATAACATGCGCATCGCCCGCGAAGAAATCTTTGGCCCGGTCGTCGCCATGATCCCGTTCGACACCGAGGAAGAAGCCATCAAAATCGCCAATGACACGCCCTATGGCCTGGCGGCCTATATCCAGACCCCCGATGATGCCAAGGCCGACCGCGTTGCCCGCAAACTGCGTGCGGGCATGATCCGCATCAACGGTGCCTTCCCCCGTCCGGGAAGCCCGTTTGGCGGTTATAAACAATCGGGCATCGGGCGCGAAGGCGGTCTGTTTGGTCTTGAAGATTTCATGGAAATCAAAATGCTGCATAAGCCGTGATCTGCACGGCACGCATTCCGGCACATTTCACATTGCACATTGCACATTGCACATTGCAGCGGGCCCCGGACAATTCCGGGGCCCTGTCTTTTTTGCAACCAGCAGGTGCCATCGCCGTAAAAAGTTCCCAAATGACATAATAGTGGCAATGCCCAGCCCGGCCATTATAATCCCATCGTAAATCGATAAGTCTGATGATCCGGGGAACGGATTTCGTATGGATTGGGAGACGAAAAATGAATGCCATGTCCTTTGCTGACATGGGGCTTGCTGCCTTGAAAAGGCGGCAATATAACGCCGCCATCAATATGCTTCGCCAGGCACTTGGCGAAGACATGGATAATCTTGAAGCACGGTTTGGTCTGGCCCGTGCCCTGCATGAAAAAGGTTCGATTACCGAAGCACTCGGTGAATATCGCACGGTGCTGCAATCTGATAGGGACAATGCCGATTGCCTCTATCACATTGCACGCGCCCTGCTTGAAAACGGTGATGCGCGTGACGCGCTTAATCATGTCGACATCGTTTTGCGCGCCAAACCGACCGACCCGGAACTTCTGACCCTGCGCGCGCAGGCATTGCTTGAACTTGATCAAAGTGACAATGCCCTTTCTGCCCTTCAGACCGCGGCACATCACAGTCCGGGATCGGAAACCATTCACCGGCTGATGGCGGCGTGCTATCGCGCCAGTGACGATCTTGAAGGGGAAAGACGCGCCGTTGAACAATTGCTGCGCATTGATCCATCGTCACTGACCGCGTCAAACGATCTTGGTGTGATCAATCTGCGCGAAGGTCACCTGATCGCAGGTTTTGAAACCTTTGAACAAATCCTGTCGCAAGATCCCGAACACCGCGAAGCGACCCTTAACCGCGCCATCACGCTCACCGTGATGGGCGGCATGGATCATGATGCGATCTGGGGGCGGGTCATGGAAATCTGTGGCGATATGGAAGATCTGGACGATATCCGCGCCCTTGCCGATCAGGTGGCAAAGCTGCCCGATAAAAACCGCCAGGAAAATGATACCGCCCAGGCATTGATCCGGCGTGCAGCACTGGCCCCGCATGATCCGACCGATATCTGATGGAAAACGCCCGCATTGATGTGCGGGCGTTTCATTTTTCGGATGTCTATTCGGCTGCGCCATCCGCACGGGCCGGGATCAGGGCGGATGATTTCACCCAGCCCAGAATGCCGATCACGCAAATCAATGCCGCAATCCCACCAACCATGAAGGGCGATGTATTATCCAGCCCGGCCAGAACCCCGCCGGTCAAAACTGCCGCGGCTTCGGCCAGAACATGCACGGATCGGTAAATGCCCAATGCCTGCCCCTGCTCGTGGGCACCGGCACCGTTTGAAATGAACAGGCTGGTGGTAACTTCGCACCATGCAATCCCGAAGGCGGCAATGCACATCGGCACAAACACCCAGACCAGCCCGTCAGGCAGGACAAAGGTAATCAAACCGATGGCCAGCAACATATGCCCAAGAGCCGCTACCCCGCGAAGGCCCATCGGGCGCTGCGCACGTTCCACGGTCAATCCGGCCAGAATAAGCGGGATCGAAATGATCGCCGAACACATGCCAAGGAAACTGCTGGTCACATCGCTGGTCTGTACCAGGTAAACCCCGAAGAAGCAGAAAAACAGATAGATCGCGAAATAGCTGGCAAATGAAACCGCGTAGCCCGGCAACAGCACAGGATCGGTCAAGGTCGCCCAGACAGTCCGCCCGGCAATCGCCTGATCATCCTTGGTCCGTCCGCGACGGCGGGCATATTCCGGAATATGCAGGACCACCGCAACGACCAGAAGGTTGAAGCCATACATGCCCGCGGCAAAGAAGAACGGCCAGGACACGTTAAAGGACGGATGAATGGACGGGTCAGAGAAAAAGCCCCCCATCAACGGCCCGACGATCCAGCCGACATTGATCGCCACCGTGATCAGGCCGAAATTGCGGACCTTGTTTGCCGGGGTACTGATATCCGATGCAATCGACTGGGCAATCGCCATATTGCCTTCGCACAGGCCTGATACAAACCGCCCGACCAAAACCAGCGGCAAATTGGCGCTCGCCACCCCGATGGCAACAACGATATAGCCGCTCGCCGCCCCGAACAGCGATGCCATCAAAACCGGTTTGCGGCCGACCCGGTCCGATAACCGGCCAAGCCATGGTGCACCGATAAACTGCCCGATGGGATAAAGCGCCATGGCAACACCCAACAGGATGGTGCGATATTGTTCGGGAATAGATGGATCAAGAAAACCAAGTTCAGGTTTCAGAAACATGGGTCCAAAGACCGGATAGGGCAAACTGAACCCGGCAAAGCCGAACAGAACGGTCAAAAAGACCGCCGACATTGCCTTGTTTTCTTGCAACATGGGGAACTCCGTGGGGCGCTGCGCTGGTAAGCGACGGTTGTTAGGGGCTATTGGTGGGCAAAAGGGCGATAGAAGTTATTTCAATTCATTGATCAAAACCGGGGGCATCGACATAGGTGGCGGCAAGGGCACGGACCTTGGCCCTGGCATCATCGACCTGCCACCCGGCCCCGATCATAAGATCGGCCAGACCGTCGCACAGGATACTGACCGCATTCTTGCGCAGTTCCTGTCCATAATGACGGTCGGTGATTTCAGATAGAACCAGCACATTGATCCCGTAACCAAGCCCCCAACTGCCAAGGTTAAGGTTGCGGCTGCGGCTGGTCATATCCGGGGCAATGCCAAGTTCATCCTCCCCCTCGGTCAGGAAGGTCTGAAACATCGTGGTGATGGCATTGATCTGATCAAGCTGGGCCTGATGGCGGGCCGGGGTTGCGCGTTTCCAGACCGACGGCGCAAGGGCAAGATATTCGGCCTCGAACAATTGCGGATGATCGATGGAAAAACCCAGATCCAGCAGATTGGCGATGATGTATTTTTCAATCGCGCTGCCATCATGATTGCGTGCGATATCAAACTTTTCGGCGCGTTTGGCACCGGCCATGACCGCAAGCCCGATCAGCAAATCTTCCTTGCTGGCGAAATGGCCATAAAGGGTACCGACCGAAATGTCACAGGCCCGCGCAATATCCGACATCTTGAGCTCGAAAAAGCCGACTTCTGAAATCAGTTTCCCGGCGGCATCAAGGATCATTTCTTCGCGTTGCTGGCGTTTTTCCATGCGGTTTTGCACAACCATGCCAATGCGGCCTTCTACCCGTTGGATCATTTTTGACGTAAAATCGAATTTGGTTCATTTTTCAAACACGGGCAATCGTGATTTTTGCATAGGTGTCATTCCCCCAAAAAGTCAGGAGACATTGACCGCAATAACCGGCAAAAATGATCTGCGCGATATCGACCCGGACCAGTACAACAGCAAACCGGGAACCGGCCACAGTTCCAGACGTTTATATGTTGATCGCTGTCCCGGTCCGGTTTTGCCGACGGGCGGCATTTGTCGCCCGGGCACGCATTCACAACAGGATCACGGCACATGTTTCACCGCTTTATCCGAATATGGGAATTTGTCGGCCACAGCCTGTGGTTCACTCCGTTGCTTTATGCGATTGGCGGTGCGGTGCTTTCACTGTTGGCCATCCGGTTGCCGGGCGAAGATATCATTGCAAGCCTGCCCGATTTCTGGCCGCGTTTTGAAACGGTTGAAACGGTCCAGGATCTGACATCGACGCTGCTGGCGACGCTTGTGACGATGACCACCTTTGCGCTGTCGGTCACCATGGTGGTGCTTACCCTTGCGGCCGGGTCGCTGGGGCCGCGCACCATTCGCAACTTCATGGGCGATCCCAAAACCCAAAATGCGTTGGGCAGTTTCGTCGGCACGATCCAGTTTCTGATTACAGGCCTGGTCCTGATGGGCGGGCAGACCGATGATGGCGCGGTCCCGCAGATCGCCGCCATGACCGGCATTGCGCTGTTTGTCGTCAGTCTGTTTGTGCTGATTTTGTTTGTCCATCATCTGGGACGTTCCATCGTTGCCGATCACGTGATCCAGAAGGTCGGCGCCAATCTTGAAGAAACGATTTCCTCGTCGCTTGAAACCCTGTCAGGGCCGATTGACAATGCCGCCGGGGAAAGCTGCACCCTGCCCGATGCGGGTGCCAACACCTCGGATCGCACGATTACGGCCGCAAAATCGGGCTATGTGCAGGGCATTGATTATGACGACCTGCTTGATGTTGCCATCAAGCACGATATTCGTGTCGCACTGACGGTCCGCGCCGGACAGCATGTGATTGCCGGTGATATTATCGGTGAAATCGGCAAGGATGAAAACAACGGCACCAAGCCGTCTGACACCGGGCCCTCTGACACCGGGCCTTCTGACACCCGATCAGATGCAATACATGACGCCATCGCCCAACAGATCATGATCGGCAGTCAGCGCACCGCCATGCTTGATATCGAATTTGCCCTGCGACAACTGGTCGAGGTTGCCTTGCGCGCCCTTTCCCCCGGGATCAATGATCCGTTCACCGCAATTGCCGTGATCCATCGGCTCGGTCGCGCCTTGCCACAGGCGATGGATTTCCATTATCCAATGGGACTGTGGCGCGATGATCAGGGAAAGGAACGCATCTGCGCCCATCTGTCGGATTTCGGTGGCATGATGAATGCGGCCTTCAACCAGATCCGCCAATCGGCCAGCGCCAAACCCGACGTCCTTTTGCCGATGGCAGAGGTCCTTGAAAGCCTCACCGGCCTTGCCAAACATCCAAAACATCTGGAAATCCTGCGCGAACATGCGCGCCTGATCGGTCGGGCCGCTGCGCGCGACATTGCGGACGCCACTGATCGGAAGGCCGTCGAACGCGCCGTTAACCGCGTCTTGCGCCAACAACAGGCCAAGGATGATTATTCGGTTTCCTGACGCATCCCGACCAACATGCTGTCAGCTCGGCACAGGACCACATTCCCGTATCTCCGAACACCCGAAACAAATCCGCAAAATCGGTCAGGTATTGGTCAGCGGAATTGTGCATGATGGCACAGGATCAAGCCCGTAATCAGCAATCGCAACCGTCAGGCCACGCCATCATGAATGTCCCGGCAAAATCAGACATCGCCCGCCGTTTTGAACGGGTCATTGCCCATATTGATACAAGTCTTGATACCTGTCTTGGTACCGGCCCTGATGCCAGTCCCGAAATTCGGGATGACAAGGCCCTGTCGCTTGAAACCCTGGCCGGCATTGCTGCCTTTTCGGTCTTTCATTTCCATCGGCAATTTGCGGCATTTTACGGCATGAATGTCGGGCAATATATTCGCCTGATCCGGATGCGCCGTGCCGCCCATATGCTGGCCTTTCGCCAAGATGTCCCGGTTTTGCAAATCGCCCTTGATGCCGGGTACGAGGGGCCGGAATCCTTTGCCCGCGCCTTTCGCCAGATCCACGGGATCGCACCGCGCGACTTTCGCAAATCCACCGATTGGGACAATTGGCAGGCCCCTTATGACGGGTTGCAGACAATCAGGAGAAACACGATGACCAGCCCCGATTACACTGCCGTTTCAATCATCGACTTCCCCGAAACACCCACCGCCTGTCTGGATCATGTCGGCCCGCCTGCACGCATCGGCGAGACCATTCAACGTTTTATTGCCTGGCGCAAAATCCATCATCTGCACCCGTCAAAACACGCGACATTCAATATTGTCTGGTGCAATCCCGATGATACGCCGCCCGATGATTTCCGTATGGGGCTTTGCGTTGCCACAACACGGCCCCTGACAGCCGAGGATGAAAAAGCCGGTCTTTATCCCCTGATGATCCCGGCCGGGCGATACGCGAAATTGCGTCATGTCGGAAGCGACCAGACACTTGGTGACAGCGCGCTTGCGCTCTATCGCGACTGGTTGCCACAAAGCGGCGAAACGCCCGGCGACTTCCCGCTTGTTTTCCAACGCGTCGCCTTTTTCCCCGACGTCCCGGACCATCAGGCCGTTACCGATATCCTGCTGCCGCTCGCATAGAACACCTGGCACGAAACGCACCGCATGGGACGTCACACATCGCACGTGACGCATGACGTTTAGCGTTTAGCGTATGGCACCGGATGCCTCGCGCAAGGCCGCACAATCATTTCGGCGAAAGTGGCGGCATCCGGCGTTCGACCGGCTTGGATTTGACAATGGCGGTGTTGGTTTCGGCCTTGTCGACAATCTGGTCAAGCAACCCGTCCAGTTCCTTCATCGACCGGATATAAAGCCGTGCGACAAAGCAATCATCGCCGGTTACCTTGTCACATTCGCCAAATTCGGGAATTTCGGAAATCAGTTGCTGCACGATATGCAATTTGCCGGGCAAGGGCCGAATGCGCACAATCGCCTGCAACGGATATCCCAGGGCTTCGGGGTCAACATCAATGGTGAAACCGCGAATGACCCCGCGTTCTTCAAGCCGCCGGACCCGCTCGGCAACACCGGGGGCGGAAAGTCCGACCTTGGCGGCCAGTTCCTTTTGCGAAATCCGGGCATCACGCATCAGGATTTTCAGAATCTTCTGATCGATCTCGTCCATGACTTTACAAATTCCACAAAATTGACGATCCGGCTTTGATTAAGAAGGCTACATGCCAAATTCACCTTTCACAAGCCATATAAAACCCGCCCAAAAAAGCCGAAAGTAATCCCATCAAATGACTTCCTGAACGGAGCTTTGCGATGAAAGAACAAGTCCGCGGCACGATCGAAATGACGGCTGCCATGACAATTTTGGGCACCATTGGCTGGTTTGTTGTGATGTCGGACCGCCCGGCCATGGATGTGGTTTTCTGGCGCTGCTTCTTTGGGGCGCTTTCGCTTTTGGTGATCTGTGCGACCATGGGGCTTTTGCGCGGGCTTTTGAATGTGCGCATGCTGGGCTGGGCCGCCCTTGGCGGGGTTGCCATCGTCACCAACTGGTACATGCTGTTTCAGTCCTATTCGATGGCCTCAATCTCGGTCTCGACCGCGGTTTATAACACCCAGCCCTTTATGCTGGTGTTGTTTGGTGCGGCCTTTTTCGGTGAGAAACTGACCATCAACAAATTCGCATGGCTTGGCATTGCCTTTGCCGGTCTGCTTTTGATCATTTCTGGTAAACCCCAGGGAGGCCTTGGCGGATCGGACTATGCCGCTGGCATTCTGATGGCGCTTGGGGCAGCGTTTTTCTGGGCGACAGCGGCGATCATCACCAAAAAGCTCAAAGGCACCCCGCCCCATCTGATCGCCCTTGTTCAGGTCTGTATCGGTATCGTGATGCTTGCGCCATTTGCCGATTTTGAAAACCTGCCAACCACGGCAATCAGTTGGGGTTGCCTGATCACGGTCGGGGTGGTCCATACCGGGATCATGTATGTGTTGATGTATGGCGCGGTTCAGAAATTGCCGACCCATCTGCAAGGGTCGCTCAGTTTCATCTATCCGGTGGTGGCGATCATTGTTGACCTGATCGCCTTTGGCTATCGCCCCGATATCGCTCAGATCATCGGTGCCATTGCCATCCTGATAGCAGCGGCAGGCATGAACCTTGGCTGGCAAATCATCCGCCCCCGCACACAACGCAATGTGGCGCCCTGACAATCCCCGATAATCCCTGCCCAAATCGCAATCATCAGACAAAACAAAAGGGCCCCGGTCGGGGCCCTTTTTATTCGTCATACTTTTGATCGCGGATCGCGTCAGCCGGCGATATGTGCCTCGATCGCGGCCAGTGCGGCATCGGCCTGCGACGGGTCGGAACCGCCGCCCTGCGCCATATCCGGACGGCCACCGCCGCCCTTGCCGCCGAGTTTCTCAACCCCGATACGGACAAGGTCAACCGCGCTGAATTTCGCGGTCAGGTCTTCGGTCAGGCCAACCACGACGGATGCCTTGCCACCATCGCCCGAAACAAGTGCAACAATGCCAGACCCCATCTGATCGCGCAGTTCGTCAACCATGCCTTTGAGTTCCTTGGCCGGAATGCCGTCAAGCGAACGTAGGGCCAGTTTGACGCCGTTGACTTCCTTGAAGGCATCACCGCCCGAAGCACCGCCGGAACCGGCAGTCGCAAGTTTCTTGCGCAGGTCGGAGACTTCGCGTTCCAGACGACGACGTTCTTCCTGAAGCGCCTTGACGCGCGCCGGGACATCTTCGGGGACGGCCTTAAGGTCGGCAGCAACCGTTGCCAGCACGTTTTCACGGGCCGCCATGTAATTGGCAGCATCGGCACCGGTCAGGGCTTCGATACGGCGAACCCCGCTTGAAACCGCACCTTCGGACACGATTTTAAACATGCCGATATCGCCGGTGCGTTTGACATGCGTACCACCGCAAAGCTCAAGCGAATAGGCATGTTCGTTGCTTTCGGGAAGGCCCATGGAAACAACGCGGACTTCATCGCCGTATTTTTCACCAAACAGCGCCATAGCACCCAGTTCAATCGCCTCGTCCGGGGTCATCAGACGGGTGGTGACTTCGCTGTTTTCACGGATCAGACGGTTGACGTCTGCTTCGATCAGGGCGGCTTCTTCGGCGGTTACGGCCTTGGGATGGGAAACGTCAAAGCGCAGGCGATCCTGTGCGACCAGCGAGCCCTTCTGGGTGACGTGATCGCCAAGATGCTTGCGCATCACCGCATGCAGAAGATGGGTTGCCGAGTGATTGGCACGCAAGCTTGAACGGCGGGCATGATCGACACGGAATTCAGCCGCATCGCCAACCGAAACGTCGCCTTCGACAACCTTGCCCAGATGCACATGCAGCGCGCCGAGCTTTTTCTGGGTGTCGGTGATTTCAATGATCGCACCCTTTTCGGTTTTGATCACACCGGCATCGCCCTGCTGACCACCGGACTCACCAAAGAAGGTGGTCTGGTTGGCAAGAACGGCAACCTCGTCACCCTTTGATACGGTTTTGACCTCGGCACCATCCTTGATCAGGGCGGTGATAACACCTTCGGCGGTTTCGGTTTCATAGCCAAGGAATTCTGTCGCGCCATCACGGTCATTGATGTCAAACCAGACTTCTTCGGTCGCTGCTTCGCCCGAACCCGACCATGCGGCACGTGCCTTGGCCTTCTGTTCTTCCATGGCGGAAGTGAAACCGTCTTCATCAATGCCGATTTTGCGTGCCTTGAGCGCATCGGCCGTCAGATCAAGCGGGAAGCCATATGTGTCATAAAGCTTGAAGGCAACCTCGCCCGAAAGGGTGGCGCCTTCATTCATGCCGTCGGTCGCGTCATCAAGCATCTTGAGACCGCGATCAAGCATGGTTTTAAAGCCCTGCTCTTCGAGCTTGAGCGTTTCTTCGATCAGCGCCTGGGCACGGACCAGTTCCGGGAACGCCCCACCCATTTTGCGCACCAGTGCCGGAACCAGTTTATACATGACCGGATCCTGGGTGCCTACCATGTGCAGGTGGCGCATTGCACGGCGCATGATACGACGCAGAACGTTACCGCGACCGGCATTGGACGGCAGAACACCATCGGCAATCAGGAAGCTGGTCGAACGCAGATGGTCGGCAACCACACGGTGCGACACATTATGCGGACCATCCGGATCGGTATTGGTGGCATCGGCCGATGCTTCGATCAGGGCGCGCATCAGATCGATGTCATAGTTGTCGTGCTTGCCCTGAAGGACAGCGGCAATACGTTCAAGGCCCATGCCGGTATCAATCGACGGCTTGGGCAGATCAATGCGATCGCCATTTGCCATCTGTTCATACTGCATGAAGACGAGGTTCCAGATTTCAATGAAACGGTCGCCGTCTTCGTCGGCACTGCCCGGAGGCCCACCCCAGATGTGATCGCCATGGTCAAAGAAGATTTCCGAGCACGGACCACACGGGCCGGTATCGCCCATCGACCAGAAGTTATCGGAGGTCGGAATACGGATGATGCGGTCATCAGACAGACCGCCAATCTTTTTCCAAAGACCATGGGCTTCGTCATCGGTGTGATAAACCGTGACCAGAAGCTTGTCTTTGGGAAGACCATATTCCTTGGTGATCAGGTTCCAGGCGAATTCAATCGCGTTTTCCTTGAAATAATCGCCAAACGAGAAGTTGCCGAGCATTTCAAAAAAGGTGTGATGGCGGGCGGTATGACCGACATTTTCAAGATCGTTATGTTTGCCTCCGGCACGCACGCATTTCTGCGAGGTGGTCGCGCGTGAATAATCGCGATGCTCTTGGCCGGTGAAAACGTTCTTGAACTGGACCATCCCGGCATTGGTAAACATCAGGGTGGGGTCATTGCGCGGCACCAGCGGGCTGGAGGAAACGACTTCGTGGCCGTTCTTGCGGAAGAACTCCAGAAACGTGGTGCGGATATCGTTAACGGTCTGCATATCTCTCCAACCCGGAAAACGCGGAACAAATTCATCCGCCATGTTGGCGGACGGACTGCCCTATTTAGCGGCTCGGCCCTGCCCTGTCCAGTCAGGCGAAGGGCTTGGGCGGCAAATGTATCAAGTTTTATGAATTGCGTGATTGCAACAAGGCAAAAATCGCCACGCGCTAGGCCCGGTCAATCATCAGGCGAAACCGGTTGCGGTTCATTGACGCGACAAAACCGATCTGCACAAACCCCAATCGGGACAATAGCTTGGCCGATGGATGATTGTCGGGATGGGCAAAGGCACCCAGCATACAGCAGGATGTTCGGGCCCGCGCAAAGGCGATGGCGGTTTCGGCAAGTTCACGGCCAAATCCGCGACCATGATGGTCGGGATGAAGGAAATAACCGATTTCCGGTCCCCAGTCGGGATCGAACGGGTCGATATAAAGTCCGCCCCAACCGATGATTCTGTCGGTTTCCCTGTGCCGCACGACCCAGGGGGCAAAGCCGTCCTGATTGCGACGTGCTTCAAAGGCCAGCAATCTGGTCTGGCAATCTTCAAGCGATTGATCGCAATGGGTAAAGCGCATTGCCGCAGCATCCCCCAGAAACACAAAAAGGTCGCCAATATCGGCGACCTTTACCGGGGCATAATATAACCGTTCGCTGGCAAGGGCGCTTGAACGGTTACTCATTCACGCTTTCCTGGATCTGCTGGCCCAGCTTTTCCATATCGCGGCCAAATCCTTCGGCGGTTTCGCAGGCCGACAACGCCATGCCAAAGCCAAGAACCATCGCAACTGCCAACAGACGTTTTGTGATCGTTACCATGTTTGTTGAATGCTCCAACGCTGTGCGGTTCGGATACCGCCTTTGAGTATATACGCCATTTTGGCGCGACCGGTTTTTGGTTGCAACCAATATCGCCATTACCCGGCCCCATCCAGACACAGCAAAAGGACGCCAATATGGCGCCCTTTTGTGTGCTCGTCGGTTCGGTTTTTTATCCCAACCCTTTTTGTCTTTCGTTGCCGGTTACATTGGCGGGCGGCGGCCACGCAATGCATTCACCAGAAGTGAAACGGCAAACAGCACGATGAAGACAAAGAACAGAATCTTCGCAATGCCAACGAAAGTCCCGGCCAAGCCGCCAAAACCCAATACGGCGGCAATCAGGGCAAGGATCAGACAGAATACGGCCCAACCAATCATGGGAATTCTCCTGCAGTTATTGGGTGCTTTGAGGGTAAAGCGACCTGTTTAATCAGCCCGGATCACGAAGCACTGTCCTGGATGGCTTCACCGGCATCTTCGACATCTTCGCCGAAACCTTCGGCGGTTTCGCAGGCCGCAAGGCCAAGACCAAGACCACCAATCATCAGAACGGCGAGAATTTTTTTCATCAGGTCTGACATGTTTGTTCTCCTGTTTGCTCGTGATGTGTTGCTCACAGGATATCAAACGGGGACAACTCAAAATTGTTCCGCCCCCATATCACTAAAGGCTGTTTTTCACCCCATTCGACACTATTTAATGATATATTTTTCATATAGTTATGCGAAATCGTGATCATTTTGGGGCACCGGAAAGAAACCCGTCAACCGGGCCGCTTTCCGGGGGATGATCCGTGATATCCGCCATCATATGCGCCAATCAGGATGGCGACGCGCCAAGGTCGAGAAACCGGCTGATTTCATCAATGATCTGTTGGTGGATATGGCCGCGATCGGTTCCCGCCGGGTCCGAACAGACCTGATCATCATCCATCCGCGCCAGAAGTTCGGCCGCACCGGGCACACATTCCGCCAGAAACGTCAAATGGTCAGCCGGGGCAAAAACCGCATAGGCCGGATGATCAAGCTTGCCCAACAGGTTGCTTCCGGTCGCCTCAAGATCAGCAGCCGGCCAGCCATGTTCTTTGCCAAGCCGGATGAACAGCACATCCTGATCGGTGTTTTTCAGGCTGTTGTCATCAACCGCATAGGTCATGCCAGGTTCGATCGCGACAAATCGCGAAATCCGGGGATCCTTGGCATCGATGGCAATGTCATCAGACAGTTGATCGAAATCGACCCCGCCACGTTTCAAAAAGGCGCAATCCTGCATCGCATCGCCATGCGTCTTGCAAAAATCACGATACAGGTCGCCATCAAATCGCACCCCCGCCAGATTAAGAACCGTTGTCCCACCCAACGAAAACCCGACCGTCGAAATCCGGTCCCGGTCGATATAGGGGGCAAAGTCCGGATCGGCGAGAACCTGATCAAGCAGGGCGGTGATATCGGCCGCACGCGGCGCCAGATGAATGGTGCGCCGGGGCGATGAATCCCCCGATGTCGTGCCGGGATGATTAACCGCCAGCACCATTGCCCCGCGAAGTGCCAGTTGCGATGACAGCCAGCCCAGCGCATCCATATTGCCGCCCGATCCGTGCGAGATCAGGATCAGCGGGTGTTTTCCCGGTGCAATCGCTGCCCCGATATAGGCATCCGTGCTTTGCCAGATTGCGCTTTTGGTGACCGGCGCACGATAGATATAAGTCCCCGCCGGATACCAGATGGACGCAGAAAGCGGCATGGATCTGTGTGATGCGGTGACATCGAACCGGTCATAGCCCGCCAGTTCCTGTGCCGCGGACGGGGTCGCCATGCAAGGAACGCTGGCAAGACCAAGTGAAAGAAGGGCCGCAGAAGTTACATGTTTCATGATTTCAATCCGTGTTTTAATCTTCACCGGGTTGAAATTGCTCCTGATTTCGGGGGCTGGCGTCCTTGAACCGGTTATAGGACGTGCAAAACCGGTTTTCGGACGTTTTATGATCGGATCGCCACAAGACATGATCGCACTTCCCGTACCCATGATCGTCGCCCTGTTGCTGGGTTATCTGTTTTTGCGGGCAATCCTGTTTGAAAAGACCAGCCGGTTGCTTGCCGCCTTGCTGCTGGCCTGCGCCTGTCAGAGTGTGACCGTGTCGCTGGTTCATTATTACGGGTTTGATGCCATCCGGTTGTTGCAGCCGGTCATGGCATCAATGATCCCGGCGCTGGCCTGGATGGCCTTTTTGCAAAGCAGTGTGCGGTCGCGCCTTGTCGCCACCGATCTTTGCCATTTTCTGGCCCCGGTGGTGATGGTGATCGTGATCCTTGCCATGCCGGTTCTGATTGATGCCCTGCTTGGCGGGCTTTTTGTCGGCTATGCGTCTGCCATCCTGATTGCCCTGCATCGTCAGGGCAATGATCTGGCCCATTCGCGTCTGGCATCGGGGCATGTACCGGCATTGATCTGGCGGGTGATTGCCATTGCACTGATTGTTTCGGCCTTTAGTGATCTTTTGATCGCGGCAGCCCTGCAATTCGGGGCAGAAGGCGCAACCGGTGTGATTTTAAGCATCTTTTCGTCGCTGGCAGTGCTGACCATCGGGTTTCTGGCGCTTTCGCCCGATCTTGCCATCGGATCGGGCGATGATGACAACGGGGGTGATGATATCGAACCGTCAAGCGCGCCTGACAAAACCGCGCCCGATACGCCCGATATCCCGGTCGATGAAATCATGGCGGCACTTGATCAGCTTATAAACGGTCAGAAACTGTTTCTTGATCCCGATCTGACGCTGGCGCGGATTGCGCGGCGGCTGGGCTATCCGTTGAAACAGGTATCCACAGCGATCAATCAAAGTACCGGGGAAAATGTGTCGCGCTATATCAACAGGTTCCGGATTGATCATGCCTGCGGGGAACTTGCGCGAGGGCAGAATGTCACAACCACCATGCTTTCAAGCGGCTTTAACACCAAATCGAATTTCAATCGCGAATTCCTGCGCATTACCGGCCAAACACCCAGCCAGTGGCAACAGCAGCAAATCCCGGCAGCGGCAACGACCGCAACGCGGCGCGGATCATAGCCCCGCCCGCCCCTAGTCCAGGACCGGGCGCATGAAGCTGCGTTCATAGGAAATGATGCTGCGATTGCGGATTTCCATATTCAGAACATCCTGACATTCGCGGTCACCAGCCATGCGATTGCGGTATTCTTCATACTCGGCAAGGCTTGGAAAACTGAACAGCGCATAGGCCACATTACTCGCCCCTTCATGGGGCAGGAAATAGCCGTGATGGGTCCCGCCCATACGATTGACAATCGGAATCCAGCGTTTGGCATATGCCTCGAACTCGGGAATTTTGTGACTGTCGATAATATATTTCAAATAGCAGGTAATCATGGCTGCACCTTTGAACGGGGTGAAGGATTTGATGGCCCAAACAAAAAAGACGGGCCGAAATCACGGCCCGTCTTTTTAAAATCATCGTGCAAAAACAGCGCGATCAATCATCATTGACCGGGTCATCTTCGCTCATATTCGTCATGCTTTCGGCGATCAGGCCGGCACTTTCGCGAATGCTGTTTTCGATTTCCTGGGTCATTTCCGGATTCTCGCGCAAGAAGTTCTTGGCGTTTTCACGGCCCTGACCGATCCGGGTCGAGTTATAGGAGAACCAGGAACCGGACTTTTCAACGATGCCTGCCTTGACACCAAGATCAAGGATTTCACCCATCTTGGAAACGCCTTCGCCATACATGATGTCAAATTCGACCTGTTTGAACGGCGGGGCCATCTTGTTTTTGACGACCTTGACGCGCGTCTGGTTGCCAACGACTTCGTCACGGTCCTTGATCTGGCCGATACGACGGATATCAAGACGAACAGACGCATAGAATTTAAGCGCGTTACCACCGGTGGTGGTTTCCGGGCTGCCGAACATCACGCCGATTTTCATACGAATCTGGTTGATGAAGATCACCATGCAGTTCGACCGCGACACCGAGCTGGTCAGTTTACGCAAGGCCTGGCTCATCAGGCGGGCCTGAAGACCGACATGGGTATCGCCCATTTCACCTTCGAGTTCGGCCCGCGGTACGAGGGCCGCGACCGAGTCAACGACCAGAACATCAATCGCACCGGAACGCACCAGCGTATCGGCGATTTCAAGTGCCTGTTCACCGGCATCGGGCTGTGAAATCAGAAGTTCATCGGTATTCACGCCAAGCTTGCGGGCATAGCCCGGGTCAAGCGCATGTTCGGCATCGACAAATGCACAGGTCCCGCCAAGTTTCTGTGCCTCGGCAATGGTGTGCAGGGCCAGGGTCGTTTTACCGGAACTTTCCGGGCCATAGATTTCGATGATACGGCCACGCGGAAGACCACCAATACCAAGTCCGATATCAAGACCGAGTGATCCGGTTGAAATGGCTGAAATGTCAACGGCGCTTTCCCGCTGACCCAGCTTCATAATCGAACCTTTGCCAAATGCCCGTTCGATCTGCCCAAGGGCGGCTTCGAGTGCCTTCTGCTTATCCATAGTATCCTTATCCACCAAATGCAGCGCGGTCTGAATCATTGCTCGAACTCTCTTATTCCACAGGGCCGGGTAGGATGCAACGCAGGCGGTTCCCCGGACCTAAATGCGGAACGCCACCGCTTGAAGAACCTGCTGCCCAGACAGACTAGTTTCCCTGTTCACGTCAGCAGCCGAATTGAGAACATAATGCGAACACTGTCATAAAATTTTGGATGTTGCAAGTTTGTTCTCATTCCCGGGAACAAAAATCGCGTTTTCAAACGACAACAGCCCGGCCCTGTCCGGACCGGGCTGCTCCATACCGAAAGGCAATTTTATCAGGTGGTAATTTTGAGATGTTCGTGGGTATGGGCCGCGCCGTGGTCTTCATCCCCGTGATGATGGGATTCAATGTGCAGTTCTCCCGGAACGGAATAAAGCTGCCCGTGGCGCACACCGGGCTGTGCCAGGACCTTGTCGGCAAAGGCGCGAATTTCGGCAAGCTTGCCACGCAGGGTCACGCTTTCAAGACAGGTGTCATGATCGATGTGGAAATGCACGGTCGACACCGTCAGATTGTGATGTTCATGCTGGGTGCTCATCAAACGCGAGGCCAGCATGCGTTCCTCATGGTCATAGACATAATTCAGAACGGCAATTCCCACCCCGTTGGGGTCTTCGTCAAGCTTGGCATTCTGAAGCTTTTCACGGATCAGATCACGGAATCCTTCGGACCGGTTGGTATAGCCCCGCCCTTCAAGGAAGGTGTCGAACGCTTCCATCAGATCATCTTCGATTGATACCGTCACGCGGGTCATATCAATTCCCTTTCAGAATCATCAGCTTGACTCGTATGAACAATTTTGAAAAGTTCATACCGCCATTTCATAGACCTAATTTCCCAAAGGATAGCAGATGTTTCAATCAAAGTTCGCACGTGCCCTGATAATTGGCGTAACCGGGTGCCTGATCAGCAGTGCGACAACCGCCCATGAATTCATCGCCAGCACCGCACAAAGCACCCTTGCGCCGGGCCAACCGGCAACGATATTCCTTGATTCGACCCATCAGTTCGGCGCACCTGAAGAAGCCGAAGCCATCGAAAATGTGCGCGCCCGCCTGATCACCGGTGCCGGGCAGACCGAACTTGATGTCACACCAAATCCGAACGCCCCGAACCTTGTTGCATCTGTTGACGATCATGCGCAAACCGGCTGGATTGGCGCCCACCGTTTGCCGGTTGTCTGGTCACAGACGCCCGATGGCTGGCAGGAAGGCGGGCTTGAACAGCATCCCGATGCCCTGACCGCTTCGCGTTACGAGAAATTCGCAAAACATCTGATCGGCCCGCAGGCAACTGATGACAATGCCGTGGTCACAACTCCGCTTGGTGATCGGCTTGAAATCGTTCCGCTTGGCGATCCGCGCCGGACCAAAATCGGCACGGACGCCGAATTCCGCATCCTGCTTGACGGGCAGCCTTTAACCACCACCGTTCTTGCGACCTATGCCGGGTTTACCCAAACCCCGTCTTCCTGGGCCTATTATACCGAAACCCTTGCCGATGACCGCGGCAGTGCCATTGCCAAGGTCCGCATTTCGGCACCCGGCCTGTGGGTCGTGCGGGTTGCAACCGATATCCCCGATACCGCAGACGGGGTACGGGTTCATAACCTTCGTGCGACGCTAAGCTTCCATGTGGACGGCTAGGAAAATGCATCTAGCGGGTATCAGCCGGGTGCCGGTTATCATGGTTCTTGTGGCGTTGTCGGTTCTGATCCTATCGGAACCGACAGATGCCCGCGCCCACGGGGCTGGCTGGCAGGCTGTTGGCAATGAGAATACGGTTCGATACCGGTTTGGCTATACCGACGGCAGTCCCATGGGATTTGCCGAAGTCATCGTCACCGCCCCTGATGGCAAGATCTGGCAAAAGGCGCGTACCGATCGCAGCGGCCATTTTGCCTTTGCCCCGGATCAGCCGGGCCGTGACATCACACAACCGCAAAACTGGAACATCCGGGTGGGTGATGGCATGGGGCATGTGGTGCAACTGACCCATCAGAGCAAACCCGACATAACGTCCGACCCACCAGACCCGACTGCCCCGACTACCCCCACCGCGCCAGTTGCCAACACAACAATGCGTGGCACGGCGGCAATATTTGATTTGCCGGTCTGGGCGGGGATGTTGTTCGGGTTAAGCTTGCTGGCGAACCTTTATGGCGGGTTGCTGTTGTGGGGACGCATGCGAAAGGCACATCAGTCCTAGTTGCCTAAATGCCTAAATGCCCTGATCTCTTGATCTCTAATGCAGGAACAGCAACGCCACCCCGGCAAAGGCAAGGCAGGTCCCGATAACGGCCTGCCAGCCCACCGACCGGCGCAGGATCGCGCCTTCATAGACAATCAGCAAAACCGGCGGCAAGGCCATCAGGGTCGATGCAATCCCGACATTGGCATTCTGAACCGCCAGCATGGAAAGCCAAACCCCGACCGCAGGCCCGATCAAAGCCCCCAGCAACAGCCACTTGCCGACATCCGGGGCAAGGCACGCAGTCACCGTGCGGCGCACCCGCCCGAAGACAAGGGCAATTCCCCACATGGCAATCACCGCAACAAGGGTACGGATCCAGGTCGCGGACAATGCGGAATAGCCATCAATCAGCGCATATTTCGCCGTGATCAGATTGGCGACCTGACCGATGGCGCCGCCCAGTCCGCACAGGATACCGATCACATAATTGCGCCCGACCAGCCCGACCGGACGGCCCTTTTTACCCAGAATGACAATCAGAACCCCGCCCACCCCACAGGCGATGCCCAGAATTTCAATCGGGCGAAGCGTTTCATCAAACAACACCCATGCCAGTACCGCCCCCATGATCGGCACTGTCGACATCAACAACATCGACAACCGTGCCCCGATCAGGACAAAGGCCTGAAACAGCATGGCATCACCAATCACCAGCCCGACAATCGACGACAGGCTAAGCCAGCCCAGCTGTTCCCAGGTAACTGATTCCGGCCACGGTGTTCCCAAAAGAAGCCAGTGCAGAACCGTCAGACAAAAAATCGAACAGGCCAGACGCCCGCGATTGACGGTCTGCGCGCCGGCCTTGCCGCCAATATTGGAAAAGATCATGCTTGATGTTGCCCAGCACAGGGCGGCGGTAAAGGCGGCGGCCTCACCAAACAGGGGGATCATGGGGCGCGTTTCCTGTCATTGTTGTTGTTCCGGCGATGTACCGGTTTGTGGCCATGGTGGCGTGGCCAATAAATCTATAAGCGCAAATTTTCAGGCGTTTGTAATCAGAATTATCTCCGGTCAGAATTCGAAAATTTGCAACTGCTTGCGATTTTTTGCCCGCACCGTATGTTCATGAAATTGCGTGCAAAAGGAAACCGGCATGACCAAGGCCCAGCAGACCGACAATAACGGCAAACCGTTCAAGGGAATTCGCCGCTATCTTCAGGATGGTGAAGTGGTGATCATGGATTTGCCGATTGCCCCGGTATCGGTGCTGGTGCCCGGCCTGATCAAGATTGTCTGGATCGCGGCCCTGATTTACGCATCCTATCACTGGCGCGAAATTTACAATTTCCTGATGCCGCAATTTCGAAATCTTTTGACCGGACCCGAAGCTTTTTCAGCCCTTGATGAAATCTGGGAACAGTATGAATTCGTGTTTTCATTTGCGCTGATCGGCTTGATCCTGGCGGCGATTTCGATCGTCTGGAGCCTTCTGCGCCGCGTACTTGGCGCATCGACACGCGCCGCAAAGGACAGTCTTCTTTTGCCGCTGACTGCGATCCGCGATCTGTTCTTTTTTGAACGCGTGATTACCAGCAACCGCATCATCACGCGCAGCGGCGTCCTGCGCAAGGATCAGGATGATCGCGGGTTCGAAGCCATCAAATCAACCCGCATCAGCAAAAGTGTCGTTGGCAATATCTTTGATTATGGCGACCTTCATATTACCGATCGCATCGGCCACAAATTCACCCTGCATCAGGTCAGCCAGCCCGAAGATGTCGCCAAGAAATTGTCGGACTTTTTCGGGCGCGTCTATGCCAACCGGGATACAAACACGCCGATCGACATCACCCATCTGGGATCGGATCAGGCCATTGAATCCCAGATCCAGACACCGGACAAGACAGACCTTTGATCCAGGAAGGTCTGATCACACGCAGGCTGTATGCCAAGTGCCAGGTGTCAGGTCCCTGGTGCTTTGTCCTTTCGGCGATAACCGATTTGGCAATGCAGGCCGTCGGCAGTTATTTCTGAACCCAGGTAATGGTTTTTGCCTGCTGGTTTGCGGCATCGGCCTGGGCCGAGGGCAGCAATTCAAATGACAACAGCAATGCCGTCACGAAAATAGCAACCACCATACAGGATCGCACGATCCCGGTTGATTTGCGTTTTACCATTCAACCCCCCAAGCCGATATCACGCCTGGTTCTTGGTGAACCTTGTGCCGATACCGGGCCTCGCCTGTTGTGCCGGTCACCTTGTCATGACCGGAATTTTTCATTGTTCATTTTAACGCACAGCCACCGTTTTTCCGTCTGCTGCGCTGATCAACTATAGATAAAAAGAAAAGACATATGCAAGAAATCTAAACAAACATTTTCGAATTTTTCGCACCCGTCACGCGCCGGGCGTCATGATGCCTTTTTCCGCCATTTCTTCAGGATATCGACATAGGCCTGATTGCCTTTTTCAATAAGTGGCAAATAGTCGGAAAATTCGGCACGCAGCCATGTATAGACTTCAAGTTCCATTACCGGGATCGACACAAAGCCATCGGGCAGACCGCCCGTCAGGATCAGTGAAAATTCATTGATCAACATGGCATCAAGCCGCCCCGCACGCATCAGTTCCTGCATCATTTCGGGACCGGCCGGACAGCGCATCACATTGGGGTAACCCGCCATCAGCTTTTCAGCCCAGCTTGAACCAAGCCAGATCCCCACCGCCTGATCGGTCAGATCATCAAGCGATTTGATATCGCCGTCGCGTACAACCAGCACGCCAGATACCGCCCCGACCGGAAGATCCCCACGGATCAGCGGGCGACCGACCTGTTCGGCAAAATCATCAAGACCGGCAAATACACCATCGACTTCACCATTGCGCATGGCAACCACGGAACGCGCATTGGGCATTGATACCGGAATAATACAAAGCCCGGCATCGGCCATGGCCCGGCGATAGGCTTCGACACCAACGGCATCACGGGTGACTTCGGGCATCGCCATGCGAAGACAGAATTCATCGGCCCGTGCACCGGATGACACCAACAAACTGCTCAGCCCGGCCAATCCGAAGCCTATGGCAAACAGACAGGCCCTGAACACCCTGAAATTCAGATCACGCGCCATTCATCCCCCCCACGGGTTTTCTTGTATTTTCGCAAATATGCCCGGCGTCAAACACCGGCACGCGGGCGGCATTTCTTGCATTCTGGTGATCCGGTCCGGTTGTTTCACATCACGCATGGCCCTGCCTATTCTTCTTCCTGCACGGCCTTGAGATAGGCCCGCGTTCCCTGATCGAATTTCGGGATATGTTCGGCGAATTCCGCACGCAGCCAGCTGTGAACCGTGATCGTTGCCACGGGTATGGCGTTATAGCCATCAGGCACCCCGCCAGCCCAGTTCAGGGAATAGCCATCAAGCAACATCGCATCGATCCGCCCTTCGCGAAGCATTTCCTTTAACATTTCCGCCCCGCGCGGCACCCGGACAATATTGGCATAGCCCGCAATCAGCTTTCTGGGCCAGGTCGCGCCAAGCGGCACGCCCAGAACTTCATTGTTCAAATCATCAAATCCGGTGACCGGGCCTTTGCGCACAATCAGAAGTCCCGGCAATTTTCCAAGGACGACCTCGCCCGGCACGACCGGGATATCAACAAGTTCGGGAAAATCATCCTGTCCGGCAAACACCCCGTCAATCTTACCCGCCCGCAAGGCCGCAACCGCCCGGATCTGTGGCAGTGATGCGGGTTCGACACACAGTCCGGCATCCGCCATCACGCGGCGATATTGCGCCATATTTTCCGGGCTGACATGAATTTCGGGCATTGCAATCCGAAGACAGGCATCCTTTGCCTGCACGGACGGGACCAAAAGAACGGACAGGATAAATCCGCGCAAAAGATGCGCGCACAAGCCCCAAGGTGGATGCGACCCATCGCAAATGACGACTGCCATAAATTCCCATTACGGCACCCGATACCGGTATGCCGCCCACTCCGCAATCGGTTTCCATTCCGGATGGAAACCTTGTTTGTCAGACCTTTGTGATCTGTTGTCTGAAACGATACTCAGGATTGCGCGGTTTGCCTATAGGCTTAAGGGAACTTTTGCATCCCGGACGTGCATTTCGCGCTTGACCGGAAACGAGGCCGGTCGCACCATCAGGCCTGCGGTCAGCCGGAATATCGGGCCCCGCGCCAGCTGCTACCTGCCACCACCCGATTTCCCGTCAACATCGCCTGCGCATCAACAAAGGATGCCCACGCCCCGTTTTAAGTGCATCACAAATGAAACCAGGGGATATCGCCCGCTATCTGTTCCTTGCCGTCGTGTGGGGACTTTCGTTTCTTGTCGTCGTAAAGGTTGTTGATGCCTTTGGCTGGGTCGGGGCGGTAACATTCCGCGCCCTGATTGCGGCCGGGTCGCTTTACCTGGTTGCGAGGCTTTGCCGCCGCAAACTTGATTTCAGTGCGGGCTGGCGGCCCTTTGCCATTGTCGGGGCGACCACCGTTGCCGGACAACTGATCGGGTTGTCCTATGCAGCACCACGCATCGGAACGGCGATGACGGCGATATTTGTCGCGGCTATTCCGCTTTTTTCCATGATCATCAGCCAGTTCTGGGGCATTGAACGCGCAAGCAAACAAGGCTTCGCCGGTCTGGCACTTGGCATTGGCGGGATTGTGCTTCTGGTCGGGTTTCCCGCGGTTGCCGTCACACCGGAATTTGTCCTTGGCTGCGTGGCATCGATCCTGTCGGCCCTGTGCGCGGCCTTTGGCAGCAATTATGCCAGCCGTCATTTGCGCCAAAGCGGCAACTGGGAAACCACAATCGGTGCGTTTCTGTTTGGCGGGATCGTGACCTTGCCGATGATCTTTGCTGTGCCGCTTGAACGCGTTCCGGTCGCCATGGACTATTTATATCTGGTCATTGCCGCCTGTTTGATGAGTGTTTGCACCTATATCGTCTATTTCCGGCTGGTGGCATCAATCGGTCCCACCCGCGCGATCAGTGTCGAATTTCTGGTTACCGTGATTGCGGTGCTGATCGGTGCGACAGCATTGGGCGAAAGGCTTTCGGCCATGCAGCTTGTCGGCGGGATTACGATCATGGCGGGATGTGCGCTTGTTCTCAATCTTGTGCCGGCCTGGATGCGGCCGCGGCAAAGCGTTCCTGAAATCCCCTGAGCCAACGCAAAGACAGCAGCCGGGGAACAAGCTACCCTGTCGGAAGTTACACATTGTAGTCTTCTTTGATCACGGAAAGCATTGCATGCCCTTTGACCTTGGTCAGCAGTCGCTCGGCGTTATTGTCGCGACCTTTACGGTCTGCACATTGATCATCATTTTTGCCGGTACCAGACTGGCCAGCATTGCCGTCAAACTGGCTGAACGCACCGGCATGGGACAAATCATCGCCGGCGCCCTGTTTGTCGGCATGTCCACCAGCCTGCCGGGCAGTGTGTTATCTGTGACCACCGCCTGGCAGGGACATACCGATCTTGCCATTGGCAATGCACTTGGCGGGATTGCTGCCCAGACGACGTTTCTGGCGATTGCCGATCTGTTTTATCGCAAAGGCAATCTTGAACATGCCGCGGCCAGCGCCACCGGCCTTGCCCAGACCACCCTTTTGCTCAGCATGCTGTCCTTGCCGCTTTTGGCCTATGCCGGGCCGGACTGGATGATTTTTCACATTCACCCGGCATCCATCCTGCTTCTGGTGATCTATCCGCTTGGCCTTAATCTTTTGTCGGCGATCCGTGATGAACCGATGTGGCTTCCCAAGAAAACCGATCTGACCGAAGAAGACGCCAAACATGACACCGCCGATACCCACCCCGAAAGCACCGCGCGCCTGTGGGGCGAATTCCTTGCCTTTGCACTTGTGACAGCCGTTGCCGGCCACATTATCGGTCAGGCCGGGCTTGCGATTGTTGCCGTGACAGATATCAGCGAAACCGCTGTTGGCACCTTCCTGACCGCGATTTCAACGTCCTTCCCGGAATTTGTCTCTGCAATTGCCGCGGTTCGCATGGGGGCGGTCAATCTGGCGGTTGGGGACATTATCGGCGGCAACGCCTTTGACGTGCTGTTTCTGGCGGCATCAGACATCGCCTATCGCGAAGGATCAATCTATGCGGCCTTTAGCCAACAGCACGTCTTTACCATCGCACTGGTCATATTGATGAGCGGCGTGTTGCTGTTGGGGATGCTCAACCGCGAACGGCGCGGCATTGCCAATATCGGCTGGGAAAGCTTTGTGGTACTGGCCCTTTACGGGGCGTCGGCATTTTATCTTGCGGGATGAATCCGGTCACCCAGCGACAATAATGCCGCCTGGTCGGCCAAAACCTTACAGGACTTCCTTGACCTTGGTCGCCAGATCCTTGAGCGAGAACGGCTTGGGCAGGAAGTGAACACCGTTTTCTTCGTCCAGTTCATCGCGATAGGTATCTTCGGCGTAACCGGAAATGAAGATGACTTTGAGTTCGGGTTTCTTTTCGCGCAGCATGCGGACAAGTGTCGGGCCATCGATGCCCGGCATCACGACATCGGAAATCACCAGATCAATCGTCTTGTCGGTATTATTCAGGACCTCAAGCGCGTTGTCGCCGTTATTGGCTTCAAGCACGTCATAGCCCTTGCTGCGCAGGGCGCGCGCGCCAAATGTGCGCACGGCATCCTCATCCTCGACCAGAAGGATCGCACCGGTTCCGGTCAGATCGCGTGACGGGGCTTCTTCGGTGACGGCCTGGGTTTCGGCAAGTTCCTGTTCGGTTGCCTCATAGCGCGGCAGATAGATGGTAAAGGTCGTGCCTTTGCCTTCTTCGCTGTTGACCGCGATAAAGCCGCCGGTCTGCTTGACGATGCCATAAACCGTCGAAAGACCAAGACCCGTTCCCTCGCCGCGTTGCTTGGTCGAGAAGAAGGGTTCGAAAATCCGCGTCAGATTGTCCTTGGGGATACCGATGCCGGTATCGGTGACCTTGATGCCGATATAATCGCCCGGCGGGATGATTTCGGTGCCGGTTGCGGTCGGTTCATCAACAATTTCGCTGCTGGTCTGAACCGTCAAAGTCCCGCCTTCGCCGGCCATGGCATCGCGCGCATTGACGACAAGGTTAATGATCACCTGATCCAGCTGGCCCGGATCGACCTTGACCAGACCGATATCGCGCCCGTGACTGACCTTGAGATCGATCTTCTCGCCGATCAGGCGGCGCAGCAGGTTCGACATTTCAGCCAGTGCATCGGTGATATTGATGATTTTCGGCTGAAGGGTCTGACGACGCGAGAACGCCAAAAGCTGCCGGACAAGGTTGGCAGCACGATTGGCATTCTGTTTGATCTGCATGATGTCGGCAAAGCTCGGATCACCCGGCCCGTGGCGCGACAACAACAGATCACAGAACCCGATCATCGCCGTCAGAAGGTTGTTGAAATCATGCGCCACCCCGCCGGCAAGCTGACCGACAGCCTGCATTTTCTGGGACTGGGCAAATTGTTCCTCAAGATTCTTCTGTTCGGTCGTATCAAGGAAGTTCAGAAGCAACGCCCCTGCTTCGCCCGAACGACCCGCAACCCGTTGCAGATAAATCTGGGCCGCAACGCCGCGCGCGCCCGCAAGACGGGCTTCGATCTGACCGCCCTTGCCCATGCCCATCACGGCCTTGGACAGATAACGCGCCACTTCGTCGCGGTCTTCGGGAACAATCAGTTCAAGGATCGAACGCCCGACCACATTGGCATGGTTCTGCCCGGCGGTTTCGATAAAGGCGCGGTTGGCATCGGTAACCGTGCCCGACATGTCGGCCAGAACAATCGAAAGCGGGCTTTCATCAAAGAACCAGCGCACCCGGCGTTCGGTTTCGGCCAGCGCATGTTCCCATTCATGGGCGGGCATCGGATCAGGGAAGATCACGGCCTGACTGCGGACCGGGCCAGTGCCCGGCGCATTGATCGAATGGGTGACAAAGCACCGGATCGGTTCGCCCCCGGCAACCTTGAATTTGACCTCGCCATTGATGCCGTCACCAACGATAAGGTCGGCCAGTTCCACGGTGCCGTTATTGAAGTCTTCGGGTTCACCGCCAAGCCAGCTTGCCAGACGACGGTTGAGATAAAGAATACGGCCTTCTTCATCAAGGCCACAGACCCCGACCGGCAGCCGTTCGATCATCTGATCGGCATGTTCAAAGCCACCAGCGGCCGCCGAGACCGGAAGATTGGCAACAAGGTCCGGTGCAACCGGTGCCGAAAGCGCGAATGCAGACGGGCTTTCGCCCGATGGCAACAACATCGATGCATCGGCATCCGCCATTACGGACGGATCGACACCGTCAACAGTCCACAACATCTGACCGGCACGTGCATTGGCCTCGGCCACGGAAATGCGCAAACAGGTTGCCCGGGATGATGTTTTATCATCCGAACCCGCGTCATCACCGGGGGCGGGATTTTCGGCCCCGTCGGTTGCCGGGGCTTGCGTTTCACCATCGGGCTGGCTTGCAAATTTTTCGGAACGCGACAGATCGACAAACATCTGCCCGCCTTCGCCGCGCATCGCACGGGTGCGCAATTCGGCCAGTTCGTCACTGCCAATGCCAAGGAAGGACAGGCGCGCTTCAAGCGCGGACAACATGTCCGATCCCGGTTCGATACCAAGTTTTCGTGAAAAGGCCGGGTTGGCATAGATCGTCCGGCCATAGGCATCAATCAGCGCAACGCCGATATCGGATTTGCCAAGACCGGCGATCAGCGGTCCAAGTTCGGAATGCCCGCCATTGCGCCAGCGCGCCGACAGTGAAAGGGCAGCGACGGCAATAATTGCCACACCGGTGACCATTGCACCGATGATCCACATTAAACGCGCATCAAGGCCCGCCTTTGCCAGAACATCCATCAGGACAAAGACAAACGCAACGAATGCGACACTTACAGCAAGGATGAGCCCCCGAAACAGCACGCGACCGCCTTTAACGACAATAACTTATCAATATAGTTTATACTTTTAGCTGGTTATCACGCGACTGGCTACCGACAAGTTTTGTCCCCCGCATCGGGCGGGTTTTGTACCGGGTCGACCATAAAAGACACCCTGTGCGGACTGCCATCGGCAAAAAGGCAGGAACCGTTTCCGGCCCTGCCTTTTGTTCAGATTGTTCGGCAAACAGGCTGTTTCAAGCCCGGCCAGATCATGCGCCTAGCGGGCCAGCCGTTTGATCTGTGCCTCGTCAAGTGTGGTGCCATCGAATTCAACGCTGACATTGCCATCCCCGACATTTCGCACAATTGCCCGAACCGGCCCCGGAATCCCGGGAAGATCAAGTTCGATCCTGCTGCTTTTGGCGAAGTTTTCATCGGTATGGAGCAACGCCCCCTTTTCCGAGACGTTTTCAAGACGCACACGGCAAGAATTGCTGCCTTGGCGTACCGCGACCTCGATCGCGGTGCGATGGCGTTTTGACCGGCGGCGATCAACATCGGATGTCGATGTACGAACGACTTCGACCAGAACAAGCCGCAAGTCACGCACAGCCCCAGCAACCTGATCGGCAAGTGTTCCGACCTCGGCGGCCATTCGGCCGGTTTCCGATGCCTCGCTTGAAACTTCACTGATGCGCAGGGAAACTTCGCGCGACGCGGCGGCCGTTTCACTAACATTTCGGGCAATTTCGCCCGTAGCGGCACTTTGTTCTTCGACCGCGGCTGCGATTGCTGTCGATACTTCGTCCATTTCGTGGATTTTTTCGGCAATCGTTGCCACCGCATGCACCGCAGAATCGGTAACTGACTGAATTTCCGCGATCTGACGGGTGATCTCATCGGTTGACCGGCTGGTCTGGGTCGCCAGGTTTTTGACTTCCTGGGCCACCACGGCAAAGCCCTTGCCCGCATCTCCGGCGCGCGCAGCCTCGATCGTAGCATTAAGAGCCAGCAGGTTGGTCTGTTCGGCGATTCCGGAAATAAGTTCGACCACCTCGCCAATGCCACGGACGCTTTCGGCCAGTTGGGAAACCGTGCTTTCGGTTGATCGGCTTGCCTCGACGGCGTCTTCGCTGACACGGTTGGCGCGCGCGATCTGGCTGTTGATTTCACCCAGCGACGAATTAAGCTCCTCGCCCGCGCCAGCGACAGCTTCGACCGTTGCCAGTGCCTGGGTTGAGGCCGACGCCACGGTTTCAGAATTGCCCTGCACCAGATCGGCAGATGTCGACATGCGCTGTGCCGCATCGGCCAGTTCGTTGGTCTGCCCCGAAATGGTATCGACAACGCGACGGGTTTCGCTTTCGACGCGTTCAGCCATCTGCATCAGGGATTTCTGACGCTGTTTTTCGGCTTCTTTCCGGTCGGCTTCCTGCTGTTCGCGCATCTTGATGTTATTCACGCCGGTCTCGCGGAAGATGTGCATCACCCGCACAAGATCGCCGATTTCATCACCGCGGTCGGATTTCTGAAGTTTCAGGTCGTAATTGCCATCGGCAAGCTTGGCCAGAATGCCGACACTTTCGGCGACCGGCTTGGAAATCCGGCGATGCATTACCCAGGCAATCAGCGCACAGATCACGATCGATGCAATCGTCACCCCGGTCGTCAGCCAGAAGATCGACTGAACGCTTTCATCCAGGGCCACCAGCTTGTCGACCAGTTCGGTCTCGACCGAAATCGCATAGGCATCGGTGTTTTCGACTGCCACTTCCAGGGCTGCGGCAAGTTTTGCCGCTTCGGCGTCGAAATTCGCCATCATCTTGTTGCCGACTTCCGGGCCACCATCAATGTAGCCCTGCGCCATTTTCTTGCCTGCGGCGTAATATGCCGGGAAGGCGGCATCAACGGCCTTAAGCGAACTCAGAAGTTCGGACTGCCCCAGTTTGCCGGCAAGCGACTTTGCGGTTGCAAGGTTTTCAGTCAATCCCTTTGCCGCGGCCTCGGCTTCGTCAAAGCCGTCATTCAGCCCATCAAGTCCGCGTGTGGCCGAAATATCGGTCAGCCATTGCTGAACCTGGATCACATTATAACGCGCACCTTCGATGCTTTTGATCAGGCGCGGAATATCGGTACTGGCGACAACCCCGATTTCGGCGGCTTCGTGCGTTGCCTTGCTGCCATCCGAGTTCACCACCCCTATACCGACAGCGACCACGATCAGCATGACCACAATGATCGCGTTCGACAGGGCAATTTGCCCGGCAATCCTTAATTTCATGAAATAATCCCCGTAAATCCCATTGCTGCCCCCACACAGAAGGACAGCACCCCTCGCCATTCGTATAGTATCTGTACGAAGCAAAGGGAACTCTATTTTTCAAACTACACCGCTGATCTGCCAACCGGGTTGATCTGGATCGTCGCGGACTGGAATTTCAAACGGCTTTTCTAGGGGAAAAAGATGACAGGCAGCTGAAAGAAACCGGCAGCACGCCGGTCGGCCGGATGGTCTTAGCCCAGCTTCTTGCCTTTTTGGCGGAACACGAACGAAATGATTTCGGCCACCGCCTTGTAATGTTCAGGCGGGATTTCCTGATCGACCTCGACGGTAGCAAACAGGGCACGCGCGACCGGCGGGTTTTCCATGATGGTGATGTTGTGTTCTTCGGCAACCTCGCGGATTTTAAGCGCGATATTGTCCTGGCCCTTGGCGACACAGACCGGGGCGGCCATCGCACCAACATCATATTGAAGTGCCACCGCATAGTGCGTCGGGTTGGTGATCACGACGTCAGCCTTGGGAACGTTTGACATCATGCGCTGCTGGGCGCGCTCCATCCTGATCTGGCGGACCTTTGCCTTGATTTCCGGGCTGCCTTCGGTCTGTTTGTATTCGTCCTTGATCTCCTGCTTGGACATTTTCATCTGTTTGTTGAACTCGTATCGCTGATAGGCGAAATCGAGCCCGGCAATCACCGCCGTCAGTGAAATCGTCGCGATCAGCAGGATCACGATCATGTCGTAAAGTCGTTCAAGGGTCAGACCCAGCGACATTTGGGGATAGAGCTCGATATCAAGCATTTCGGGCATGATGACCAGTGCCAGAACCACCCCGACCAGAACGATCTTGCTGACATTCTTGGCAAATTCGACCAGCGTCTTGAGAGAAAACTGGTTTTTCAACCCGTTCAGGGGATTGAGCTTGTCGGGTTTGGGTTCGATACGTTCAACCGCAACAACGATGCCGTTTTGCACCAGATGCCCGGCCGCGGCAAAAAACACCAGCAACACAAACGGAATGCCCAGCACCCAGAGCATACCGATAATGATATCCTTGAACAAAAGAGGCAGCCCGGCATCGGACACATCATACATGTGCGGATGTTCGATAAAACCGACGGCAAGATCACGGACGCTTTCGGCCATGGTCGGGCCCATCATCACCGTGACAAGACCACCACCAAACAACAGCATGAAGTTGCCGACTTCCTTGGAAACCGGCACCTGACCCTTTTTTCGGGCATCCTCAAGCTTTTTACTTGTGGGGTCTTCTGTCTTTTGGCTGTCGTCTTCTTCTGCCATTGGCTAACCCGTGCTTGGCGGACAGTTGCGCTTTGCTGCGCGGCACCGCCCTAGGGATTGAGAAACGCCTCAAGCCCGTTCTCGAAATAACCGAGATAGACCATCATCATGGATGGCAGGGCCAAGGTCAACAGAAGCAAGGCCAGCGCGATCTGAATCGGCATGGCCACAAAGAATACCGGCAATTGCGGCATCAGCTTGTTCAGCAAGCCGAGCGCAATCTGCAAGCAGATCGCCACAATCAGAAACGGCGCGGATAACTGGGCGGCGATGATGAAACTGTCATTGAGTGCATTGGCGAAAAATTCGCTCATATCCCCGACCGGCAGCACCCCGCCCGGCGGAAACAGTGAATAGCTTTCAAAAACCGCCTGGATCATCAGATGATCCATCCCGGTCGCAAACAGCAAAACCAGCCCGACCTGCATCAGGAAATTGCCGGTTACCGCACTTTGCGCCCCCGATAATGGATCGGCGGTAAAGGCGTTTGCCATTGATGACAAATAGGCAATGATCGACCCGGCAGTCTGAAGCCCGGCCATCATGACCTGACCAAACAGGCCAAAGAACAAGCCCACCGTAACCTCATAGCCGATAAACAGCAAAAGCGACGGCGCATCGGCCGGTTGCGGCGGGAAAAGCGGCCCTGCCAGCGGCGAGATGACCACCGCAACCCAAAAGGCAAAAATCAGCCGTGCGCGCGCCGGAACCGTGCGTGCCCCGATGCCCGGCATAAAGGCAAAGGCAGCCCCGACCCTGGCAAATGCCATCAGGACAACATAGACATTAAGAGTAAGAAGCTCCTGAAGATCCATATGTCTTCGACCGCCTTACATCAACGCGTCAGCCCGGCGTTTCGCCGCTAATTGGGCAGGCCAATGAAATGGTCCACCATACGCCCCATGAATTCGGTCATTTCCGTAATCATCCAGGGCAGCAACACCAGAAGTGCAATGAAAATCACAAGGATTTTCGGAACGAAGGTCAGGGTCATTTCCTGAATCTGTGTCAGGGCCTGAAACAGCGCGATGATCAGACCAACCCCAAGCGCAATCAACATCAGCGGTGTGGTCACCTTCAGCAGCGTCCATACTGCATCATAGGCCACATCCATGATTTCAGCTTGATCCATTGGTCTTCCCGCCTTCACATTCACGCAGTACCTTGAAGTACCACTGTTATTCATACAGGATTTGGCAAGGCCATTGCCATGATTTCCTGATCGGCAAACCGGTATCGGCAAACAAAAAACCGCACGAATGACGTGCGGTTTCGTTATCAGGCCGGGATCACAGGGATCAGACCGGCATGTTCAGGATGCTCTGATATGCTTCTACAGCCTTGTCACGGACCGAGACCACCGTGCGCAGGGTGACTTCGGCGGCCGAAACGGCGGTCACCACTTCATGAAGTTCCGCATCCCCGGTAATGGCCTTCTGGGTCATCTGTTCGCTATTGACCATGGTTGCGTGGGCATCATGTGCCGCACCGCGCACCATGTCGGCAAAACTTTCCCCCGGGTTCACCTTCGTGCCGGTGCCGGTTACGGTTTCCGCAACGGTATTGGTCTTGCCCGCAGCCGCATTGCGGTAGGCAGAAATGGCATCGTTGAAGCTGGAGACCATGGGTATCAATCCTTAAACTTCTTCAGTCCTGCTTGATATCGCGTGCTTACTGCAGAATATCAAGGGTCTTGAGCAACATGCTGCGCGATGACTGGATCACATTGAGGTTGGCCTCATAAGACCGCTGGGCTTCGCGCATATCCATCATTTCGACAAGCGTTTCAACATTCGGGGTCTGAACATAGCCCTGATCGTTGGCTGCCGGATGGCTTGGTTCGTATTTCATACCAAAATCGGAACGGTCTGGCATTACCTTATTGACCTTGACCATTTCAACACCGACTTCGCGGTCCATGACATTCTTGAACGTCAGAAGCTTGCGGCGGTACGGGTCCTGGCCCGGCGCGGTCGGAAGGCTGTCGGCGTTGGCAACGTTTTCCGCAGCAATGCGCAGACGGGTACCCTGGGCACGCATGCCAGCAGCAGAGATTTTGAAAGCCTTGTAAAGTTCCATGTTTCTAACTCTCTATGCTTGGATTACACGCGGCCAAGGGCCGAAATGAACATTGATTTCTGTTTGGCATACAGACGAGTCATGGTCTGATAATCGACCTGGTTCTCGTTCATCTTGACCATCTGTTCTTCAAGGATGACGGCGTTTTTGCCCGGTGCGACTTCGTAGTTCTTGCGCACTTCCTCGTCCTTGAAGTTCTGCGGTTTGTTCAGACCCTGGCTGTGGCCCGGCGTGGTCGCCTGCATGGCCAGAATGAACTGGCGGTCACGGCCGATATTGTCCGGATCGAATTTCTTGAGATCATTGGCGCGGTAGTTCGGCGTATCGGAGTTGGCGATATTCTGCGCAATGACTTCCTGGCGCTGGGTGAGCCAGTCCATCTTTTCCTTGAGATTGGCGAACATGCCAAGTTTGCCGATATCCATTTCCTGCTCCTTGTCTGCGCTTTCGAGTATTGATCGCGCGGGTAAAGCCGACGTTAACGCCATCGCCCTGATCGGGGCCGGATCGCCCGGACGGTTGATTTTGCCGCCCCTGATGATCCTGCCAAATGAAATGCATGAAGCGTGCCAAAGAATGAAAGAGCTTTGAAATCCCCCGGATTGCGGGCAATTGACGGCGGGTACTAGACCCCGCGTTTGAAAGCAGGCATATTGTGACCGATCTGGCAAATTGAGGTTGCCATCTATCGAAACCGGGACACTGTATGCTCTATCTCACACGAAAAGTCGGCGACTCCGTTGTCATTGACGACAATATCGAAGTCACCGTCGTTGAGGTCCGTGGCAAGACCGTCAAGCTTGGCTTTACTTTCCCCGAAGATGTTCAGGTTCTTCGACGCGAACTTTATGACCGTATTCAGGAAGAAAACCGTTCGGCTGCGGTCAGCGAAGACATCATCCGCCATCTCGGAGGATCAAACAGTCCTGCCAAGGGCAGCAGCGACAAGGAATCAGATACCGACGAGAATGTTGGTAACAGCTGATTAATCCACGCAATGCCGGGATGTCCGGCGCGCAAGACAAACATATCGCCTGATTTCAGGCACCGTCATCTTCCAGGCAGGTAGCCCGGATATTGACCTTCATCTCGCTCTCATTTGGCATTTATCACTGATTTTGTTGTGGCTGGCGATCTGCTGTGCCGACAACGATTTGTTGACCATCTTTGATCTATGGTCGACGCTTGATCATGACAGCCAGGCACCTGTGTCCTGAATTGAAGGGCCTTATGAGCGGGAAAAAGCCCACCTATGACATTACCGATACACCGGCAAGCAAGACGGAAAATCTTGCCGCACCGGGCGAGCACGGCCAGAAGGCCGTCGCACTTCGGTATGCCCATGGGCGTGACAATGCCCCCATATTAAGTGCCAAGGGCGAAGGCAGCGTTGCGGAACAGATTTTGCAAGTCGCCTTTGCCAACGGGATCAAGGTCCGCAAGGATACGGATCTGACGGAAATTCTGATGGCCGTGGATGTCGACAGCGAAATCCCGCTGGAGGCCTTTGCCGCGGTCGCGGAAATTCTGAACTATATTTACCGGATCAACCGCATTTACGGTGGTTCGTCACGCAGCCAGACCGAGCCGAAAGACGAGGTCGCGGCAACGACATCATTTGATCGCAACGGGGAAGGCCAATCATGAGCCCTGAACAATTCAAGCCCGATCAGTTCAAGAAAGATCTCAAGCGCGTTCTGTCCCTGATCCGGACCGGGCAGCGTTATCTGGAAGACGGCAAGGTTGTCGAACTTTCGGCCCTTGAACACCGGATTGCCGATCTGTGTGATCAGGCCCGCGCGATGGGAACCGAGCAACGCCGTGAAATTGCCCCGTTGCTGGCGGCTCTGACCGATGAACTGGGCCAGCTCGAAAGCAACATGCAGCAGGAATATTCCGATATTCAACGTCAGCTGCGCGGCATCAGCAATACCGCACAGGCAACAAATGCCTATGCACAGGCTGCACGCACGAAATAACCGCTATCAGGCCGGGAAAAGTCCGCCAAAGGACTGATTTCAAACGGCCCGGCCAAGCCATTTGTGCCGATGGCAACTTGCCTGCGTGCAAGGGGCACGGTAAACAGAATGATCAAAGGCAGCCAATGGTCATGATTGGCCCGGCTGTCGGGCCTGATGGCCTTTACAGGGTGTTGACGGGGAAAGATACCTAATGGAATTAAGCGCCTATTACCGGTTTGTTGCCGCCCTGGTGTTTGTGCTGGGGATCATCGGTATATTCGCGCTGGTGGCGCGGCGCATCATCCCCGGTGCGCGTAACATCAACCGGCGCGGGGCAAAGCGCCGGCTTTCGGTGGTCGAAGTTGTTCCCGTTGATACCAAAAGACGACTGGTTCTGTTGCGGCGTGATGACACCGAACATCTGGTGATGCTTGGTCCGCAGGGCGATACTGTGATTGAACGCAATATCGGCACACATTTTGTCGATCTGATTGATAGCGACATAGCCCCCGATCACACCACCGACAGCAACAGCACACAGGATTCCGATCCCAACGACAGGAAAAACCCTGCATGAGCCGCACCGAGCAACATTCCCCGTCACCCCCCGCCCCGCGTCCGGCCAAAACCGGATGGCGCGCGCCGCGCTGGTTGACGTTATGTGCGATCTGGTCACTGATCCCCATGATCGCATTGCTTGCCGGTGGCGACACGGTTCAGGCCCAGACATTCAATTTTGATCTGGGCGATGGACCGGGGGTTACATCCTCCGGGCGCTTGATCCAGCTGATCGGCCTGATCACGGTTCTGAGCATCGCCCCGGCCATCCTGATGATGGTGACGTCCTTTACCCGTATCATCGTGGTCCTGAGTTTGCTCAGAACGGCATTGGGTATTCAGCAATCCCCGCCCAACCAGGTTCTGATCAGTCTGGCGATGTTTTTGACCCTGTTCATCATGATGCCGACCCTTGAACGCGTCTGGGACGAGGGGCTGGAACCGATGATCAATGGCAATATTGACGAATTCGAAGGGTTCGAACGTTCTGTCAAACCGGTTCATGATTTCATGATGACCCAGGTCCGCGAACGCGATCTTCAGCTGTTTGTCAATCTGGCCGGGGTTGAAGTTACGACACCCGAAACCATTCCGTTGCGGTCGCTGATCCCGGCCTTCATGATCAGTGAATTGCGTCGCGCCTTTGAAATCGGCTTCCTTTTATTCATTCCGTTCCTGATCATCGACATGGTGGTGGCCAGTATCCTGATGTCGATGGGCATGATGATGTTGCCCCCGGTCATCATTTCCCTGCCCTTCAAGCTGATTTTCTTTGTGATGGTTGATGGCTGGTATCTGATTGCCGGATCACTGGTCGAAAGTTTCGGCCGTTAGCGGGCGCATAGCCCCTGCCAACCACAGACAAGACAAGACACCGGAATTATAAAAGCCGCCAAGCACAAGCTGGCGGCTTTTTTGCGGGCTTTGCCCATTGGTTCCCTAGACTCAGGCACTCCGGCTTTTGCCAGATGGGGGTGCACACAATGGCAATGTGCGAAACCTGTCAGGACCGCCGTTTTGCAGCCTTGAACACATCCTGTTCAAGCGGCTTCAGGCCAAAGCTGCCCCGGCGCGGCCCCGGGTTGTCGGCAACAAACTTTTCGGCGATCTGGCGTTCGCGTTCGGTCATGCGGGCATGGATCGCCCCCATTTCACGCTGGGCCTGACTGCCTTCGGTCGGTGAGGACATGCGCAGCCAGTAATACGCCAGAATATTATCCTGCTCGACACCGCTTCCGATCGCATAAAGCCGACCAAGTGCGGCCTGACCATTCGACGATCCCTTACGCGCGGCACGTTCATACCAGCTTGCAGATCGCGCCATATCAACCGGCACACCAAGGCCATGTTCATACATGACCCCGATCAGGTGATAGCCGCCCGGATGGCCAAGTTCTGCAAGATCCATGGCAAGATCAAGCGCACTGGCATAATCGGGTTCGCGATGCGGCACCCCAAAGATCAGGATTTGCGTCATCTGATATTTCGCAGATGCATCGCCCTGATCACAGGCATTCATCAACATCGTCCAGCCCCGGTTGAACAGTTTCAGTTCCGGGGAATGACAGAAATACATCGCAAGATTGGCCTGCGCATAGGCATCGCCTTCGCTTGCGGCCAGTTCAAACCAGCTGATGCTTTCGGCAATATTGCGTTCCGCACCAAGCCCGACCCCCAGCGCATAGCCAAGGGCGGATGCGGCTTCGATGCTGCCGGCACGGGCGGCACGCATGTTGAATTCAAATGACTTGGCCGGATCACGGTTCACACCGCGCCCTTCAAGATAAAGATAGGCAAGAACACTGGCCGCGGACGGATCGTTCAGATCGCTTGCGCGCTCGAAATATTCGATGGCCTTTTCATCATCCTGGGCAACGCCCCAGCCATTGAGATAGCAAACACCAAGATTATAAAGGGCTGCAACCGATCCGTATTCGATAGCTTCTTCGAACCAGTGCGCGGCGGTCTCGGCATTTTCCTGAACACCAAGGCCTTTGGCATAGAGATAGCCAAGATTGTTGGCCGAAATCGGTTCGCCCGATGATGCTTCTTCGTGGAACCAATAAGCCGCTTCGCGGTACCATTGCTGGCCTTCGCCAAGGTCTTCGGAAACCCCGAGTCCCTTGCTGCGCATATAGCCATAGCAAACGGCGGCAAACGCACGGCTTTGACGGTGAATCTGGTCAAGAATACGACGGGTCGCGGACTCGTCACGCGGCATGCCATCGCCCTGAAAATGCTTTTGGGCAAGCGAAAGCTGCGCGAAAATGTCCTTTTCGACATTCGCCTCATCGTAATAGACCATTTTAAGAGCACGATCCATCACAGCACGACACTCGCAATCACACGTTCAAACCAGCAGAAAACGGGCGCAAACTCCACAGTTTGGCGAAGCTCACCCACGTTACAGATTTATCGAACGTTAATTTATAGCACTAAGCTGCGACTTTTCCAACTGATCGCGATAGGTCGCAAGGAAGCCCTGGAAGTTTTCGACCTCATCCACCTTGTCGGCAAGGGTGCGATAGTCAATCAACCCCTGCGTTGGTGATGACGTAATCAGGTTGAATGCTTCGGCAAACGGGCTTTGTGCCATGCCTTCGCCATAGCGGCGTTTAAGCATGTTAAGCGTGCGTTCCTGCCCTGCCATGGCAAGGTTGACCGCCCAGTTCAAAAGATAGCGCGCCCGTTCATCATTGATTTCGCCGGTCGGGCTTTTTTCATCATCACCAACCAGACGCTGGAAGGTTTCGGCCGCCGACATATAGTCGCGGGTCTGGCGGTAATAATCGACGCGGAGCAATTCCGCATTCTTGGAAAAATCACCGTCAAGCGATGCGATGGCCTCTGCCCCGCGATCGGTATCAAGCAAGGCACGCGCCTTAAGATGGCGGCGCTGGGTTGCCAGTTCTTCGGATATCGCCGGATCGTCGGTGTTATCAATGACGCGAATGGTTTCTTCGGGTTTGCTGTCAAGCAGATAGACAAGACCAAGGCGTGCACCCACGCGGGCCTTTTCCACCCCCTGAAGGCGGAAATCGACCTGATGTTCCAGAAGGCTTTCGGCGCGCTCAAACAGTTCGACATCCACCATGCGATCGGCAAGACGCCGGATCAGTTCATCGCCCTTGTCGCCAGCCGGGGTCAGTTCGCGGAACTCGTCATACAGGGCAACCGCCTTGATCGCCGAGATATTGTTGATGTCCTCGCCAAGGTACAGATTTTCAAACGTCTTGTGCATCAGGTCGGTGGCCTCGGCCGCGACCGGCTTGTTCGGGAAGAAGATCGCCACCTGACGAAGCGTATTCAGCCCGTCGCGGAAATCCTTGTTCTCGATCTGAAGTTCACCAATCCGTTTGAGCAACGCCATCTCGAACCCGTCACCACGCCATGCAAAACGCAGTTGCTGAAGCTGTTCAATCGCGTCTTCCACCGTCAGGCGCTGCAAGCGCATCAGCAATTCCGTGCGGTCAAAGATCGCATGGGCGCGGGCTTTGCGGTTGTCGCCTTCGGCCACCTGATCCCAAGTCGCGACCGCCTGTTCAAGTTCGCCGGCTTCTTCTTCGAAGAACCCCTTGAGATACTGCACATCCATGATTTTGGATTCTGACAGCCCGTCGGTCACCAGCATCTTTTCAATCAGATCCATACCCGCATCCGGGTTGCCGACAATAAGCGCCTGCTCGGTCGCAAGCGGTCCCAGCCGCGACAGCAATTCCGGCGGATAGAAATCAAGAATATGGAAACTTTCAAGCAGGTCCCGCGCCCCTTCGTTGGGACGACCAAGGGCCGCAAGGGTCACCGCCCGCCACAGCTTCATTTCCGGAATGGCACGCAGGCGCTCGTCCTCAAGCAACCGGGCCGCTTCGGCATAATCGCGATCCAGGAACTTGACCGCGGCCTTAAGGGCGCGGAACTGCAATTTCTGGGCAATCAGCGGATCGTCGCCTTCCATGGCCGATACAACCGCGTCGGCCTCGGGACCAAGGCCATTGGCCATGTAATACTGCGCCAGATCAAGCCGGGCCTTGTTGCGGTGTTCATCCCCGCTTTCTGCAATTTCACGGCGCAACTTGCGGATCGATTTATTGAAATTGTCAAGTCCGCCCCGGCGCCACGTATCCAGATCAAAGATCAGACCTTCGCGCCCGTCACCCGTGCTGGCGCGGACCCCGGTGGCCGATGCCAGCAACCGTGCGCCTTCGGGCGAAATGTTCAAACCATCGGCCGCGGTCACAATAACCGCCTGCCCATCGTCGCGATCGGCAACCTGGACACTTTCATTCATCGGCGCAACGACCACGCCCTGCACCGATGGCAGGACTTCGAATTCCGGATAGCGCAGGGCAACTTCAATGCCGTAACCTGATTGCGTGGTGGTCACGACCCGCAAGGTATCGCCGACTTCGGGATCATCGATCGGAATGATCGGCCCGACATCTTCAAGCGGCACAATCAGGCGCGCCCGGGTCTGGTCATCAAGTTCGATCGACGGGCCAAGTTTTTCAACCGGCTGCATGGTGCCCTGTTGCAGGGTCACGCGCCAGTCCCCGGTCGGGGTTCGTGTCGTATAAAGGCCAATCCCGTCAGGGATGGTCATGCGCAATACCGTGGCATAGGGGCTGTCGATCTGTTCGATCACGCCGATGATCTGGGCGGCTTCCTGACGGACGGTATCAAGATCAAGATTTGCCCGCACATCAAAGGCCATCCACAGGAACCCGGCGCGCGACCAGACAGCCGCCCCACCCTGCTGCCCGAACGGGAAGCCAAGGGTCATTTCCGTTGTCGTCTGCTCGACCGTTACCGACAGGTCGCCAATGCTTGCCTGTTGTTGTGGTTCGCCATTTGCGCCCGGGGTTGGCGTCTGTGCCGCATCGGCTGCCTGTGCCGCAGGCGTATCAGGCGTTTCGGCGGCGTCTGATGCGGCTGTGCCGGTCCCTGTCGCGTTCTCTGAGGCGGTTTGGGTGGCGGTTTGTGGTGCCGGTGCGTTTGGTGCGGCAGGGGCAGCTGGCGCATCCGTCCCGGTCGTGGCGTTATTGCCGCGCGTCTGGTTTGTCTGACGCGTCTGTGCCGTTTCTGCCGCCGGGGCGCGCTGCGCACCCATGATATCAACCACAACCTTGTTACCCGACCGGAAATGGCGCAGTGGGCGGGCCGGATTTGTTTCAATCACAACATCAAGCGGGTTGGTGGCCGCCTGACGGATGCGGACCCCTTCGGGCAGACGGCGTGACAAACCGGTCGCATCAATCCGTGCCGGGGCGTCAAAGGCAATGGTTTGCGCCCCCTGATCGCCATCAAGGGCGTAATCAGTCCGGTTCGGCCAGTCAAATACCAGCCGGTAAAATGTCGGATGGCGGCCGACCCGCACATCAAGAAGGTTCGCCGCCGCATCTGATGCCGCCGGTGCCGTATTTTCGGTCGCAACGGTTTCAACCGGGCTGACCGGGGCCGGTGTGATTTGCGGTGTTTGATCTGAAGCGGGCCGGGTTGGCGGTGTGGGGGCCGGAGCGGGAGCAGCCTGCGGCTTGTCAAGAATATCGAGCACGACGTTGCTGCCAACATTAAAGGCGCGCACTTCGTAATCGTCACTCAGCACAAAGGCGACGGTTCGGCCATCCGGATCAAAAAAGCCGTCCGAAACATATTTTGAAACCGGGTTCAAAACCCCGCGCAAGGATGCCACAAGCGGTTCGTCGAAACGCACGACAAGCTGGTTGCCGATGATTTCAGCGCTGTAATTGACCGGCTTGTTCCATTGCAGAACAATTCGTCCATAACCGCTATGCAGCCCGGAGCGGATGATAACAGGATCCACTACCTGGGCCATTGCAGGGCGCATTCCGCTAACGGGCAACAACATTGCCGTGGTGGTCGCGACTACAACCGCCAGCAGGACGCGCACGGCAAATTTTGCCATACTTACGTGCCTCCGATACCGCTTCCACCATGCGGCTCGATGACAATATCAACGCGTCGCGCCATCACAAAGCGCGCCTCTTCATCAAGCAGCTTCGGAAGCTGGTCGTACCTTGATGCCGCAAATCCGTAAATATTTATGTAATCTGTGTAGCCCGATCTTTTCAACTCGTTGGCGACTGCCCCAGCACGGGCCAGTGACAGTTCCCAGTTCGAGGCATATTGTCCCCGCCCACTCAGCGGTCTCGGATCGGTATGGCCCTGCACACCAATGCGGTTGCCGATATTGCGCAAAACACCACCAAGCACGAACAAGGCCTGTTTTGCCTTGGGGGTCATATCCGAACTGCCCGAAACAAAAAGAATATCCCCAGGAAGGGAAATGACCAGCTTGTCGGCATCGCGCGACATGCGCGCGTCGCCAAGTACCGGGTTGTCATCAATCGCGTCGTCAATCACCGCACTGAGATAATCAAGGTTCATCGCCGGTTTGCGATAAACACGCGGGATGTTCAGACTTGCCATCGGCTCGTCATTTTCTTCCTTGGGGGCGGGTTTGATGCTTTGCGACAGCGCATCAACAACCTCGTCCCAGCGGTCGATCTTGACCTTGGACATGGCAAACAGCATCACAAAGAATGTCAGCAGCAGCGAAATCAGATCCGCAAGGCTGAGCATCCAGACCGGTGGCCCGTTGGGTCCGGTATCCTTTTTGACTTCATCGCTCATCAGCCACCTCCTCCGGCCTGCGGTCCAAGCGGAATAGGCTGGTTCACGGCGGGCTGATTGTTGCCCGGCAGCGGAATGGCCATTTTCGGCGGGATCATCATCTGGCCCGGTGTACCGCTTGGCACACCGTTGCCTGCACCGTTTGACGAACCGTTGCCGTTGCCCGACCCGGCAGGCAGGTCCGAGCCATTGGCATTGGTGCGTTCAATCGGGGTTGGCGGCTCTTTCGGGCCGAAATTCCAGAAGAAACGGAATGTGACAATGAACGGGTCCGCCCCGGGATCAATGCCGACATAAAGATGATCTTCGGGCGCGCCGACATCAATCAGTTCGCGGGCAAACGATCCGGCGCGCGCGATCTGAAGATTGTTGTCGATTTCGATCACGCCCTTTGATTCGATCTGGCTGCCCATCACCATTTCCATCTCGTAGGAGGCATAGCCTTCGTCATCGGCCAGAACCGCGGCAAGCTGTTTCATAAAGCTTGCCTGACGTTCGCGGATCAGAATGGAATTGGGATCAAACAACTGATCGACATGCATGATGATTTCCATCAGTTTGCCGGGCTGAATGACTTCAACCCGGACAACCTTGATGGCAGTCTCAAACAATTGACCAAGCTTTTCCTGCACATCCTCGGCGGCAACAACCGGACCTTCGATCGAGGTCACGGTTTGCAGGCTGGTGGTTGGTGGCAGGATGGCCGCAAAGGCAGAGGAAAGGCTTTCCTGCACCTCGCGGGTTTTGACCTCTTCAAAGGTCGAAATGGTATTGAGCAGAATGAAGAAGGCAAGCAGCAAAAGATAGAGAGCCAGAAACAGCGCCACCGCCCCGTTCGCAGGGGGGGATGGTGGTGTTGGTCCGTCGTCCTCTATCTCCGCCATGTCAACGCCACTTAATTGAACATCGCGTCGATGTCAGCCTGCGAAACGCCTTTGCCCTCAAGCTGCGGCCCGTTGAGCAATGCTTCTTCGCCTTCCGGTTCTTTTTTCTGCTTTGGATTGGCGGCGGCATATTTGGCAATTTCGTCGCCAAATGCGGTCACCAGACCCTCAACCCGTTCTTCGATGGATTTCAGCGCCTTGATCACCTTGGTCGTGCGCTGACCTGTGATGTCCTGGAAGTTACAGGCTTCATAGACACGCATTGTCGCATCGGTAACGACTTTGGCCTGTTCGGGCGGCAAGGTCGTGGCGAATTCTTCCAGCGCATCCATGGCGTCAAGGATTTCATGCGTGGCGCCGGCCGTCGCATCCACGATGGCATCAAGCTCATCGGTGGCGTTCGGGATATATTCGGCCTTGATGTCATCGGGACGAAGCGATGCGATTTCGGACTTCATCTTGCGGATGATGCCCGACAATTCATCAAGTTCACCAAACAGACGTTTCTGATCGTCGGACGGCGCATCCCCCATAAAGCGGGACAGCTGATCCATCAAATCAGACAGTTGCTCGACCTTCAGATCGTCACCATCAAGGCGCGCACGAAGATCGTTAAGCAACTTCCGGAGTTCGTCCTTGGACGCTTTGGACATAGCGGTATCGCGGGACACAGGCCCCGCGCTCCTGATCAGAAATCGCCAATAACCGTTTTCATTTTGCCTTTCAACGTTTCAGCGTTGAACGGCTTCACGATGTAATTGGAGACACCGGCCTTTTTCGCCATAACGACGTTTTCGGTCTTGGCTTCGGCGGTAATCATGATGAAGGGCATATCCTTCAACTTGGCATCGGCACGGACTTCCTTCAACAGCTGAAGGCCAGTCATCGGCTCCATGTTCCAGTCGGAAATCACAAGACTGAACGGAGCTTCACGCAGCTTACGAAGCGCCATGCTACCATCGGTCGCTTCTTCAATATTCGTAAAGTTGAGCTGCCGCAGAAGGTTACGGATGATACGCAACATCGTTTTGTAATCATCCACAATCAGGATCGGCATATTCGGATCGACGGCCATTCACAACTCCATCAGCTATCTGATCTCCCACCCTTGCCGCATATTCCTACGAATACAGACAAGGCCCCTAATAATCGTGATGTACATATTTAATATTGGTTAATCAAGGTTTTTAACCAGAGATCAAATCATCTCATCACATTGACTATTCTCGAAATTTTGGCTGGTTCTTCACTTGAAACAGGCGAAGATCCACCCCAACGTCTTCTCGTTTGCCCTATTGCAATGGCAGCATATTGATATCTTGCTTATATGCCAGTTCGGCTGTCAATGCCCGCGCGCGTTCCGGCGTCATCTGCGACAAAACCGCCGCAGTATTGGCTTCGCGCATGCCAAGGGCAACCTGCAACAGGATATCCATATCCAGATCGTTCCAGATCCTGGCCGCGTCTTTGGGCTTCATCTTTTCATAGACGCTGATCAGTTTCTTGATCCGATCATCTTCCTGGGCTTCCTTGGTTTCGACCAGTCCTTCGATGGCCGTTTTCAAGGATTTCATTTCTTCGATCTTGGCATCAATCCGGGCTTCGGCGGCGGCAATCAGGCTTTCGCGTTCATCAAGACGCTGTTCCTTGCGGTCAAGCTCGCCACGACGCACCGACAGATTCTGAAGCAGATCAATCTCTTCCTGGGTGAACAGGGTCGGGTCACCGCCAAGGGTCGGCGCGATATCGTTCGGGCCGCCTTCACCTTCAAGCGGGGTTCCTTCCATCGTCAGTCCGGCCGGATCATCCAGCCCCGGACCCGCAGCAGACACATCTGCCCCCTGGCCTTCCGGAGTTGCACCCGGGGTCGGTGCCGGTGCCTGGGCCTGTGCCATCTGGACCATGCTGACACCAGCAGGCTGGGACTCAGAAGTTGTCGCAACTTCCCCGCCGCCGGAAAACAGGTTTACCACCCGCATTGACAACACCATCAGCCCAACCAGGACAACCAATGGCAAGATACGCACACCAGACATCTATTCACCTAAGCAATGCGGCACCTTGTGCCCATGCTCCTTCACGCTCGAACTATCTTTATTCTGTCAGAATGACCGATCACTCTTTAGATATAAAGAAATGTCATGATCTCAAGACCGGAACCGCAATCCCGGCCAAATTCCGTCTCTTATCGAACCGAGCGCAAGGCTGCGAGAAGCTCGCGCTCGGCCTCTGAACGACCGGCATCCTCGTCCTGATCATACAGATCAGACCCGCCATTGCCGTCGCCATAACTTCCCGAACCATTGCCAGCCGATGCCGGACGCGATCCGTCATCACGATCGGCCATGGCATTGCCGCTGCGTTCAAATTCGCCAACCATGCGCGCAGCCAGTTCCTCGGCGCGCGTTTCAACACCGACACGATCACGATCATCAATCACATCAGGACGATCCGCACCACCGCCGATCATGCCCCCAAGTCCGGCACCGCCAGACTTGCCGGCACGCGCGCCATCAGATGCACCAGCCCCCGCACCGGCAGAAGCCGCCGCCCCCGAAACGCCGGACCGGCGAACCGCGTTGGCGTCACTGGCAGCCTTTTCAAGGCGGTTGGCAATGCTTTCGCCGCGGTCGACCATAAAGCTCAGATCTTCGTTCAGGCCGCTGGCCTTTTCGATATTTTCGCGCAGTTTTTCGCCAGACTGTTCCGCCATGTCCTTAAGGGCGGTGATCGAGCTTTCAGCCCGTTCATTGGCCGCGTTAAAGGCGGTCAGGAAATTCTGCATGTCTTCACGGCTGCGGCGGAAGGCCGCGAGCTTGCGGTTCAAAATGATCGCATAGACGATCGTCACCACCAGCAGGACGATCATCAAAAGATCCAGGTAGAACGCGAAGTCCATCACTTGTCTTCCTCGGTTATGCGCGCACGATCACGCACCTGAATGGCGATACGATCACCTTTACGTCCCATCATGCCCTTGAACAGAGGGACATCGCCACACCGAACCTCAACCGGCGAGGTCGGACTGGTATTAAGAACCAGACGGTTGCCAACTTCAAGATTGAGCACATCCCCAAGTGACATCACCTGTTCGTCCAGCACTGCTAACAGGTTAACATGGGTCTGCCACAGTTCGTTTGCGAGGTGGTTTTCCCAAATTGAGTCACGGCCGAACTTTTCACCCATGAACATCTGAAGCAGAAGTTCACGAACCGGTTCGAGCGTTGCATACGGGATCAGCAGTTCAAGCCGCCCGCCACGGTCTTCCATATCGATGCGCAACTTGGCCACGATGGCGGCGTTGGCATGACGGGCAATGGTGGCAAAACGCGGGTTGGTTTCAAGTCGTTCAAACCGGAAGGTCACCGGGCTCAGCGGATCGAACGCAGCCGAAAGGTCCCCAAGGACCACATGGATCATCCGTTCGACAAGGTTGCGTTCAATCGTGGTATAGGGGCGGCCTTCAATACGCATTGCCGCCGTACCGCGACGCCCGCCCAGCAGCACGTCCACGATCGAATAGATCAGGGCCGAGTCAACCGTCAGAAGCCCGTAGTTGTCCCATTCTTCCGCCTTGAACACGCCAAGCATCGCAGGCAGCGGGATCGAGTTCAGATAATCACCGAAACGCAGCGACAGGATGTTATCAAGCGACACTTCGACGTTGTCGGATGTGAAGTTACGAAGCGATGTCGACATCATACGCACAAGGCGGTCAAAGACGACTTCGAGCATCGGCAGACGTTCATAGGCCACCATCGACGAGTTGATGATCGCCTGGATGCCCGACTGGTCACCCGCACCAGAACCATCGTCAAAACCAAGCAGGCTGTCGATTTCGTCCTGGTTCAGAACACGCGCAGAACCGCCGCCCATTTCGGCGGCCATGTCATCGCCGCCGCCGTCGTCTTCATCGTCATCGCCGAGCATGGATTCCCATTCGGCGGCCATATCCTCGCCGCCGTCGTCTCCACCCTCGTCATCTCCACCCGCCATGGCTTCCCATTCAGCGGCGAGTGCATCATCATCTTCTTCATCAGCCATCAGCGATTGCTTCCTGATTTTGGCATTCGCGCCGGTACAGGCTTATTGTACCAGCATTTCCTTAAACAGAACGTCGTTAATTTTTGCAGGCTTTGCCGCCGCACTGACCCGGATCAGCAATTCTTCACGCAACCGGAACATGCCTTCGGAGCCCGACAGATCTTCGGGCCGCAATTCCCGAAGATAGACCTGAAAATTGTCAACAATGCGCGGCATCATCTGTTCGACCTGCGGCAGCATTGCCTGATCGGCAACTTCAAGGCTGACACGAATTTTCAGATAGCTTTGCTTGCCTGCGCCAGTATTGAGGTTGACCAGAATTTCCGGCAAATCCACAAAGCCGACATTCTCGGGAACGCCCGGTGCTTCTTCGATGGAATCTTCGGAAATCACCTCTTCGGTCTGCGCACCGTCACCGCCGGTCAGCATATCAATCACCGGCTGCAGCAGCCCGGTAAAATAGGCCGCCGCTGCACCACCAAGAAGCAGCAACACAAGCAGGATCACCACAACAAGCATCTTCTTGCTGCGGCCACCACCACCTTCATCCATATCGATTTCGTCGACGTCGTCGCCCATAGCTTCGCAAATTCCTGCGCTTGAAGTTATGCCGTTATATCCAGCAAACACTGTGCCGGAATACCAGCCATAACGCTATCACGTTAAAAATCCGTTTCGTTTCCCATAGCTTAGACCACGAGTTGCACCATTGTTCGGCCCCGTGGTTCGGCTTTGTCATTTCGCCTGTCAAAGCCGTCATCAGGTGAAATTTGCCGGTCGGTCACTGCCATCGCCAAAAGGTCAAGCATAGCGACCAACAATTCCATGCCATCCCGACCGGGAGCCCGATGACCTGATGCGACCATAGGACTGTCAATCGACCACGATGCCGTAAGGGACGATGCCATAATCACACCTGCGTTCGATCACCCAACGCGACACCCGGCCCATCTGACCGCGCAGTCTTAAGGCGCCATTTGGCCACACCATCTGGCCGCTACCCGCAATATGGGCATGCGTTCCTGCTGATTTGAGCAGGCCCGGACAAACAAATCCCCGATCCCGTTCCTGCCCCTTTCCGGGCGACATCCGGGCGACACCGGAAAGAACTGCCGCGCGGCCACCCGGAAAACTTTGTCCTGCTTGTCGTCCTGATCACGGCAGTTTCTGCCAGACATGGTGAAATCCACCCCGGCAACAAATGCCGAAGTCAAATTTAATTGTTTATTTTCATATATTTAACAACTCTGGCACGGCTTTCGCATTTGTGTTGGGCAAATCACTGCCCCCAAATGGGATACTGACTATGGAAAACGTTTCATATATCGCGCTGTCTCGTCAGAAGACACTTCGCAGCATGATGAACAACATTTCGCAGAACCTGGCGAACATGAACACGACCGGGTACAAAGAAGAGCGCATGATGTTCACCGACTGGATTGCGAAAAACAAAGACGCTCCGTTCCGCGGCGAACGTGAAATTTCCCTTGTTCAGGACATTTCCCAATATCGTAATACAACGGTCGGCAATATTGAACATACCAACCGCCCGCTTGATGTCGCACTCAGCCAGCCGGACATGTTCTTTGCCGTCGAAACCCCGTCGGGCGTTCAATACACGCGCAACGGCAATTTCACGCTGGATCCGGGCGGGCAGCTGATCACCAATGATGGCTATCCTGTTCTGAGCGATGCCGGTCAGCCGCTTTTCTTCAATCAGGCGGATGGCCAGATTGAAATCAAGGGCGATGGCACCGTTTCGACCGATATCGGCCAGATCGGCAAATTGCAGGTCGTATCGGTTGATAACGTCCAGCGCATGATTGTGACGGGGAATACATTATATCGCGCACCAAGTCTGCAAGCCGGTGACCCGCAGGAAGTAACCATTCAGCAAGTCGACAATGCCGGAATTGTTCAGGGCGCACTTGAAAAATCAAACGTCAATCCGATCAGCGCCATGACGCAGATGATCGACGTTTTGCGGACCTATCAGTCTGTTACCCGCTCTCTTGAAAGCGAGAACGAGCGCATGCGTAACATGATCAGCAAACTCGGGGATGTTCGCGCCTGATCCGGTCGCTGAACCCCTTTTACGGAAATTAAGCGCACAAACAGCGCAAGCCAAGGAGAAGACAGATGCGGTCACTTGATATCGGTGCTTTGGGGATGCAGGCCCAGTCCACCAACGTGGACGTCACATCGCACAACATCGCCAACATGACCACCACCGGCTATAAACGCCAGCGCGCCGAATTCCAGGACTTGCTGTATCAGGATCTGCGCCGTGCCGGTTCACCGTCATCTGATACCGGCACCATTGTGCCCACCGGCGTCCAGGTCGGTCTGGGTGTCAAGACCGCGGCAATCGGCCGCTATATGGGTCAGGGTACTTTGACCCTGACGGAAAACGAACTTGATATCGCCATTCAGGGCCGCGGATATCTTCAGATCGACCTGCCAAGTGGTGAAACCGCCTATACCCGTGACGGTACGCTGAAACTTGATGCCAATGGTGCGCTGGTTACCAAGGATGGCTATGCGGTTCAGCCCGGCATCACCGTGCCCAGCAACGCGACATCCGTGACCATCAATACCAACGGCGAAGTCTATGCCGAGATCGATGGTCAGGTCGCGCTTTCCAATCTGGGCCAGATCCAGCTTGCAACCTTTATCAACCCGGCCGGTCTTGATGCGCTGGGTGACAACCTTTTCCTTGAAACCGAGGCATCGGGTCAGGCCAATACCGGCGCACCGGGTGATGTCGGATATGGTACGGTCCAGCAGGGATATCTTGAATCATCGAACGTCAACGTGGTTCAGGAAATCACCAACCTGATCAAGGCACAGCGTGCCTATGAAATGAATTCCAAATCCATTTCCACGACCGACGAAATGATGAGCGCAGTCAGTAACCTGCGTTAATTTCGCGATATCGGTAATGCAGTTTGTGTGCGCAAGTCGCGGTCTGATCCATCGCGTACTTGCGCAAACTGTATTTACGCCACGTATACTGTTCCATGCTATAGTGGCCCGATCCGATGCCATCCGATGCAATGGCAACCGTTATGTTTGCAAGCCCCGGGTACGTTGCCCGGCAACGCCCCGAATACGGCAACAAAACCGGGTTTTCAAACATAATGGCTGTCTGCAAAGCCGGTCGGATCGGTACGGGTTGACTGGTCGCAATATCCCGAAAGATCATATCTTTTTTGCGGTTTTGCTTTTTAAGTCAGCGCAAACCTGATTGACTGTCACACGAAAACAAACAGGCCCTGACCCTAGGCGCATGAAAATAAAGAAAATAATCCTCTCGCTCGCGATTATGTCGCTTATTGTTCCGGTCGGGACGGCCTTTGCGCAATCCTCGAACGGTGGCAATTCGCGCAATAACAGCCAGCAACTCGAAGCCAACATCCTTCTGAAACCAGATGCGCTGGTCGAAGGACAGTATGTGACGCTGGGGGATTTGTTTACCGGCATTGATCCGCAACAGGCCGATATCGCCGTTGCCCATGCGCCGCAACCGGGCAAGCAGGTTGTTCTTGATTACCGCTGGCTTTATGGCATCGCCCAGCGCCACAATATCAACTGGCGTCCGCGCACCACCGCCGATCAGGTTCTGGTAACACGCGCAAGCCAGATCATCACCATTGATGAAATCCGCGATGCGGTTGAAATCGCCCTGGTTGACCATGGCATCCAGCGTCCATTCACCGTTGACCTGTCGAGCGAGAATTTCCAGATCCATCTGCCGGTTGATGCGCTGAACAATGTTGATGTGACCGCACTTGAAGTCAATTCGCGCACCCAGCGTTTTGTCGCCAGCGTCACGGCGGCCGCGCAAACAGCCCAGCAACGCACATATCGCATCAGCGGCAAATATTACCCGCTGTCATCCGTGCCGGTTCTGGTCGAACCGGTGTCACGCGGCCAGATCATTCGCCCTGACCAGGTCGAATATCGTGATTTCCGATCCGAACGCGTTCCGTCCGGGGCGATCCGCGATATCAATGATGTGATCGGCAAGGAAGTTGTGCGGGCCGGCACACCGAACGAGCCGCTTTTGTTCCGCGATCTGACCAATCCGATCCTGGTGCGCCGCGGTGCATTGGTGACCATCCGGCTGGTCACGGCAAACATGTCACTGACCGCTCGCGGCAAGGCGCTTGAAAACGGGTCAAAAGGGGACGTGATCCGCGTGGTCAATCAATCAAGCAACAAAACCATCCAGGTTGAAGTTGTTGCCGAAAACGAAGTCCGCGCCCTGCCCGCCATGTCGCAATAGGGCGCACCTACTCCGCACTCCCCGTACCGTCGTCTCCTGCCCCGTTGTCCCTGCACCACCCGGCAAGCTTTTCCCAGATCAGGGCATGCGAACTGGCATGATCCTTGCGTAAATAGGCGCAGGAACCCAGGAGGACCCCATGCCTAGTAAAACCACACAGAATTCTTGGCGGCGCCTTGCGCTTGTCACCGGCCTGATCGGCGCAACAGCGCTGCTTTCGGGCTGCAATGCGATGAAACGTCTTTCGGAAGTCGGCGAACCGCCGAAACTGTCCTCGATCGACAATCCGACCCAGTCGGAAAGCTATCGCCCGGTCAGCCTGCCGATGCCTGCACCGCAACTTGCCGAAAGCAACCCGAACTCGCTGTGGCGGGCCGGGGCACGGTCATTCTTCAAGGATCAGCGCGCCAATCAGGTTGGCGACATCCTGACCGTTGTTGTCGACATGTCTGACAGTGCGGCACTGGCCAACACCACAACCCGGTCGCGCACCAACAGCGAAGACCTGGCAGTCCCGAACCTGTTCGGGCTTGAGTCCGAATTCACCAAAGTTCTGCCCGAGACGATCGATCCGAGCAACATGTTCAATATGGATAGCAACACGTCCAACCGTGGCACCGGGTCGCTTGACCGAACCGAAGCCATCGATCTTCGCGTTGCAGCCATCGTGATCCAGATCCTGCCTAACGGAAACTATGTCATCCACGGGCGTCAGGAAATCCGGGTAAACAGCGAAGTCCGCGAAGTCCAGATTGCCGGGGTCATCCGCGCTGCCGATATCAGTTCGGCCAACGAAGTCAATTATGACAAGATCGCCGAAGCCCGCATTTCATACGGCGGACGCGGCACCATTTCTGATGTCCAGCAGCCGCGCTATGGCAGCGAAGTGCTTGATATCATTCTGCCGTTCTAAGGCAGCGTCTATGATCCCTGTCTGATCCGCATTCCCGGGTTCCTGTCAGGCAGGATACAAAAGACGACCACGACATCCGAAAAGACCGCCCTTTGCCGGCGGTCTTTTTTTGCGTCCGGTTCAAAAACGGGAAAAGCCCGGCCAAAGGGCCGGGCTTTTGAATTTGGTTATCCCTAACCAGTAATCTCCCACAAGACCATGATGTTACATGGTAAGGGCCGACTTTGCGGCTCCTGATCTTTTGGTCACCCGGCGCGATCAGTCGTCGCGACGCGTGCGCTCCATCCGTTCGTGGCGTTCCTGGGCTTCAATGCTCAGGGTTGCAATTGGACGAGCTTCAAGTCTTTTCAAGCTGATCGGCTCGTCGGTTTCTTCACAGTAACCATATGACCCGTCTTCAATTCGACGCAAAGCAGCATCAATTTTTGAAATAAGCTTGCGCGCCCTGTCACGAGTGCGAAGCTCAAGCGCCCTGTCCGTTTCAGCCGACGCACGGTCGGTCAGGTCAGGTTCTTGCAGCCCGCCATCTTGCAGGTTCGCTAATGTTTCCGAAGATTCGTGCAGAAGTTCTGCCCGCCAGGTCAGAAGTTTCTGCCGGAAATATTCCCGCTGGCGCGGGTTCATGAACTCTTCGTCCTCAGCAGGACGATAGTCAGGTGGTAGTGTGATAGTCATGTATGCCCTCTATACAGGACTCATCGATCGCGCGGCAATATAGAGGGAGCCAGCGGGTGGTGCAAGCCGATTGAACAAATAAATCGTAAATTGCCACCAAACGGGCAGAAAACTGCGATTTTCAGCTGAAAAATACTGTAAATTAAACAGTCAGATCAGGCCTGAAACCTCAAGTTTTGCAAGTTCGACCCGTGCCCGCAGGTCAATCTCATCGAGAACCGCGGAAAGTTCAGGATCATCAATCATTTCGCGCTGTTGATCCATCAGACCGACAAGTTGCTTGAGACGCGGACCAGAAAGCGCCCCGCTTAGCAAACCGTCCCGAACAGCTTCAAGCTGTTCCAGCAGACTTTTGGCACGCAGCACGGCGGCCTTGCGCGGGGAGTCCAATGCATCCCCGCTTTGCTGAAGTGCAAGCAGGGCATCAAGGGCGCTGACACTGCCCGTACTGTGGACACCGACAGAACCGCCGGCATCGCCCGACGAGTCAAGCGAACGCATGGTATCGGCAAAACCGCTGCCGCCAGATGACCCTGACGCCTTTTTGCGTGATGTTCCGCTCGTCCCGGTTGCTTTGGATCCGCTAACCTTCATGACCCGTATCCGTCTCGTTGTGGTAAGATCATATTCATTATCGCAAACAGGCACCCGGTTTCTGCCATGTCGGCATTGCGCGCCCTGTTCGCCAGACTGAACATAACCGTTTACCGTTCAGTTCACTGGAAAAGTGGAGTCTCCCTCAATCGCGGGACGCGCGCAACGGGAAAAAAATGCCGGGTTGGACGAAACAATCGCCCCGGCGCACGCCCATATCTGCATATGGACATGTTTTGCCGCCATTTTCTGCGGGCTTGGTCCGATAGCGCGCGGAAAGCCTCACTTGGCATGATTTTCGCAAAACAGCTGACATACGCGGTTCACATCTTCAATCGCACCATTTGCCGGATGCAGTTGCATCCCACGTCAAAGCGGAATTGAGAATATGATCACAGGTCTTGGCAAAACAGCACGCAAAGCGACAATGGTCGTCGCACTTGGCTTGTTCGCCGTCTTGCAGTTTGGCACTGCACCGGCGCAGGCCCAGTCACGTATCAAGGATATCGCCGATTTCGAAGGCGTACGTGACAACATGCTGGTTGGTTACGGTCTTGTGGTTGGCCTGAACGGCACCGGTGATGATCTTGGCGATGCCGACTTCACCCGTCAGAGCCTTGTGGCCATGCTTGAACGTCTTGGCATCAATGTGCGCGATCAGATCGACGACCTTGATTCTGACAATATCGCTGCTGTTATGGTGACCTCGACCCTGCCGCCATTTTCCCGTCAGGGTTCGCGCATCGACGTCAATATCAGTGCAATCGGTACGGCTGAAAGCCTTCAGGGCGGTACACTTCTTGTGACCCCGATGGTGGGTGCGGATGGCGAAGTTTACGCCGTTGCCCAGGGCAATCTGGCGGTTGGCGGCTTTTCGGCCGGCGGCAATGCCGAAACGGTTGTCAAAGGTGTTCCGACCTCGGCCCGCATTGCCAATGGCGGAATTGTTGAACGCGAAATCGATTTCAACCTGAATTCCATGCAGGACATGTCTGTTGTCTTGCGCAACCCTGATTTTACCACTGCGCGCCGCGTATCGGATGCAATTAATGCCTATCTGGGCGAAGTCGCCGCCCGCCCGAGCGATCCGGGCACCGTGCGACTGAGCATCCCGGAACGCTATAATCAGAATGTGGTTTCGCTGCTGACCGATATCGAACAGCTGCGTGTTGAACCTGACCAGATTGCCCGCGTGGTGATTGACGAAAATACCGGCACCATTGTCATGGGTGAAAATGTCCGGATCAACCGCGTTGCCATTGCCCAAGGCAATCTGACCATCCGGGTCACCGAAACCCAACAGGTTTCCCAGCCGTCGCCCTTCTCGCAGACCGGCACCACCCAGACGGTTGATCGCACCAATGTTGCGGTTGACGAAGGCGAAGACAATCAGCTTGGCATCATGGATGGCGGTGTCAGCCTTCAGGAACTGGTCAATGGTCTTAACAGCCTTGGCGTCGGGCCGCGCGACATGATCACCATCTTGCAGGCGATCAAGACGTCGGGCGCCCTTCAGGCCGAAATCGAGGTGATGTGATGATGACCGACGGCGCAACTGCCCTGATGGCGCAGGCCCAGGCCAGCGCACAATACGGCACCCAGAACAATATGGCCGCGCGGATGAATTCGCTTACGGATGGTCACATCAAGACCGAAGCCGAAGCCCGCAAAGCCGGTGAAGAATTTGAATCCATGTTCCTCGGCCAAATGCTGAGCCACATGTTTTCCGGGATCGAAACCAACGAAATGTTTGGTGGTGGTCACGGCGAAACGATGATGCGCTCCATGCTGGTTGATGAATATGCCAAAGAAATGACCCGCGCAGGTGGCATCGGAATTGCAGATGCTGTCACACGCGAGATCCTCAAAATCCAGGAGGGGTAAAAAATGACCACTCAAGAGTTGGTTACAGAACTGAAAAGCGTCACCTATGACCTCATGTCCCTGCTGGAACGTGAAACCACGGGGCTGCGGACGCTGTCACGCGGCGAATATGAGCAGTTCCTGTCGGAAAAATCTGCCCTGTCGATGCAGTATGAGCAGCTGGTCGTGAAATTGCGCGGCCGCGGTGAAGAACTTCGTGCCATGCCCGAAGAAGACCGCGCTGAACTGCGTGAACTCCAGGCCGAGTTCCAGGAAGCCGCCCGTCGCAACATGACGGCACTCCAGGCAGCAAAGGCGACCAATGAACGTGTCGTTCAGGCCATTGTCCGCGCTGTAAATGACAAGGCCAAGGAAGACTGCACCACCTATAACCGGTCGGCGAAGACCAGCAAGGCATCGCTTGGCGGTTACGGGCGTACATTGAACAAATCCGGCGGCGCATACAGCGTCAATGAAACGCTCTAAGTGTAAAGGCGCGTATCATGTCACTGACCCAGGCACTCAATACTGCGATTTCCGGCCTCAACACGGCCCAGGCACGCATAGCCATCACGTCTTCGAACATTTCGAACGTGAATACCGAAGGCTATTCCAAAAAGATTGCCGGGCAGGAAACCCTGACACTCGATGGCACGGGTGCCGGGTCCCAGATCGCCGACATCTATCGCAACGTCAATGAAGGCCTTCTGCGCGAAGTTCGCGGTGAACTGGGCAAAGCCGGTCGCGAAGAAGCGCGCTACGAGTTTTTCCAGCGTGTCCAGACGCTGTTTGGCACGGTTCAGTCTGATGCAGCGATCAGTCAGCGCATCAACGATCTTGCAGACGCGTTTGAACAGCTTGGCGTCACCCCGGACCAGAATTCACCCCGGATCGAGGCCATCGAGAGCGCCATTCAGGTTGTTGAATCCTTCGAGAAGCTGTCAAGCCAGCTTCAGGATATGCGCGATGACATCGACGACCAGATCACGGACGAGGTCAATTCCGCCAATACGCTGCTCAGCCAGATTGCCGATCTGAATACCGGCATCATCCGCCTCAAGAACCTTGGCCAGCCGACCACCGAGCTTGAAGACCAGCGCGACCAGAAACTCAACGCGCTATCCAAGATCATTGATATCACCACGTTTAGCCGCAGCGACGGTTCGATGGTGATTTATTCGGCTGCGGGTGCAAATACCCTGCTTGATCGCACGCCCAACAAACTGACCTTTACCCAAACGGCCGGCTTCGAACCTGGAACCGGTGGTTCCGGTATCACCCTAAACGGTGAAGACATCACGGACACCCTGCGTACCGGTACGCTGAAGGGCCTGTTTGAAATGCGTGATGCTGAAATCCCGGCCATCAACGATCAGGTGAACGAACTTGCCGGCGAATTGCGTGATGCCCTGAATGAAGAGCATAACAAAGGCACCGCATTCCCGCCCCCAGCCAACCTTTCCGGTAACCGTATCGTCGCAGCCAGTGATCCGCTGACTGCAACCGGCGCGTTTCGCGTGGCGGCACTGGACGCCGACGGGCAACTTGTCGCAAGTGACAGCTGGGCCGATATCGCATTGCCGACGACCCCGGCGACAGTTCAGGGCATTGTTGATGCCATTAACAACTCTGATGCAGGCAGCTATCTGACGGCGTCACTGATTGACAACAAGCTTGTCATCGAAGGCACAGATGGCAACCGTGTTGCCATCAACGAAATGGACAGTCAGATCACCACCGGTGACGGTCGCAAACAGGGCATGTCGCACTATTTCGGCCTGAACGACTTTATCGCGACCGTCAAGCAGTCGGACACCATTACGACGTCCGCACAACGCAGTTCGACCGACGCGCTGAATATTACGGCCAATTCCTTTACGATCTCGGCAGGGTCCGGCGTGCTGGTTGGCGGGGTCACCGTCAATTACACGGCAACAGATTCCCTTGAAGACATCCGTGACAATATCCGTACGGCCCTGCAGGGGGCCGGCATGACCGTCGCGGATTCAGAGTCTACAGCCTTTATCGTCGAGGATGGTGATCGCTATCGTCTTGTCATTGAATATAACGCCAACTTGACGGTTACCGATTCCGGTGCTCTGTCAAGCAAGCTTGGCCTGACAGAGGACCAGCCGAACCTTTCCGGGAATATGAGCGTTTCCTCGGCCATTCAGAACGACCCGTCACGTATTGTGCGCGGTCAGATGAATGCCGACACCTATGAAACCACGACCGCAGTGGTCAATCCCGACAATGCCATTCCCAACCTAGGTCCGCTGGTGCCGCCGCCCCTGAACTATACCCTTACGGTCAGTGGCGAGTTCACCGATGTCAACATCACCTATGACAGCACATCTTCGCTTCAGGATATCGCCGATGCGATCAATAACAGCGCGACCCTGACCGATAACAACATTACCGCCGAAGTCGTGTTTGACAGCCAGATCGGTGGCTACAAGCTTAGCGTCACCGATGCCGATGGCGATGCATTCTATTTCACCGACAGCGGCCTGCCGAATGCGGACGCCCTGACCACGGTGCTTGGGCTTGGCATTCAGTTCGGTGTCCATGAAGGCGACAACAGCGCGGCCCTTTCGCTAAGCCACACCTTTGAACGCACCGATATCGATTTCGAAGCAACCGACGGTCTGTCTGGTGAGCGCACGTCGCTGACCGATTATGCAGCCGGCATCGTTGCAACCGCTGCGACCAAGACCAAGGTGGCTGCAAGCTCCTATGAATTCCAGTCCGGACTGGTCACGGATCTGAGCACCCGCATCCAAAACGAAGCAGGCGTCAACCTTGATGAAGAGATGTCAGACCTCATCATCTTCCAGCGCGCCTATACAGCATCAGCCCAGGTGATCTCTACGGTTGATGAAATGTTTGATGCATTGCTCAATGCAGTTTAAACTGCGGCTTATGAAGTGAGGATATCATGGTATCTCGTGTCGCAACCTATACAAACCATACCTTGTTGTCGGATCTGGCCATCCGGAACGCGGCCAAGGTAACGGATTTGCAGAACCAGGCATCGAGCGGTTATAAATCGCGCGACTATGCCGGTATTGCCGACAGTGCGCAGCGCCTGCTCAATCTTGAGGGCGAATATACCCGTACCGAGCAGTATCTGCGCAACACGACACAGGCCAAGCTGCGTTTGCAAAGCATGGAAACGGCTGTTGACAGCATGCTGGAAATTGCAACCCAGATGAAGACACTGCTTATTCAGGCAAGTTCGGCCCAGCAGGCCGACGACGTCAACATCATGGACGAGGCCGAACAGGCCTTGCAGCAGATCGCCAACCTGCTCAACACCAATCTTGACGGGCGCTATTTGTTTGCCGGTGGCCGTTCCGAAGACCCGGCTGTCGATATCGACAAGATCGGCGCGCCCGACAACTATATGAGCAACCTTGACGTCGCGCTGACCGGCACGACGACCCTTGCCGCACTTGGCGTTACCACCGGACAGCTTCAGATCGTCAGTACCGATGTTGATGGCAACAGTGTAACAACCAACGTCAACTATAACGCTGCGACCGATGACATTGACGATATTCTCGATGCCATCAACAGTGTCACTACCAATGGCGCGATTGCATCGCTGCGCGGTTTTGGCGGTGAAGGCAATCCGTTGCTCAATATCGAAAATGTCGGCAACGGAACAATCACGATCACCGAAAGCGGTGCGGGTGATTTCCTGACCAAACTGGGGATGGAAAAGATCCCGAACCCGCGTCCGGATGCCGATTATTATGATGGCGACAAGCAAATCCTCGAAGTGCGTGTCGATGAACAATACAACGTCTCTTATGGCATTCTGGCCGACAATCCGGCATTCCAGAAACTGATTCAGGGGCTTGGCATTGCAGCCGGCACCGAAGATCAGGATGCAATGACGGTTGCGATCGGCTTTATCAACGAAGCCATCAACGATCTGCCTAATGTTCAGGGCCAGATCGGGCTTGATATCGCCAATGTCGAACGGTTTGAAACACGCCATCAGGACTTCAAGGTTTTTGCTGCCCAGGCGATCAGTGACATTGAAACTGTTGACGTGCCGCTGACCCTTGCCGAACTGTCGCAGTATGAAACTGCCCTGCAGGCAAGCTTTATTGCCATTTCGCGGGCGTCAGATTTATCTTTGGCTAACTATTTGCGTTGATTATTCAACGGGTCAGACCTCATTAACATGAATGTGATGACAACCGCTATTTTCGAAAACATGGCACTGCTTCACGACATCCGGGCGATCATTCCGGGTTCACGGATGGTGGCAAAGGTTTCGAAAAGTGCGGTTGTTCTTTGAGATGACGGGGAATTCGGGGGAACATTCAATTGCAAGTTTTTGAAAGAATGCGATCTTTCTGATATCTTGCCTGAAGCATCTTTTGAATTCTGATCTGCCATTGCAAGCATGTTAATGGGGGCTGGGCCTCGATATTTAATTGCTTCTTTAACTGTTTTGTCCGCTTAATAGCGCATAACGTGCAAGCAGACAGAACTTTTCGACCGCCGGAGTATAACGGGAATGGATACCGAAAACGTCGCCGAAAACGGAACACCTGAATCCGTCACAGTGGAAACACGCTTTGGCGATATCGAATTCAGTTGGGACAAGGGCATTTATATGCCGGTTGGCCTTCTTGGCTTTCCTGAACATCATGTCTTCGGTCTGGCGAATATCCCGAACACGTCGCTTGATCAGTTCAAACTGTATCAAAGCCTGACGGACGCCAATCTGTCCTTCATCGTCGCACCCTATAATATGGAAAGCGGCGTCTACGCAGAAAAAGACCTTACGAATGCGCAAAAAAGCCTGGCGATTGACAGCGCGGACATGGCCATTCTGATGGTTGTGACGATCCGCAGCGCACCGGGCGGCCAGGGCATCACGATGTCAACCAACCTGCGCGCCCCCATTCTTGTCGATACCGGCCGTCAGGTCGCCTGGCAGCATATTCTGCCGAACGAGAAATACTCCGTGCAGCATGACCTGTAATTTTTGCCTAGCATAACTGGCACGCGCATTGCTTTGATGTTCCACAAGGCAATGTAGCCGAGAGATCGAATGGCCGGGCCATTCAGTCTTATCCGTGTAGGAGGAAAAAAATGGCTCTCAATATTATTTCCAACTATGCAGCGAACGTCGCCCATCGCAACTTGACCAATTCGGACACGATGGCGACACGGTCGCTTGCAAAGCTTTCTTCTGGTACCCGTGTTGTTTCCGCACGTGACGATGCAGCGTCGATGGCGATTGGCGCCCGACTGAATGCAACGACACAGGCGCTTAAAACGGCAACGGTTAACGTCGGCCAGGCCAACTCGATGCTGCAGATTGCAGATGGTGGCATGGCAACCATCGACAACATCCTTGTGCGTATGAAAACGCTGGCCGTTCAGGCATCGTCCGGCAACCTGTCGGACACCGAACGCGGCTTCCTGAACGACGAATTTGTTCAGCTGCGCGAGGAAATCGACCGTATCGCCTCCTCCACCAACTTCAACGGCATTCAGTTGCTCGGTGATGGTGGTGACGTTGCGCTTGAATACGGCGACCTTGCCGCAGGTCAGGGTGGCGAAGCGCTTGTTCCGGTGAACGGCTTCGACAACTTTGCCATCACCGACAACAACTACTGGGCAACGGACGCCAACTCAGGCGGCGTGACCGATAACAGCTTCACTGTGAACATCAATTACGGCGCCGGCGACCAGGTCATCATGACCGTCACCAGCACCATTGATGGCGCCGCTGACCGCACCCAGTCGATCGATATCACTGATTACCGCACGGGTGGAACGACCGCGATCGGTGCCGGTGACAATGCGACACTGAACTTCGATGAACTCGGCCTGACCTTTACGGTCAACACCAACTTCTCGGCTTCGGTCGCTGCAATCCGCGCTGACAACACCGGCGCATCCGACTTTGGTACCGACACGGACTTCAATGGCTCCGGTCTTGACTCTGCTGCTGGCAACGTCGTCACCATGGCGGCCGACAACGGCCAGCAATTGCAACAAACCGTCGACTTCCAGGTTGGCGCTGGCAATACGGCAAATGATCGTCTGGCAATTTCGTTTACCGCGGTCGACTCTGAGACTCTTGGATCCGGTTCCGCCGGCACACAGGACTCTATTGCAGATCTTACCGACAACGCGATCGATACTGCTGCAAATGCACAAAGTGCTGTTGAAGTTATCGGACGCGCAATTGACGACCTGCAACGCGCGCGCGCCAATATCGGCACCTATCAGAACCGTCTGGACTTTGCTGGTCAGAACCTTGCATCCACGCAGGAAAATACTGAATCGGCACGCTCCACCCTGCTGGACCTTGATGTGGCCGCGGAAATGACCGCCTTCACCTCCAAGCAGATCCTGGTTCAGTCCGGTGTGGCCATGCTCGCACAGGCAAACCAGATGCCGCAGAACCTGCTGCGTCTGCTTCAGGGATAACATCGTACTTAGTCTTAATCGACCTTACAAAGGGGGCGGTCATAACCGCCCCCTTTTTCATTTTCATGACTAATGATCAAAAGTACCCATTAATGGTTGCTTAAGTTTTTCATAGACAACACATCAACCTTAAGTATAGCATGATAAAGCTAGGCTTTGCTTAGTGCAGTCAGGATGACTGTGCAGGCTGCAATTGCAGCACTGGCGCTTGCCAGACTCTTTTGGTGGACATGTCCACCAGAGCTATCCATGTAGGAGTTACAATATGGCTCTCAATATCATTTCGAACTACGCTGCGAACGTTGCGCACCGTAACCTTTCCGCATCTGACGAGATGGCGACCCGTTCGCTGTCCAAACTGTCTTCTGGTACCCGTGTTGTTTCCGCACGTGACGATGCCGCTTCCATGGCCATCGGCGCACGTCTGAACGCAACCACCCAGGCACTCAAAACGGCAACGGTTAACGTTGGTCAGGCCAACTCGATGCTCCAGATCGCCGATGGCGGCATGGCAACCATCGATGACATCCTCGTTCGTATGAAAACCCTGGCTGTTCAGTCTTCTTCTGGCAACCTGTCCGATACCGAACGCGGCTTCCTGAACGACGAATTCACCGAACTGCGTGACGAGATTGATCGTATTGCCTCCTCAACTAACTTCAACGGCATTCAGTTGCTGGGCAATGGTGGTGACGTGGCAATCGAATTCGGCGATCTTGCTGCTGGTCAGGGCGGTGCAGCACTTGTTCCTGCTGCCGGTTTTGACAACTTTGCCATTACCGACAACAACTATTGGGCTACCGACACCAATACCAACCTCAATGACAGCAACTTTGAAGTAAACATCAACCAGCTTGGTACCCAGGTCATCATGACCGTTACCACGACCATTGATGGTGCTGCTGACCGCACACAGTCGATTGATGTGTCTGACTTTGCTGCCACAGGTGGTACCACCGCAATTGGTGCCGGCGAAAGCGCGACGCTAAACTTCGACGAACTTGGCTTGACCTTCTCGGTCAACACCAACTTCTCGGCTTCCATCGATCACGTTGCTGCGGGTGCAGCTGGTGCCAACGACTTTGGTACCGATGCAACATTCGGTGCGGCTGGCACGATTGACTCCACGGCCAACGTTGTTCGCATGGCTGCTGACAATGGTCAGACGCTTGCAAACAGCATCGAGTTCCAGGTTGGCGGCGGCAACACCGCAAATGACCGTCTGTCGATCAACCTGACTTCGGTTGACTCAGAAGCCCTTGGTGATGGCGGTGCAGGCCAGGAAACGCTTGCTGATCTGGGAACAAACGCCATTGATACGGCGGCTGGTGCTCAGAACGCAGTCGAAGTTGTGACCCGTGCAATTGATGACTTGCAGCGCGCACGTGCTGCGGTTGGTACTTCCCAGAACCGTCTGGACTTTGCCGGTCAGAACCTTGCTTCCACGCAGGAAAACACTGAATCAGCGCGTTCCACCTTGCTGGACCTTGATGTCGCGGCCGAAATGACCGCCTTCACCTCCAAGCAGATTCTGGTTCAGTCTGGTGTTGCCATGCTCGCGCAGGCTAACCAGATGCCGCAGAACCTTCTGCGTCTGCTCCAGTAATCCTGGCGGCATAAAATACTTCGAAAGGCGGCCTTCGGGCCGCCTTTTTTGTTTCCCCAACCACAGCGGCGAAATCGAGTCGAATATTCTCCTTTTGAGTGTTATTTTTTTACGCCTTTTGCGCGTATCAAACGTCAAGATACAATTAAATTTTTCTTACTAAGCCGTTGATATTTCGATATTAGCCTGTTCTAAAGAATCTTCTGGACAGGAAGCCCATCCTAACGTATATTTCTCCTACTCAATTGGGTCTTGACGATCAGGAAGATCACGAAACCCGCTTTCGGTATGACACCGAAAACAGATGGTGGCCAAGCCGCCACGAGCTATCCATGTAGGAGAGATAAAATGGCTCTTAATATTATTTCTAACTATGCCGCTAACGTAGCACACCGTAACCTTTCGGCTTCTGACGAAATGGCGACCCGTTCGC